>CAZVEW010000292.1:0-2513 GCA_964625955.1 uncultured Vicingus sp. | reverse complement strand
ATATCAATTTTTGCTCAAGAAATAAAAGTAAAAGACGTAAAATATAAATTTAGCAGTGGAGAGAAATTTGCTTTAGAGGTAAATATTCTTTCTGACAATTTAAAAGATGTTATGAGGGTTTTTAAAAAAGAAGCCGAAAAAGATGCGGGAACAATTGTAGAAAAAAAAGGAGAGTTATTCTTAGATAATACGATAATAAAATCTATTAGTGAGAATAAAATTGATGTTTATGCCGTGGTTAAAAAATCGAAAAAAGAAAGCTCGAAATTAATTGCTTGTTTTGAAATAAATAACGAGTACATTGTTCCGAAAAGTGCGGAATATAAAAAAGCAGAAAAATTTATGAGAAAATTAGCTTCCAAAATTTCGGTTATTGTTTTAGAAAAGGAGTTAAAGAAACAAGATAAAAAGCTTACTGATATTGTTGAAAAAATAAAAAGTAAAAACGATAGAATTACCAATTTAGAAAGTGATATTAAAAACAAAAACGAGAGAATAGCCAGCAATAAAAAAGAATTAAAATCTATTTCTTCCGATTTAAAAGGGGTTACCAGTAATATTAATAATGGCAAAGGAAAGCTGGATAAATTAACCAAACAAAAAGAAAAGTTAGACAAGAAATTTGAAAAAACATCTAGTCAAATATCTAGAGATAAGGCAAATATAACAGATGACCATAAAAAAATAGAAAAAGCTAAGAAGGACATTGAAGCTCTAGAGAAAAAGCAAGATACCCAAGAAAAAGTAGTTGAAAAAGTAAAAAAACAGTTGGCAGATGTTAAATAACGCTGAGTGTTTATACTGACAAAATCAATTTTTAAAAATTCCCCCATAAATAATTTCCTTACTTTTGCCTGATGCAATTTTATAAAACCATCATATCACTTTTATTATTGTTGACTTATTCGTTTGGATTTGCACATAATTTAGTGCCGCATTGTGGTGAGTTTGCTAATGAAAATTACAATGAAATACAGCATTATCATCACCATAAAGGTGGACAGGACAAAAACCCTGAACATCAGCATATCCAACATAATGACCATGCTGATGAAGGAATTTATGATTTCATTGTTTGTTTAGCAAATGAAACAGATGATTCTGGAACAGAATGTACCATTGAGCATTGTTTTACCTTTAATTCAACTGATACTTCTTTAAAAAACATATCTAAATTACAAACGGCTATCATCTTATTTGCTGTTTTGCAACCAATAATTCAAAAAGAAGTAATTACTCCTTCTTTTACAGCCATTGAGATAAACTATTTATCTCCACTTATTGAAAATTCCCCTCATAGAGGACCTCCAATTATGTAGTAATCAGTAGCTAGTAATTAGTTGGTGGTGTTGAGTAACTCGTGAATTTTTATTTTTCACCTTACAAGCACTTAATTTCCAACTTCCCGACCTTTCTACTTTCTGACGCAATGCGTTAAAACGCCATCAAAAACCTATTTCAAAAAAATCAAGATTTTTATGCTTGATAGACTTTTAACTTTTTAACTAAAGAAGATGATTAATAAAATAATTTTCTATTCCATTAAAAATAAACTCATTATTGGGTTAATGACTTTAGCCCTTATTGGTGCTGGAATTAATGCCATGATGAATGTAAAATTGGGTTCTGTGCCTGATATTACCAATAACCAAGTACAAGTAATTACCGTTGCTCCGAACTTAGGCACAGAAGATATTGAGCAATTTGTTACTTATCCTGTAGAGTTGGCAGTAGCTAATTTGCCCGATGTAACTGAGTTACGCTCCATTTCTCGTTTTGGTTTATCGGTAGTAACCATTGTGTTTAAAGATGAGATGGGAACTTATTTACCAAGGCAGTTGGTACAAGAAAAATTGAATAAAATTCAAGAAGAAATTCCCAAAGAATTTGGAAAACCATTTATGGCTCCTATTGCAACAGGATTAGGAGAAATATATCAGTATTCTCTTGTTCCGAAAAAAGGATTTGAAAAAAAATATTCTCCAACCGAATTACGCACCATTCAAGATTGGATAGTAAAGCGACAAATGGCGTTAGTTCCCGGAGTGGTAGAAATTAATTCATTTGGAGGTAACATAAAGCAATATGAAATAGCCTTAAATCCAAATAAATTAAAAAGTATGGAAGTGAGCATGGCTGAGGTGTTTGATGCATTAGAAAAAAATAATGCCAATACGGGTGGTGCTTACATTGAGAAAAATCATCAAGCCAATTTTATTAGGGGTGAAGGACTTGCTCGTTCGCTAGATGATTTGCGAAATATTGTGGTAAAAAACATTAATGGAAGTCCTATTTTAATTAATGATGTTGCCGATACTTTACGTTTTGGATCGGCAGTTCGTTATGGTGCTTTTACGCAAGATGGTAGAGAGGCTGTTGGTGGACAAGTATTGATGTTAAAAGGAGAAAATCCTAATGAAGTGATAAAAAATGTACAAAAACGGATAAATGAAATCCAAAAATCATTACCAAAAGGATTAACCATAAAACCATTTTTAGATAGAAGCGATTTA
>CAZVEW010000291.1:0-2518 GCA_964625955.1 uncultured Vicingus sp. | reverse complement strand
TTTCATGGGTGTTCTCCTACGTTAACGACCCAAATGAGGGCGCGAGCGTTCCTCTCGATTTGAATGGTTAGCTGTTTTAGCTTTCTCCACGTTTAGCTGCATTTTTTATAAATTCTCCTAAGTCTTTGACATTAAACACGTACTCATCAAACAGATGAATATTGTCATCCTTCATATGCAACTGTCCTTCATTTCCTTTGTTCCCTCGATGTTGACCTTTAGAAAAAAGTGCATGATTTGCTACTTCATCTGAAGACATAACCCATAGAACAATTTCATCTCTAAAGACTGCAACCCAAATAAACACATCACAGCACTGTGGTTTTAGCTGTTGAAAATTCATTAAAAATGGTTTTTTTGATGTTCTAGACAATACCTTTATATAGAGAGGCTCGTCACTATTACTATCTACTGCCCTCAATGCCTTTACCTCAATTCTTATACCATCTAACCACATATCATATTGGCCTGAACAGTCTGCATCAAGCTTCTTGGATGACTTTTTAAGGTCGGGACACATTCCACGCACATATGTCTCTGCAAACTTTTCACCAAATCCTCTTGGCGCAGATATTTCAAATATCCATAAGTTTGGATTCTCTACGACATATTCACTTCTTATCTCCAAATATTGCTGATAAGTCAATCCGCTTTTTTCCATGAGGTTGCATATTAGATGCTCGTACTCATTAAAAGGAAAAACCGAACTATCCGTTTCTACTATTTCTAAAACCTCTTCTAAATCATCTGCTGTTCCTGTAAAAGATTCACAGATTCTATTTTTTAATTCTGAAAGATCCATCGTCTAGCTCCTCAACTTTAAGATATTGATTGAATTCATGTTCATTAAAAGTTGTGTTATTTTTAAAATATTCAAAATGAATGGGTAATACCTCAAGGTCTGAACGAAGCACCTTGTGCGTATCAAACACTGTTCTAAATAACCAGTTTATTACCTTACTATTAAGAATTTGTTTTAATTGAACCTGATTTAAAGGGAAACTTTTATGAGGAATTAGCATATTTGCACTATTCAATATGTACCTTTGATTCTTATCACAAAAAAAGACTAACTTTGAAGAAATAAATTTATAGATAAGCTTCTCACCAGCCTGATATAAATTAATTGGAGCAACTTGTTGATAAAGAGATAGGTTATCTGGTATATAAGAAGTTGGCTCACTAATTCCGCATTCTTTTATATCTAACCCCCTATATGCAGGCACATAGTTTTTTCGAGGTGTATTTTGAATGAATTTTTTATTGTTGCCTGTCACTATTCCAAGCCCCCATCTTGCTTGATTGTATAGTGTCGTATGGGGTAACTCATACAAATGAGAAACTGTATCTGATTCTTCTTTTGACGCACTTGAATTCAGTATGAATTTTGGATTTTTTAAAAAGGAACTCTGTAACCGAGAATGAAATGTTGAAATATCAGAACATTGGATGATGTGTTCCTTCATGGGTTTTATATTATTTATAATAATCCCTTTAGCCTTTGTTAAAAGACCTTTAAATGGCTTTCCGAAATCAATTATTGATATAATTTGGAATTCTAAAGCCTTTTTTCGTGCATCTTCATAAGAAGAAATATTAAAAAAAGCATCCTGCAATAAGAAACCTAAATAACCATCATCAGTTAATCTCGATAAACATTCAAAAAAGAAAAATGAGCTTGTATCGGTACTTTTAGCAGAACCTGTTGACTTAGCATATAACTCTTTCTGAAATTTATTGATTTTTTTCCCCCAAGGTGGGTTTGTAAAAATAATATCAAAGAGTCTTTTATTCTTTTGGAGGGTTGATTCTAAAAAATCACAATATTGAATATTATCCGTTTTATATCCTGTAAGTTCAAATATTCTTTTTTTTGTCACCTCAACCGCAAAAGGATCAGTGTCATAGCCAAAAATATTTTCTGGAGAAATACCATATTCGATGGCTGCAATAATAAAGTTGCCAGAACCACAACAGGGGTCACAAAATGATAAGTTGGAGCAGTCTTTTGGTAAGTAATGGAAAAAACGAGCTACAACATTTGGCGGTGTATAGTAGATTCCCTCTTTATTTCTATAAGAATCAGAAAGTGCTTCTTCATACCTCAAGCCTAAATCATAACCTTTAATTTCATGTTTACTGATGAGCGAGTAATATTCTTGTAAAAGCTCTTTATGATTATGAGAATCCTTGAGCGATTTATTTGCCCTCGCTGTCAGCTTTGCACCTCCAGCGACAGTTTTCTTAAAGTCTTTAGCGAAATGACACTTTTCCCAATTTGTTCAAGATACCCTGTTTTTATCCAATTCCTAATAGAGGCAACAGATACATTAAGTTGGTTTGCCGCATCATCTAGTGACACACCAGACGCTTCAATATTATCGAATAATTGTGGCTGATTCATTGACTGAACTCTATACAATGATTTTATAAATATGGTCTTATTTCTCACTTCGCTACAGCTAACAAACAGGTCACGGATTTTGGTAAGTTCAAAGCCTTGATTTCATCGTTGATA
>CAZVEW010000290.1:0-2519 GCA_964625955.1 uncultured Vicingus sp. | reverse complement strand
GAAGAGGGGGTTTGTTGTGGTGGTTGTGGAGGAGAGTAAAATCAATAGATGAGCATTGATTTGGGCTGAAAATAATTTAGCCCAAAATCAAATCAATAAGTGTGGCAGACCATAGCTAATTAGGTCTGAACTAGGCATTGTAATTTTTAATTTCGGCAATACTTTTTTTGATCCTTCCGTTGAAAGATCACGGTCTATCCCCATATACTTTCTATAATTATAATTTATTTCCTATTCCCCTGAGAGAGTACTTATGACCCAAGAGCAATCTGGCGTAGTCGAGATCCCTGTTTTAGCCTTACGTGACGTTGTTGTTTATCCACAAATGGTTATTCCCTTATTTGTTGGTCGTGAAAAATCTATTCGCAGCTTAGATCTTGGTATGGATAAAAATAAACAAGTTTTTTTGGTTGCTCAAAAAGATGCTTCTGTTGATGACCCTAGTGCTGATGATGTATACCTAACGGGGACGATTGCCACTATTTTGCAAATGTTAAAATTACCTGACGGCACGGTAAAAGTTTTAGTGGAAGGCGTGCAACGAGCTACGATTAAGCAATTTACCAAAAGCGAAGATTATTTTGTTGCTGATGTAGAGTATTTATATGCTGAAGTAGTACATGATGATATTTTAGACGTTTTGATCCGCTCCGCTATCTCTCAATTTGAAGGGTACGTAAAACTTAATAAAAAAATACCCCCTGAAGTTTTAACCTCAGTGTCAGGGATTGATGATGCTGAGCAATTGGCTGACACGATGGCAGCACATATGCCATTAAAGTTAGCTGACAAACAAAAAGTATTAGAAATCAATAATATTTCGCAACGCTTAGAGCATTTAATGGCATTAATGGAGGGGGAAATTGATTTATTACAAGTTGAAAAGAAAATTCGTACCCGAGTTAAAAAGCAAATGGAAAAATCGCAACGTGAGTATTATTTGAATGAGCAAATGAAAGCTATTCAAAAAGAACTAGGTGATGGCGAAGATGGCCCTGATGAATTAAAGCAATTTACCCAACGTATTGACGAGGCGCAAATGCCCGTTGAGGCCAAAGAAAAAACCTTAGCCGAATTGAAAAAATTAAAAATGATGTCACCCATGTCGGCTGAAGCAACTGTTGTTAGAAGTTATATCGACTGGATGTTGAACGTACCATGGAAAAAGCGCAGTAAATTAAAACGAAATCTGAACCAAGCAGAGCTAGTGCTTGAAAAAGATCATTATGGTTTAGAAAAAGTTAAAGAAAGAATTTTAGAATATTTGGCGGTACAACAACGGGTGAGTAAATTAAAAGGGCCTATATTGTGTTTAGTTGGACCTCCAGGGGTTGGTAAAACCTCTTTAGGGCAATCTATCGCCAAAGCTACGGGACGAAAATATGTACGTATGGCTTTGGGCGGTGTACGTGATGAAGCTGAAATACGTGGACATCGCCGTACTTATATTGGATCACTGCCCGGAAAATTGATCCAGAAAATGGCTAAAGCTGGCGTTAAAAATCCACTGTTTTTACTAGATGAAATTGATAAAATGGCCTCTGATATGAGAGGAGATCCCGCTTCAGCTTTATTAGAAGTTTTAGATCCTGAGCAAAATAATACGTTCAACGATCACTATTTAGAAGTTGACTATGATTTGAGTGACGTGATGTTTGTTGCTACGTCAAATAGTATGAATATTCCTAGCCCATTGCTTGACCGTATGGAAGTTATACATTTATCGGGTTATACCGAAGATGAAAAACTTAATATTGCCCGTCGTCATCTTGTTGACAAACAAATAGCGCGTAATGGGTTAAAAGCAAAGGAAATTGAAATAGAAGATAGTGCTATTGTGGGTATTGTTCGCTATTACACTCGTGAAGCTGGGGTGCGAAGTTTAGAGCGAGAAATATCTAAATTATGTCGCAAAGCGGTTAAAAATATTTTATTAGATAAAACCTTGAAAAAAATTATCATCAATCAAGCAAACCTTGAAGATTACTTAGGGGTACAACGTTTTGATTATGGCAAAGCTGATGATAAAAATAGGGTTGGTTTAGTGACGGGGCTTGCTTGGACGCAAGTGGGTGGTGAGTTACTAACGATTGAAACCGCTTCGGTGCCGGGTAAAGGTAAACTTAGTTTTACTGGATCTCTGGGCGATGTCATGAAAGAGTCAATTCAAGCGGCCATGACCGTGGTTCGTAGCCGAGTTGAGAAATTACGTATTAATGAAGATTTTTATGAAAAACGAGATATTCATGTTCATGTTCCCGAAGGCGCAACGCCTAAAGATGGACCTAGCGCGGGTGTTGGTATGTGTACTGCGTTAGTATCGAGTTTAACCGGTAATCCAGTTCGTGCAGATGTTGCAATGACTGGTGAAATAACCCTGCGTGGTGAAGTATTAGCGATAGGGGGATTGAAAGAAAAATTACTTGCGGCACATCGAGGTGGTATTAAAATAGTGATTATTCCGCAAGAAAACGAGCGAGATCTCAAAGAAATACCGGATAACGTTAAAGCTGATTTAG
>CAZVEW010000289.1:0-2522 GCA_964625955.1 uncultured Vicingus sp. | reverse complement strand
GCCCCTTAACTTATTTGTCAAAAAAAATTCTAGCGATAGGGAAAAGAGAGAAGAATTAAAAAAACTAGAATATATCATTATTTTAAAAATTCGATATTATGAAAAATCAAACGATAAAATATATAGTTATTACATTAGTGTTAACAGTTACAATGACTGCCTGCACAGTTGTAAAACCAGGTTATAAAGCAATGAAATGGAAACCTTGGGGGCAAGGATTAAAAACAAATAAGATTTACAATAATGGCCCCATTTGGCACTGGCCATGGGTTGGTGTTGTCGCTTATAATGCTCAGTGGCAAACGTTTACAGAGAGAGTCTCTATACTTACCAAAGATGAATTGCATATTAAATTAGTTGTTTCAGTAACGCTAAAACCTATTATTGAAGAACTACCTCAATTAGAACTAAAAGTAGGACGACAATATTATAGTACGGTTGTAAAACCAGTATTCATTAGTTTAACTAGAAATATCTTTTCACAATATGAATATAGTAACGTATCACCGAAGAGTATGGAAATAGAAGCTAAAATATACAAAATGCTTACAGACAAAGTAAAAAATAAACACCTTTTATTTGATAGAGTTACTGTTGAGCATATTGTCTATCCAGAAGTAGTAAGCTCTGCTGTTAATAGAAAGTTGGCTGTTCAACAAGATATTGAACAAAAAGAGTATGAAATGGAAATAGCTAAAAAAACGGCAGAAATTCAACGAATTTTGGCACGAGGACAACGTGATGCACAATCAATAATAGATTCTAGTATCACACAAAAATATTTACAATATAAAGCCTTGGAAGTTCAAGATAAATTAGCCACAAGTCCTAACGCTAAGTTCTTCTTTGTGCCTCTTGGAAAAGATGGGTTACCTATTATAATTGATACAGCATCTGAAAAAAACTAGAAATTTATTATTTTAAATAATAAATAGCTCATAAGAACCAAGGTGTAAATAATCCAAGTCATATTAAATGGATGTAATAGCTTATAAATTATGAAAAATTACATAAAAATAGTATTTATTGTTTTTACTCTTTTTGTATTAATCTCCTGTAGGAAACATGATGACAGTGATCAAAGTCCTTATGAAGTACGGTTAGAATATAAGAATTTCCACCCATTTCAACTACTAGTTCCTGTAGGAACAACCGTTACCTTTTCTAATAGAGGAGGAGGCTCACACTCTGTAAGTGGTACCTTCTTTAATAGCGGAAGAATTAAAGAAGGTAATACCTATTCGTACACATTTAATACTGTTGGAACCTACTTTTTTAGTTGTTTTTATCATTCAGATAATAGGGAAGAACAAACAACCATAATAGTAGAATGATGAAGATTTTCATTAAAAATATGGTTTGTAATCGATGTGTTTTTGTTGTGGAAGAACAGCTCGAAAAAATAGGATTACAGCCCATTTCGGTAGTACTAGGAGAGGTTGACTTTGGAACAAAAAAGCTAACAGCTATTCAAATAGCAAAAGTAAAAAATAAGCTAGAACCTTTTGGTTTTGGTTTACTTGACGATAAAGCGAGCCAACTAATAGAAAAGACTAAAAAATTATTGCTAGAATATGTGCAACATTATTTAGAAGAGGTTGATAAATTGAAGATTTCAGCTTATTTGAAAGAAAAGTTAAATTACGATTATAACTACCTAAGTAATTTATTTTCTTCCATAGCTGGTTTTACAATAGAACACTACCTAATACAATTAAAAATAGAAAAAGTAAAAGAGTTATTGTTCTATAATGAGCTAACTTTGAGTGAGATTTCATTCCAAATGGGTTACAGTAGCGTGGCTCATTTAAGTAGTCAGTTTAAGAAGGTGACAGGAATGACACCAAGTAAATTTAAAAGAATAAGAAACGCAAACAGTAGGTACTCACTTGATAACCTGTAAATAATATAACTTATTTAGAGAATTATGTAACATATTGATGGATTAACCCAGTAACTTTGGAGAATAAAATAAAAAGCTATGAAACATACATATAAAGTAACAGGCATGTCTTGCACAGGTTGTCAAAACAGTGTAGAAAGTGCTTTAAACAACTTAAACGAAGTAACAAAAGTAACTATTGATTTAAAAAAATCGGAAGCAACTATCGAAATGGCTTCACATATTCCATTGGCAACACTGCAAGAAACATTGTTAAAAGCAGGCTTACATTACACCATTGAAATGCCTAAAAAAGAAGGCGATTGTCATCATGAGCATACACCTAAAAAAGAAACTGTACAAAAAGGAAATGGGGTTTATTATTGTCCAATGCACTGCGAAGATGAAAAAACCTACAACGAATCGGGTAGTTGTCCTAAATGCGGAATGGATTTGTTAGAGCAACCTCAACTTAATGCAGGGCAACAATTTACTTGCCCAATGCACCCTGATGTAATAAAAGAAGAATCAGGTTCATGCCCAATTTGCGGAATGGATTTAATTCCCTTAGCACCAAGCGAAAGGTACGAACAAAAAACATATAAAAAGAAGTAAAATAGATCTCCAAAATCTCAACAAT
>CAZVEW010000288.1:0-2532 GCA_964625955.1 uncultured Vicingus sp. | reverse complement strand
GAAAGATAAGTGGTAGGAAACTTAAAACCTTGTGAAATTTGCCATTGATAGTCAACCATGGAGGAATTAATTTGTCCAGTGGTATAAGTAAAATCGGTATTATTTAACTCAAAAGCAGTCTTTTTTAATTTTTGCTGCTTTTCTACACCTAATGAAGCTGCTTTTATTTGTGGATTATTTTTTAAGGCAATATTAACAGCTTGTTCTATTGTTAAATTTTCATTTTGAGCTTGCACTTTTTGAGTACCAAATGTTAATAAAGAAAATAGGATAAAAAATAATAATGAAGCAAGAGGTATGGAGGGTTTCTTTTTTTTCTTTTTTCTTTTTTCTCCTCTACGTTCTACAATGTAATAAAGTACAGGCACTACTAAAAGGGTGAGTAAAGTAGCAGAAATAAGTCCGCCAATAACTACTGTTGCTAATGGTCGTTGCACTTCTGCCCCTGCCGATGCCGAAACAGCCATAGGCATAAATCCCATTATTGCAGCAATAGCGGTAAGTAATATTGGTCGGAGTCGTTCTTTAGTTCCCTTTAAAATTCGCTTGGTAATATCTAAAACTCCTTCTTCTTTTAAAGTATTAAAACGACTTATTAATACTAATCCATTTAATACGGCAACACCAAACAACACAACAAAACCTACACCTGCAGAAATACTAAAAGGCATTCCTCTTATCCAAAGAAAATAAATGCCACCAATAGCTGCTAACGGAACTGCCATATAAATCATGGTAGCTTGCGGTACGGATTGAAGGGCAAAAAATAACAAAATAAAGATAAGTGCCAATGCTATTGGAACAACAACGCTTAACCTTGCTTTTGCCCGCTGCAAATTCTCAAACGAACCACCATAAGTGATGTAATAACCGGGTGGTAAGTCAAGTTCTGTATCTAGTTTTTTTTGTACTTCTTTTATCATAGATTCTACATCTCTACCCCTCACATTTACGCCAACAGAAATTCTTCGATAAGTGTTATCTCTACCTATTTGCATGGGTCCCGGTTTGTAACTAATATGAGCTAATTCCTTTAAAGGCACTTGCTCTCCGTTAGGTAAATCAACAAAAAGATTTTTTAGGTTATCAATGCTATGACGATATTTTTTAGAAAGGCGAATCACCAAATCAAACCGTTTTTCTCCTTCAAAAATCACCCCTGCTTCAGCTCCAGCAAATGCTGAACTTACATAACGGTTTAGTTTTTCTACATCCATACCATATTGGGCTAATTTACCACGTTGGTATTGTACCGTTATTTGGGGTAAACCACTTGTG
Source organism: uncultured Vicingus sp. (assembly GCA_964625955.1). Classification (GTDB taxonomy): domain Bacteria; phylum Bacteroidota; class Bacteroidia; order Flavobacteriales_E; family Vicingaceae. The sequence continues at coordinate 1,254 of CAZVEW010000288.1, read as the reverse complement.
GCTTCTGCTCTTACATCTCCTGCACCGGGAACTGTTTGAATAATAGCAGCCATCTGTTCTGCCTTAGCTGCTAATACTTTTAAATCTTCACCATACAATTTAATAGCGACATCTTCTCTTACGCCTGTTAACAATTCATTAAAACGTAATTCAACAGGTTGAGTAAATACAAAATTGACGCCTGGGATAATAGCCAATTTTTCTTGCATTTTCTCAATTAATTCTGGTTTCGTTTTAGCAGAAGTCCATTTATTCATATCTTTTTCAAGAATAATAAAACAGTCTGCAATATCCATTGGCATAGGGTCGGTTGGTATTTCTGAAACACCAATACGACCTACCATGGTTACTACTTCTGGAAAATTATCTTTAATTATTCGCTCTATCTGTTCAGAAACTTTAATGGATTCAGAAAGAGAACTTCCTGGTTTTATGAGTGCTTGCATGGCAATATCTCCTTCATCTAATTTTGGAATAAATTCTCCTCCCATATTGGAAAAAACAAACCCAGCAATTACAAGTAACGAAATAGCAATAAAAATAACAGTTCGTTTAAATTTTAATACTCCTTTTATTGCAGGTAAATAGAGTCGATAAATACCATCCATCATCTTATCACTAAATCGAGTTAATCGGGTTTCAAAACGTGTAAAAAAGCTTGGGTTTTCTTGTGAACCTGGTTTCATAAATAAACTAGACACTACTGGAACATAGGTTAAACACAAGAGTAATGCACCAAGCACCGCAAATCCGAAAGTGTAAGCCATGGGTTGAAACATTTTGCCTTCTACACCTGTTAAAAATAAAATAGGTGTAAAGACAATTAAAATAATTAATTGTCCAAAAAATGCCGAATTCATTACCGAACTAGCAGCTTGTCCTGTAAGCTCGTCCATTTCTATTTGGGTAAAAGTACCGCTGTGCTTTTTAATTCTACTTTCTATTTTATGTACTGTTCCTTCTACAATAATTACTGCTCCATCTACAATTATTCCAAAATCAATAGCTCCTAAACTCATTAAATTTGCCCACACACCAGTTGCCCGCATTAAAATAAAAGCGAACAACAAGGATAAAGGAATAATTGAAGCCGTTATTAAACCACCTCTTAAACTACCTAACAGCATTACCAATACAAAAACTACAATTAAAGCTCCTTCGCTTAGGTTTTTTGAAACTGTGCTTGTTGTTCGGGCAATTAAATCGCTTCTATCTAAAAATGGTTTTATGGTTAATCCTTTTGGTAATGATTTT
>CAZVEW010000287.1:0-2540 GCA_964625955.1 uncultured Vicingus sp. | reverse complement strand
CCTGTTCCAAAACCAATTTCTAAAATATTAATTTCAGATTTATTTAAAAAATTTAAGCCATCATTAATAAAAATATGTTTCGATTCTTGAATTGCTCCGTGTATAGAATGATAGCTTTCATTAAGGTGAGGTAATAATAAGGTATGAGAACCATCTTCTGTAATTTTTAATGCTTTTTTGTCCAATTTTTAACATTTCATGACTAAAGTCATATATAATTATCTATATATGTTTATCTTTGTGCAATAAAAATACAAATTATGATAACACAAAAAGATATTGACAAAAGTATGTCATTTAATGAGTTTTACCAATTGGTTGAGAAAATGGCTAAAGAAGGTAAAGCAACAGGCGAAAATCAAACAGCAGATTTTATAAAATACACCAAATTAAATTTTGCACGAATGAAACGGATTTTAAAAACTACACCAATTTCAGACGAAGTAGTTAGCACTGTTTCGTGTTTAAACGAAAAATTAACTTGGGTAGTTTTAGCCGAAAGTTGGTGTGGCGATGCTGCCCAAAATTTGCCTGTTTTTTCAAAAATTGTTGAAGCCAACCCCAACATAACTTTGCGAATTTTATTAAGAGATGAAAATCCAAATGTGATGAACCAATACTTAACCAATGGCGGAAAAGCCGTTCCTAAATTAATTTGTGTTGATGAAAATTTTAAAGAATTAGGCACATGGGGACCTCGACCAAAATTTTTACAAGATTGGATGAAAAAAGAAAAAGCAAATCCAACGATGGAAATGAGCGAATTAAAAGAAAAATTTCAAGTTTGGTACACCAAAGATAAAGGGCAAACTTTACAGCATGAGATGGTACTTTTAATGCAAAAATGGGAGCAAAAAGAGTGTTTTAGTTTAGCTTAAGGAAGTATGCTAGCAATTCATATAACTTTGCCATTTAATAAGAACATATTTAGCTATGCCATGTTCTTTTTTTGCTAAAAAGCCAAATTCGTAACAAAAAAGATAAACCTCATGCTTATCATTTTTCCAATAATTGGTAAAATATTTAGGGTTAAATCCTTCGTTTAGCAATTCTTGTTTTCTAACAACAGCTTTACCTGCTTTGTTGTAACTTTTTAATAATCTTCTGTTTAACTTTAATTGATGATCTACTTTTTTAAATAAACTAGCCTCATTTTTAAGCGATTCTTTGTAATGATAAGATGATTTACAATAAGAAGAACAAAATTTTTTATCAGACCTTCCTATTACTTCTTCTCCACAGCCAATACATATTTTCATAGTAATTTATTATTCGTTTATTAATCGTATAGTTGTACGGTTAAATTTGGTTTGGGTTATCTTTTTCTTTTAGATTTACAACATTATGTTGTATCCTAACCATAGAATTGTTACGCTTAAGCATTTGTTTATCAATAAAAAAAAGCAAATTGGGTTAAAATTTTATCCCGATAAGATGATACAAACGGTAATAAAAGGTTTGCCAGAGGTAAGATGGAGTAATCAATTTAGCATGGCTTTTGTGCGAAATAATCCTAATAATTTAAACCTTATTTTTGATGAGTTTAGAGGGATAGCATGGATAAATACTTCTAATTTTTTTAACAAAAGAAGTAATGCAAAAGGTGAAGCACCAATTTCGGTTAATAATTACCGTACAAGAAAAACTGAGGCTAATTATAGAAGCTGTCCTGAAGCATTTTTACAAAAATTGGAGCTCAAACATTACGCATTCAATACATCAAAAACCTACATTAGTTTGTTTGAGGTTTTCATGAATTACCATAAAGATAAAGCATTAAAATCTATTGATGAGATGATGATAAAAAACTATCTACAACAATTAGTAATCAATGGTAAATCAGACTCTTACATCAATCAAATGATTAATAGCATTAAGTTTTATTATGAGGTGGTTTTAGAGATGCCCAATCGGTTTTATAGTATTGAACGCCCTAGAAAAAAGGAAGCCTTGCCAAAGGTAATTAGCTTATCAGAAGTGCAAGAAATTATTAAAAACACCAATAACATAAAGCATAAATGTGTGGTAAGTTTATTATATTCGGCAGGCTTAAGAAGAAGTGAGTTATTAAATTTAAAATTAGAAGATATTGATAGTAAACGAATGATAATTAATATAAGACAAGGTAAAGGTAGCAAGGATAGGATAACTATTTTAAGTAAAAGTGTTTTAGCAGATTTAAGAACTTATTACAAAAAATGGCGACCAAAAACTTATTTGTTTGAAAGTCCGAATCACGAAAAATACAGTACTACAAGTGTTTTGAAAATTATAAAAAACTCGGCTAAAAAGGCAGGAATCAAGAAAAATATTACACCACACATGTTGCGACATAGTTTTGCGACACATTTATTAGAAAATGGCACAGATTTACGATATATTCAAGTTTTATTAGGGCATAATAGCACAAGAACTACCGAAATTTACACACAAGTTGCAACAAATAACATAAAAAAGATTAAAAGTCCGATAGAATTACTAAATTTGGGGTAAAGATATAGTGCGAATAAACAACACGGGTTGTTTATTCGTATGTTGGC
>CAZVEW010000286.1:0-2575 GCA_964625955.1 uncultured Vicingus sp. | reverse complement strand
TTTAACAGCAAAAGACAGTAATGGCTGCTCAAATACTGTAAATCAAATAATTACAACCTCATCAGTAAATGTATTCACTCCCAACAATGATGGAATTAATGATTTTTTCTCGTTTGCTAATCTAATACCCGAAAATTATGAGGTAAAAATTGAAGTTTTTAACCGTTGGGGAAATCTTGTTTTTAAAACAAATAATAAAAATCTTATTTGGGATGGTACTAAAAACAATGAAGCATTACCCTCAGGAACCTATTACTATATTATTACTATTTTTGACAAAGAAACGCTACAAGCTAACAAGCTAAACAATCAAATATTAAAAGGAAGTTTAACCCTACTTAGGTAAATGAAAAATTATTTAAAAAAATGTACCTTATTTATCTTGGGGTTAATTTATTTTAACCCATTCAACGCTCAAATAAACTTTACTTCATGGGATTCTATTGTTATTACAGAAAATGCTGACACGCTTCTTTATCCTTTTGCAGGAGGCTTTAATAATCCACAATTTTCTGATATCGACTTAAATGGTGATGGATTAAAAGATATTTTTGTGTTTGACAGAAGTACGAGCAGAACTTTTACTTTTATAAATAAAGGAATCCCTAATCAATCATCTTATTATTACGATCCCTCTTACAGAAGTGCCTTTCCAAAAATGCAAGAATGGGCTCTGTTAGAAGATTATAATTGTGATGGAAAAGAAGATTTATTTACTTACGACAATTTTTCCTTTAAAGTATATCGAAATGATTACTCCTCCTCAACAGGATTAAAATTTACTTTCCTAAAATCTTTTCCCGATAGTTTTATCTACATCGGACCAACAGATATCCCTTCGTTTATAGATGTTGATAACGATGGTGATTTAGATCTTTTAACATTCGAGTCGGCAGGCTTTGTAATGTATTATTTTCAAAATACCTCCATAGATAATTATGGCACTTGCGATTCTTTAAATTTTGTTTTAAACAATCATTGTTGGGGTAACTTTTCCGAAAGCTTTGGTAGCTGTGCAGTTACATTAGCGAGCACATGTAAAGGAGGAAAACAACATAAAAAAGAAAAACATGCAGGTTCGACAACCCTCGCTTTAGATTTAGATGGCGATGGAGATAAAGAAGTTATCATTGGCGATTTAACTTGTACAAATACTTATATGTTAACTAATGGAGGGTCACCTGCAGTAGCTGATATGATAGCCTACGATTCTCTTTACCCTATTATGGATCCTGTTAATATTTTATATTTCCCTGCAGCTTTCTCTTTAGATATTAATAATGATGGTTTAAACGACTTAATAGCTGCACCAAATGCCATTAATTTCTCAGAAAATTTTAATAGTGCTACGTATTATGAAAATATTGGTACATCAAGTGTTGCAAATTTTGATATTAGAACCAATAGATTTTTACAAGGTGAAATGCTAGAAATAGGAGAAGGAGCAAATCCTACCTTTTTCGATTATAATGGCGATTCATTGTTAGATATTGTTATTGGAAACTATGGCTATTTTTCCGCCACTTCGGCAACCTACCCTTCAGGTTTGGCACTGTACGAAAATATAGGAACTACACAAAATCCTTCATTTAAATTAATTACAAGAGATTATTTAGGACTACAAGCTTTAAATCTTAATGGTATATACCCTACTTTTGGCGATATTGATTCAGATGGAGATAAAGATTTAATTATCGGTGATTTTAATGGAAATATCCATCTTTACACGAACACTGCTGGAGCAGGAAATATTGCTAGCTTTGTTTTAACTCAACCATTTTACAAAGGAATTGATGTTGGGCAGTTTGCTACGCCACAATTAATAGATGTTAATTTAGATGGCAAAATAGATTTGTTAATCGGTGAAAGAAGTGGTAATATTAATTACTTTGAGAATACAGGAACATCAACACTTGCCAATTTTAATTCAACCCCTACAAATGATTTTTTTGGTGGGATTGATATTCTAGTCCCTTGTTGCACAGGCTATAGCAGCCCTTTTTTAACAAGATTAGATAGCTCTGGTAAATACTCTTTACTTGTTGGTACCGAAAACGGCACAATTTATCAATACGATAGTATTGAAGGAAATTTAAATGGTTCGTTTAATTTGATAGATACTACATTCCAAAATATTTTTGAAGGAATAAGAAGTAGTATTTCTGGAGGAGATTTAAACAATAATGGTAAAATAGATTTGGTTGTTGGAAATTATGGCGGTGGATTAAGAATTTATAAAAATTTAGGTGCTACTCCCCCTCAAATTATTCCAAAAATTGACACTTTATCTTTTTCTATTAATATATTTCCAAACCCAACATCTAATAACTTAACAATACACATTAATGGCTTACTGGCAACAGAAGGTATTCAAATACAAATTTATAATGTAATAGGTCAACAAATATATAGTGCTAAATTCAATGCCATATTCAATAACTGGAATTTGCCTATTTCTTTAGCACAATTTACTAATGGTGTTTATGTTGTAAAAATAGTGGCACTTAGTAGCAGAAAACTATCTAGTAAAAATAGTATTAAAAAGTTTATACTAGACAGGTAATACTAGTTTGAC
>CAZVEW010000285.1:0-2577 GCA_964625955.1 uncultured Vicingus sp. | reverse complement strand
TCCCCCACCACTCTCGCGATAGTATCGCTTTTACGAACTAATTTTCGCAACTTGGCAGCAATTGTACTGAGCAATACATCGCCGTGGTGATGCCCCAATGAGTCATTTATATGATTAAAAATCATAGCAAAAGGTATGGTATTCGCCATTTTCGCCACAGGCATCAACATTACTAGGTAGTTTTTTTATTAATTGGATGTCAATATTTTTACCAACCCAATGTTCGGCTAAAAAACCATCGTTAATACAACAAATAATTGTTTTAAATTGTTTGGCAATAAAATCATTAATAATAAAATTAGTGTCTATTTTCCATAAAGGGAAAATGGCTTTCATTCCTATTTTTGATAAATTATTTTCTCTATAAACACGTAAATCGTCTAAAAAAATATCTCCAAAAATTACATTTTCAATATTTTCCGATTTTGCTTGTTGTAGGGCAAGTGCCATTTGTTTATCGTACTCATCATTAGTTCCTTGGCTTACATAAACTTTTAAAAGTGGAATACCGATGGCTTTTGCTTGGGCATCTAATAATTCAGCTCTCACACCGTGCATTGAAATTCTGTTAAATGTTTTATTTACGGTTGTTAACAGGTATTTTACATCAAATAATTTTTCTGTTAAAACTTTATGCAAGCAGTAAGAAGAATCTTTTCCTCCGCTCCAACAAAATATGGCTTTTGGTATGCTCATTTTAGTTTAAATATTTACCTTATGAAGCATTTTAATGCTCCATAAGGTTAAAACAGGTTAAAAATTATGCTTTAATAAGTTTTGCTGTTTTCATTTTATTGTTTGATATAATGCGGATAAAATAAACGCCTTTTTTTAAGTTAGCAATATTAAAATGATGAATTCCTGTATTTAAATTACTTTGATACAGCACAGTTTTACCTGTAATATCAATTACAGATAATGTTGTATTATTTGCTGTTACAACTACATTAAAATTATCAGTTGTTGGGTTGGGATAAAAATCAATTTTAGCAAGTGTAGCTACTTCTTTTACACCTACACCTACCGTTTGATCGTTAAAATTATCTAAAGCAAAAAAGGCGGGTGTATTCATACCAAAACTACCGTTATCGCTTGATGTTAAAATAAATTTAACACTGTCAATGGCTCCCAAAGTAGTTAAATTTACCCATTGCCAATTTTTAACAATATAATCTTGGGCGTTATTACTAAAACGATAATCGGCTAAATAAAATTCAACACTATCTGGGGTTAAGTTTCCATTTGTATATCCCCAAATTGTTAGTTTAAACCAATCGGGGTCGTTGCCTGTTGTTCCTCCAAATTTTTTAGCAAAAGAATCTCCATCTCGCATGCTGTTGGCAGCATAAGTGGTGTTGGTAATGTAAACTCCTTTTACTGTATTATTTGCTGCGGCACTTGTTAAGTGAATTATTGAATTATTACTGCTAATTAGGTAGTTAGCAGAATTGTTAACACCTGAAGCTGTTTTTGCACTGTACATATTTCCTGAACCCGATGTTGTGCTATCGGTCATGTTAGTATAAGCAAATCCTTTAGACCAATAGCCATAAGCGGCACTGTAAGTTGTATCGTACACATTATTAAAATTGGCATCGCCACTACTAAAAGTGCTACTAAAAAGACCAGCATTGTGTGTGCCACTCCTATCGGAACCGTCCCAATAGGAATTGGGTGTTAATGTAAGGTTTTCGAAATCAGAAACTGTTTGTGCAATGGTGTTTTGTGAGGATAGCACTAATCCTAAGCAGATAAAGCCTGCTAGCTTGTAAATTTTTCTCATCGGTTTAAATTTTAAATGAGTTAATAAATAAATTAAACCGGGATATAAACAGAAATGTTAATGTGAGGGTTAACAAATTTGCCTTTATTCCCGAAAGCTTTTCACACTATGTGTGTGATATTAAAGGCAGGTCTTCTGACTTACTCCTTATTTTTACGTCTTCCCGATGATTAATCAGTGACTTATTGTAAAAACGTGCAGAGCTTACAGCTGCGGGTACAGTTTAGGATTTTCACCTAATTCCCTATTAATGCCGAAAATCGGCAACCAATAACGGTACAAATGTAGAAATTTATTTAAGCTAAAAAAAGAATGTTTATAAAAAATAGTATAATAAACAAAATAGTTGTACACTTTTAGTAATAGGAACAAAAAGAGATAATAGAACTTCCCTTAAAACAACTGCCTTATTTCATTTTTTAAGATACGAATAGCTGTTTGTGTGGGAGATTTATCCAATTTCGACATCATTTCAAATATTTTTTGTCCTAATTCGTTGCCTTTAGCAGTTGGAGGTAATTGCCTAAAAGCTAAATTAATGATACCAATAATTTCGTCTTTTGCTTTTTTTATCGCTTCCCAAGAAGAAGAAGATATATAAATTTGTTGTGCAATATTATGGTCAAACTCATTATTAACAGTAGTAATTAAAACATCTTTAAGCACTTTTGCCGTCATATTTGGTTGATGAATTCTTAAAACCAATTTATTAAGCGAAATTCGTTCTAAAAACAGCACAATACGTTCAAAAGCTTGTAAACGCAATGGAGTTAATAGTTTTTGTCCATCTTTTC
>CAZVEW010000284.1:0-2580 GCA_964625955.1 uncultured Vicingus sp. | reverse complement strand
GCTCACGCTGGTGCTGGATAAGGAGTGGCTCTGGTATGATGATCAGGATACAAAGAAAAGTAACTTATTTTATCACTTATAGTAATCGTTTAAGCTAATTTTTGCATAGATATTTCGAGATAAATTGAACAAGCCAATCATTAAAAAAGGTAAAATAGGCAAGGTATATCTCTCTTCAATACCTCGTTGAAAATAACACAAGTAAAAAACGTAAATAAATAAACTTAAAGTAAGTGCATAGCTGATTAAAAAACTTTTCTTTATCCAAATAAAATTAACAATTAAAGCTAAAAAACAAAGGCTGTGAAGTGCAAAAAAAATAAATCTTGTCAATTCCATTAACCAATTGCCTCTAAACGTTTTTTGAAAAACAAATAAAGATAAGTTAGAGTTAAAAGCCATTGTTTTAAACACTTTTAGCGGAGCGATAACATGGTATTGAAACCAAAAATGATGTTTAAATTCTTTAGTTAATTGATGTAATTCATTAATAACTTCTTGTTCAAGCACAGGAATCTTATTTGGCATGGGAAGATTTTTACTGTAATATTTTTTTTGAAATAAAATAGCTCGTTGGTATTTTTTTAAAACCTTAATTAACCGTGATTTACCAAAGTATTTTACAACATTTTTAGGGTAAGATTGTATTGCTTTTGTTATATAAATTATTGATGTATCGCCTTTTATGGCGTTTTTCCATAAAGGATCCATGTAAGCATAAGTTATTTTTCCTTCTTGAGCCCAACCTTCAACAAAACTCCAATAGGCATTAAATGTAGGTCGATAAATAGAGTTGTTATCGTTAAAATAAATAGGGTGCAAACCAACATATTTGTTGGCTATTTTGTAATTTCTAACTTGCCAAATTAGCATTAAACTAAAAGCAATACTGCCAAATAAAAATAGCTTTGCCACTATTAATTTGGCATTACATTTCCAATAATCTGTTACAATAAAAATAGCTAATAATAAACTAAATATGCCTAAAACTGGACGCACAATAAAGAGGTACGAAAAAGTTAATGAAGCTAAAAAATAGTATAAATTTTTAAAAGAAATAGTTGTATTTTGAAAAGCTTTAAAAAGTAAAAAAACGTACAACAATAATAAACTTGGTGTAATTCCTTCGGTTAAAGTGTAGTACAAAAATCCAATGGCAAAAGGAGAAAACCCATAAATTGCAGCAAGAAGTAGTGATAATTTCCTATTTTTTAAAATAGACTGAGCAATAAAATAAAACCAATAAACAGCTAAAGCAAACAACAATAATTGTATTATTTTCAGTACTTTTAAAGCATTATTCGGATTAAAGATTTTTACTACAACATAATAAAGAATGCCATACCCGGGCGGACGCAAAAAATAAGATTGCTTACCAATATTTCCTTCTCGCCAAATGCCTTTTGCTAAATAACTTTTGGCAGGGTTTAAATAGCTTGGGTCATCATTGGTTGCAACGGTTTCGTTATTTCTAATTAATTTTTGTGGTAAATTTTGTAGGTTAATTTGATTGTAGGTAAAAGCAGCAAAAAAAGAAAATACACAAATAAACCAAATGGCTTTAGCTTTTATAAATTGAATAATCTTCATTACAATTATATTGTGCCTTTATCCATTAAAAATTTAACTTTTAATATGCCTGCAACAGAAAGACTATCCGTTATTTCGCCATTCATAACCATTGTAAAAACAGTGTTAAAAGGTAGCTTTTTTAATTTTAAAACTTCATTTCCATCGGGTGTTGGTGTAAAATAGTTCAATTCTTTTGCAACATATATTATTCCTAACTCGTCAGATACCGAGTTGCTAAGGTGAATATCCATAACTTTAGTCCAATTGTTTGCTTTTATACCAACCTCTTCCATTAGCTCTCGTTGTGCAGATAGGAGGGGAGAAGTGTCTAATTTTCCGCCTCCTTCACAAATTTCCCAACTGTATTGTTTTAACGGATACCTGTACTGACCAACCAACCACGTGTTGTAATTTTCATCTAAAGGAATAATGCCGAGTGCTAAATTCTTAAAATGAACTGTTCCATAAATGCCATCTTCTTTGGCAGCATCAATAACTTTATGCTCCGTAACTTTAATCCAAGGATTATTGTATTTTACCTCACTTTTTATGGTTTCCCAAGGATTTTTTGCCATTACATAAATTATAATTAGATGGTATAAAAATGTAGCGATTGATTAATTACCAAAAACTCTTTTTAAAATATCGGTAACCCTCGCCATTGGGTCTTTGCGAATTTTCGCTTCTTCTTTTGCTATCATTAAAAATAAGCCACTCATTGCTTTATTGGTAATATAATCCTCTAAATCAGGGTTTTGTTTTGTTATAAAAGGAATTTTATTGTAAGTGGTAATAATTGGGTGCCAATATTTTGTAACATTTACTTTGTTAATAGCATTTTTAATAATTGGGGCAAATTTAATTTTTAGAGCCGCAGAAGTGGCTTTTCTTAAATAGTTAGTTGCAGCATTATCTTCACCTTTTAAAATTTTAAACCCATCAGAAATACTCATACTTGTAATGGCTTTAACAAATATTGGAGCAGCATCTTTAGCGGCAGTTTCAGCA
>CAZVEW010000283.1:0-2586 GCA_964625955.1 uncultured Vicingus sp. | reverse complement strand
ATAAAAAAGTCCCTTACACCGTAAGGGACTTAATTGTTTGTGGCGGAGAAAGAGGGATTCGAACCCCCGGAGGTGTGACCCTCAACAGTTTTCAAGACTGCCGCATTCGACCACTCTGCCATTTCTCCGCGGCAAAAGTAACAAATGATTTTAAATTGAGAATCTTTTTTAATATTTTTTTACTGCTTACAAGTTTATTGGTATTATTGTTGTTAGAATTAAAAAAAATGAAAAAGTTTAAACTGCTCTTTATCATAATCTTACTTCCAATATTTTATTTTTCACAAAATATTGGAGTAGGCGTTTCTACTATGTATAACTTTCAGACAGAAAGTTTTGGTTTTGGCGGTCGGGTAAATCTTTTTCCTAACAAAACAATAAGTTACGCTCCCCAAATTAGCTATTACCCTGGGTTTGGTAAAATATCAGAATATTTAATTGGTTTGGCTATTGAATACAAAGTGAGAAGAGGAAATAAGCTTAATTATTATGTGTTGCTTCATGGTGCTTACAATCAATGGCTTAACGCAGGTTCTTCAGGTATGGAGGGAGCACAAGCAGTAAATTGGGATTTAGAAGGTGGTGTTGGTATCTCAGGTAATCGCTGTTTACGTCCTTTTATAGAATATCGTTATAACATAAAATTTCAAGAAACACATCTTCGTATTGGATTATTGTATATCTTTGGTTGTCGAGGAGGAAATAAAAGTATGAGTGGATATAGAGATCCTCAAAGAATGAAAAGAGGAAGCCTTTGTCCTGCTTATTAATTAAAATATATATTATGAAAAAATTAAACCTAATATCAGTAGTCTTATTATTTACCGTGGCGTTAGCTACCTTATTTGTATTTAGTTGTAAAAAAGATAGAATTCAACCACCACCGCCACAAACACTCAATGCTTATACGCCTGTTAATACTTATTTAGATACAAAAAAGCAGCAAGAACAAGAATTTATAATTACTGGACCAGGAAATGATACCATTATTGGAAATCAAGGAACACGAATTTATGGCGGTAAAAATTGCTTAATGCTTCCTAATGGAGATACTGTTGCCTATCCTTATTCTGTTAAGTTGGTAGAGTTATATACACCAAAAGATATGATTTATTACCAAATGCCAACAGTTGCTACTGGTAATATTTTGGAAACAGACGGAGAAATTAGACTAAGAGCCTTTAAAGGAACGCAAGAACTCAGTTTAAAACCATTACCTTGTGCCTATGGTATAGAAATGCCTAATACATCACCAAAAAGTTATATGAATGTTTTTTATGGAAATAATAATGGCAGTTTTGTTGATTGGACTGATAGTCAAGTAGGGTTTACAACAACTGCTTATGGATACTTGGCTTATCCAAATCCTTTAGGCTGGATTAATTGCGATAATAAAATTGGGAATGGAACAGGAAGTACCCTAACTTTTACCTCTAGCACTGATGATTTAACTAATGTTGGCATTTTTATTTATTTTACGGCAACAAAAGGATTAATGCAGGTTTATGCTGCTAGTAGTGGTAAAATTCCTAATGGCTCTAATGTTAAAATTGTTATGATTGGCATTAATAGTAGCGGAACATTATATAGTTACACCGAGAGCAGAACAGTAAATGCAAATGCCACAATAAATGTATCCTTATCGCAAACAACCGATGCAGCTTTAACATCTTATTTAGATGGACTTTAACACCGGTTTAACAAGTTTACTTACAATGTAAATTATTGAATCTCTTTTGGTTAAGAACCAGATTCAGGTAGTAATGTTTATTTTTTAAATTTTTCTGATTAAATTGAGATATTTATTGCGTATAAAAAATTATATTTACATTTTAAGCAACAAACCTTATGGCAATATACGAATTCAATGCTTTTAAGCCTGTAATTGATAAGTCATCATTTATTCATCTACAGGCAACCGTAATTGGTAATGTAATTATAGGTAAAAACGTTTATATTGGTGCTGGGGCTGTAATTCGTGGTGATTGGGGTAAAATTATTATTGAAGATGGATGCAATGTGCAAGAAAATTGTACCATTCATATGTTTCCAGGAACAACTGTTATACTTAAGAAAGGTGCACATATTGGGCATGGAGCTATTGTGCATGGAGGAGTAATCGGAGAAAATTGTTTGATAGGTATGAATAGCGTGGTAATGGATGATGTAAGTATGGGTGAGGAATGTATTGTTGGTGCATTATGTTTTGTTTCTGCAAAAATGAAAATTCCAAAACGTAGTTTATTAGTCGGGAATCCTGCAAAAATAATTAAACAAGTTTCTGATGAAATGATTAATTGGAAAACTAAAGGCACAAAACTTTATCAACAATTACCTAAAGAATGTTTTAATTCATTAAAAAAATGTGAACCTTTACAGGAAATTGAAACTAACAGACCACAACAAGACGTAATGTATAACACTTGGAACACAATAAAGAATGAAAAATAAATTGAGAAAATATTTTAACTTTAAAATTTGTTTAATGGGCTTATTTTTTATTACCCTTAGTGCAAATGCTCAAGTTGGTAATGATGTAATAGGAGCTCGTTCTACCTCAATGGGGGGGGCAACGGTTACTCTATC
>CAZVEW010000282.1:0-2594 GCA_964625955.1 uncultured Vicingus sp. | reverse complement strand
TCTTCCGTATAAGAATCGTATCTTGCGCCAATATTAAATGTTGTAATTGTATCCAACCAATCTTCATAAGGTTCAGACAAGTTTAACTTACTTTTTTCTGCAAGTAGAAGAAAATTATATTCCGATTTTTTTCTAAAATTAGTAGGTAACTCTATTATTTTTTAAGCTCACAACTTGTGATGTTAAAGAATTAGTTTTTGTTACTTTTAACAACTTCCATTCATCAGAAAACAGCTCAAACAATTTACTCATAATGAAACCGGCATTTTATAATTCTTATTTCATCATCTTTCACCTGATAAATTAGGCGATGTTCGCTGTCTATTCTGCGTGACCATAGACCTCTGTACTTATGTTTAAGCGGTTCGGGCTTTCCTAATCCTTCAAATGGAGAGCGGGAAATATCTTTCAGCAATTCGTTAATTCTCTTTAATTTTTTTTTATCTGTTTTCTGCCAATAAATATAATCTTCCCAGGATTCTTCGACAAAAAGAAGTTTCATTCTTCAATCATTTTTTTTCTGAAAGATTTCCCTTCTTTGAATTTTTCAAGAGCAGAATCCAATCTTTTTACGTTAGCCACCGAAGAAAGTTCGTACTGAGTAGCCTGCAGCGAATTATATTCATCCAGCGACATAATTACAATGCCTCTGTCCTTTCCGCGATTAATAATTAGCGTATCAAAATTTTTATCTACCGAATTGAAATATTTTCTCATATTTTTTCTAAATTCGGAAATAGTGGCGGTAAACATAGTTTAATCCTTTTTTTTGTACAAAAATATGTACAACAGAAACAACAAACAAATATATTTTATAATTATTGTTGAAATTTGCAATTTAATGAAAAGGCAATTCCGTTGTGAATATATTCACTTTTTCTTTTTCCGAACAACTGTACCCAAATCACTTAATTTAGAATAGTCAATTTCACCATCATTCATATTTACATTATCTTTTTCTAATTTAAATTGATTTTTTTGTTTTCTTCTTTCAGTTACAATTTCAGAAACAGACATTTTATGAAATATCTTTTCCCGTTCTTCGGTATAATTTCCATAGCCGGTTGTGAACCGGTTTAGAAAACGTATCGTATTTTCCAGACCAATTTCTTTTGAAAGAATATGAATGGCTTTTGTTGTTATTTCATTTAAAGGTTGAACTTGAGTTATCATTGTTCAATCTCTTCTATTAATTCAATTCCTTCTGACTTCGCTATCGTATTCAATAAGGATTTATTCCTTAGGTCAATTAAATCGACAGGTCTGGACAAGGCAAAGATTAATTCACCATAAAATTTAAAATATAATGAACCGGAAATACCTTCAACTGCCAAATCAATATCATTTGGTTCTTTTGCAGCGTCAAGGTTAGAACCAAAAAGATAAATTTTTGATACATTATACTTTTTAGCAATTTCAAGTAAACGATATTTGTCTTCTTTTGAAATCATATTTTAAATTACATTTTTTACAAACACAACTTTTAGTGTAACATATTACTAATCTGCGAGAAAGGTGTTCCGATATAAAAAAGACAAGGCTAAAGCAGTTATGAATTACAGGTCTGCTACGCAAAGAGGAAATAGTTTTGCCTTCAACCAATTAAGAAAAATGTATGATAAGATTAGAACGGCGAAGTTTAGATTTTAAAATTTATTTTTTTGTTTGTTATAATCAATTATACCAATGACTAAAAAAACTATACCTACTAATCCAATAGCAGTAATAAAAAATATAGCTAAAGAATAAATTGGCTCCTTAATAACATAACCCTTAGCATACATTTCTAATAAGCCCCTATGAGGCGAATAAGAACTAACTAACAAATAAAGCAATAAAGCTATTGATGCTGGAACTGTCCCCCTGATAATTTTTTTAATAGTGCTTGTGGATCATAGTCGAACCTCTCACCAGTTATAGTATCAATGTATATTAATTTGCCATCTTTTGTGAGCTTTCTGTGAATAGACATAGAACCCTCATTTTGGTTTAAATTGTAGTTACCAAATATATTCATAAGCTGCAAGAATTAATCATAAAAATTGATACATCCCGCAGTACATTTAATAAAATAGAAAGAACTAATATTTAAATTTATAGGGAAAAATATCACAAATTGATTTTTTTTATTTTCATTATGTTTTTCCTCTTTGAAATTCTGCCACTTTTCTTGTATTCTCTTCAATATCAATAAATACTTTTATACTCTCTGAAACTGCAAGTAGAGTTATAAATCCAACAGCGCCGCTTACAATAGAAAATAATAGAATAAGTTTATTAAAGTCTTTTTCCAAATTATCTAAAGCAAATAAAACACCAATACCTGCTACAACTGCAACCACCCAAGCTAATACTTGATAGACACCTGCAATAGTTCTAAGAGCAGGGTATCGCAGCGAGGATAAATTTTCAGTTTGTTTTTTCTCTTCATCTTCAACAAGCTCACTTACATCCGCTCCACATTTGGGACAAATCTTATCATTTATTGATAATTCTGCACCACAATCGCTGCACTCATAGCCTTCAATATCACCTTGAACATTTTTTCCGGTTACCATTTTTCTTCCTCCATATAAAAAATGATATAACTTACT
>CAZVEW010000281.1:0-2630 GCA_964625955.1 uncultured Vicingus sp. | reverse complement strand
GATTAAAAAATTAATCATGATTTATAAAATCAAATATGTATTGTTTTTTGTAATCTTTAGTTGCACATCAGAAGTGGTTAAAGAAAAAGAAAAAATCGATTTAAATATTAACTTTAATAGTTCATCTACCATTATTTTTCATTACCAAAATGCACAAGATTCTACTTTCTTAACGACAAGCTTTTACAATTTTTTTCCAAGTGATTATATAGAAAAAAAGACATTACTTCCAAATAAGGAGGGAAAGAAATTTATTACCCTAAAAATTCAACATCCAAAAAAAATTGATTTAATATATGGTAATTTTATGGCAAGTTGTTTTCTTATTCCTAATGATACACTCAAAATTTATATTAATTTAGATACTACTCAAAACATTAAAAAAAGCATCCGATTTGTTGGGAAATTTGCCTCTATCAACAATTTTTATAAAAACAAGGAAATTTATTTTAACAAATTTAGTGCAGAACTTAATCTCCAAAAAGCATTAGCATTTAATGCTCAAAATACACTTTCCGAATATACTACCATAATGGATAGTTTAACAAAGATAGAATTAGATTTTATTAATAATTACAAAGATAAAAACACACTTCCTCAATGGTTTATCAATTATGAGCTTTCTGAAATTAAATGTTATACGGCTGGAAGTAAATTAATAATAGTTCCATATCGAAGAGATTTTCTAAACCAAGAAATAAGTATTCCTAGAAACTATTACAATAAAATTGACTCTTTGATGATAGGCTATTCTCCATCAATTATTTCATCTAATTACTTCATTTATCTTGAAGACAATTTTCAAGACCAACTTGATAAATTACCCGACAGCATTTTAAGAAAAAATTATCATAAAATATTAATTGATACCATAACTAAAGAACTAAATACAGAAACTGCTGACATTTATTTAGCTCAGTGTGCTGAAAGATTTATTAATTCAGATAGATCTAATGACACGAACTATCAACTTTACTACAATGCCATTCAAAATAAAAAATTTAAAACCTATTTATCTAACATGAAAAAAGAAAAGGGTGAATTTTTAAACTTTGGAGAAAAAGCTCCCACATTTATGCTGCCAAACATAAATGGAAAAGAAGTTCAGTTAAAAGATTTTAAAGGGAACATTGTTTACATCAGCTTTTGGTTTGCAGGCTGTAAGCCATGCCAATCAGAATTTCCTAATGAGAATGATTTGGTAGAAAAATTTAAAGGTAAAAAAGTGAAAATCATTAACATCTGCACCATAACCTCTGAAGGTAATTGGAAAAAAGTTTCTAAAAAATTTAATTTGCAAATGATAAATCTCTATGCTGATAAAACACTTAGTCATTTTATTGAAAAAAAATACGGAATAACTAGCTATCCACATCATGTTTTAATTGATGCGGAAGGAAAAATTATCAAAAACAAATGTGCTAAAGCGAATAGCATTGAGGTAGAAATTAATGAACAACTTAAGAGGTTGTAACTTTTAACTTGATGAACTTTTAACTTTACAAACTTTCAACTAAAGTATGATAAAAAAAGATTATATACAACGATACATTGACGAGTTAGCCAAAATGCTTGCAGTGGTGATCAATCTTAAAGAAAATAATGAACCCGATAAAGCCGAAACACTTTTAAACGATTTTATAACAGATTATCTGGGAACTAATTTTGATGAAATTTTAGCGATTAATGAAAAAAACATTATCAATTACCTGCTTAACGAAAAAAAATATAACATTACCCATTTTAAATTATTAGAAAATGTACTTTATCACAAATATTTATTCAACACTGATAATCAAAAATTTAAAAACCTTACTTTAGAGGTGTTAAATTATTTAATAAAAACAGACACCGATTTTTCTGTTGAACGCAAAAATAGAATAGACGAACTAACAGTTTTACCAAGCAATAAGAAACGATAAAGAGAAAATGAAAAAAATAGGCGTACTTACATCAGGAGGAGATGCTCCGGGAATGAATGCAGCAATTAGAGCTGTTGTTAGAACTTGTGTTTACCATAATATTAAAGTTTATGGCATTTATGAAGGTTACAAAGGCTTAATTAATGGTGCTATAAAACCACTCGAATCAAAAGATGTAAGTAACGTTATTCAACGAGGAGGCACCATTTTAAAAAGTTCAAGAAGCACCGCCTTTTTCACCAAAGAAGGAAGGGAAAAAGCTTATAGCAGTATTAAAAAATCTAATTTAAATGGCATAATTGTTATTGGTGGCGATGGAACCTTTACAGGAGCAAATGTTTTTAATCAAGAATTTAAAATTCCTTTGGTAGGAATACCCGGCACCATAGATAACGATTTATTTGGTACAGATAGCACCATTGGCTACGATACAGCCTTAAACACCGTTGTAGAGGCAGTAGATAAAATTAGAGATACCGCCAACTCTCATAATCGTTTGTTTTTAGTAGAAGTAATGGGCAAAGATGCTGGTTTTATTGCATTAAGAAGTGGTATTGGTGTTGGAGCAGAAGCCATTTTAGTGCCAGAAACACCTACCTATATCAATGAACTCATCGACAAACTAAAAAGTGGCACAAAAAATCATAAATCGAGCATGATAGTTATTGTTGCCGAAGGAGATGAACTAGGAGGTGCATATCAGGTAGC
>CAZVEW010000280.1:0-2633 GCA_964625955.1 uncultured Vicingus sp. | reverse complement strand
GCTGGTGCATTACCTAAAGGAGAGTTTAAATTTGCGAAATTATATAACGAACTAAACCCTTTTATTCCACTGCCAGCAGTTGTTTTTGTTGGCGATTGAGAAATAGTGTTAACCCTTACCTTGTTTTCTAACCCATAATAATAACCAAATGTACGGGCAATAGATTCTAATAATGATTTTGCATCAGACATATCGTTATAGCCTGGTATTGCTCTTTGTGCAGCTATAAAGGAAAGAGCTACAATAGAACTCCATTCATTCATAATATCCATTTCTTTAGCAACTTTCATTACTTTATGAAACGAAATAGCAGAAATATCCATTGCTTTTGAATAGAAATCATATTTACTATCTGTGTATGAGATGCCTTTTCTTACATTTATCGACATTCCTATGGAATGTAATATAAAATCTAGTTTACCAAACTTTTCTTGAGCTTTGGTAAATAAATTATTTAAATCTTCCATTGAAGTAACATCTGCTGGCACAACATCAGAGCCTGTTGCTTTTGCTAAGCTATCTAACTCTCCCATTCTTAATGCAACTGGTGCATTTGTTAAAATAAACGCTGCACCTTCTTTATGTGCTTTTTCTGCAACTTTCCAAGCAATAGATTCTTTGTTTAAAGCACCAAAGATTATTCCTTTTTTCCCTTTTAATAAATTGTAAGACATATATTTTAATTAATTATAATGCACAAATATAATTAGATAAATAAAAAAAACTTCATTTTACTTCAATTTTATATCTTTTTGTCAAGATTTACACCAAGTTATTAGTTATTCTTATTTTACGAATTTGTTAATAATGATTTTGCATTTTCTTTTGCAATTTGAGTTATTTTTTTACCACTCAACATTTTAGCAATTTCTTTTATCCTGTTTTCGTGGGTTAATTTATCCACAAATGTGGTAGTATTATTTTTTATTGTTTTTTTGTAAATTTTAAAATGATTATCGCCTTTTGCCGCAACTTGAGGTAAATGGGTGATGGCTATAACTTGTGTTTTGCTACTCATTTTTTGCATAATGCCCCCCATTTTATCCGCAATATCGCCAGAAACCCCTGTGTCTATCTCATCAAAAATAATTGTGTTTACGTTGGAGGAGTTTGCCAAAATTGATTTTATGGTTAGCATTAAACGAGATAATTCGCCTCCAGAGGCAATTTTATTTAAAGTTTGTTCTTGTACACCTTTATTTGCTGAAAATAAAAATTCAATTTCATCAAGTCCTGTGTTGGTTAATCTGTCTATTATTTTGTGTTTAATTTTAAATTTAGCATCAGGAATACCCAAGCTAACTAAATTGGTAATAATGTTTTTGCTTAAATCTTTTATTACCGCAACTCTTTTGTTTGATATATTTTTTGCTGCTAAAGTTAATTCTTGCTCAAAATTATTAATCTCATTTGCTAGTTTAATTAATTCCTCATCTGCAAAAGTAATTTTAGTTAATTCTTTCTTTAAATTCTCACAAACTAACAATAATTCATTTGAATTATTTACCTTGTGTTTTTGATTTAAGGTTAAAATATTATCAAGTCTGTTGTTTAAAAAGCTTAAATTATTTGTGTTAAATTGAGCATTATCATTCAACAAATCTAGTTCCGAGGCAATATCTTTTAACTCTATATTTAAGCTGTTTATTCGTTTATAAAGTGTTTTATATGTTGGAGAACAATGACTTATTTGTGCTAAAGCGTTAGTTATTTTTCCTATTAAAAAAGCAATATTATTATCCGAATTTAAAAGTATTTCTACCGATTCGTTAAGTGTTTGCTTTATTTCGGCAGCATTATTAATAATCTCTAGCTGACTTTCAATTTCTTTTTGTTCGTTGGCTTGTAAATTAAGTGCCTCAATTTCATTAATCTGAAATTGAATATAATCTAAATCTGTTTTTGCTGCATTTGTTTTTTCTTTTAACTTATTAAATGTTTGTTTTTTTGTATTGAATACACGAAATTGAGTTTTAAAATTTTCTATTTCATTTTGAAGGTTAGCAAAAGCATCAACTACATTAATCTGGTATTGGGCAGCATTTATATTTAATGTTTGATGTTGAGAATGAATATCGATAAGTAAAGTGGTTAATTCTTTTAAAATAGCTAAACTTACTGGTGTATCATTAATAAAAGCACGCGATTTTCCATTAATGTTTATCTCTCTTCTTAAAATAGTGGCGGATTCTACATCTAAATCATATTTAGAAAAAAAATAGGAAAATTTATCTATGTCAATTTTAAAAATACCTTCAACAATACATTTTTTATTTTTATCTTTTAAGATAGATGTTTCGGCTCGTTGTCCTAATATTAATGCCAAAGCACCAAGAAGTATTGATTTTCCTGCACCTGTTTCGCCTGTAATTACGGAAAAATTATTCTCAAAATCTAATTCAAGATTTTCTATTATTGCATAATTATTTATGTATAAATGTTGTAACATTTATTTTCCTTTAAGAATCTTGTTGTATCTTGAGGAATTTATCGCATTTACCTCTTTTAATATTGCTGTTATTTCTGTTTTTTCTTTGGGTAAGCCATCTTTAAATAAATTAATTAATTCATCAGCCTTGGCGTTAAAAAATACTTGTAGCATATAAGAATTAGGGACAGAAACATGTACTTTT
>CAZVEW010000279.1:0-2647 GCA_964625955.1 uncultured Vicingus sp. | reverse complement strand
TTTGATAAATCTAAAGGAAGAAGAATAAAAAGATGAATTTTGCACAACAAGTACAGCAAGGCATTCCAAACGAATTGCCTTCTTTTAAAGAATTAGACACTACTGTTTCTCATGCTCCCAAAAGAAAAGAAATTTTATCTGATGAAGAAAAAAAATTAGCTTTAAAAAATGCACTCCGTTATTTTGATAAAAAACATCACGCTATTTTAGTTAAGGAATTTGCTGATGAATTGGAAAAATTCGGTAGAATTTACATGCATCGTTTTCGTCCTAATTATAAGATGTATGCTCGCCCAATAGATGAATATCCTGGAAAATCAGTTCAAGCGCGTTCTATAATGTTGATGATTCAAAACAACTTAAACCCCGAAGTGGCTCAACATCCTCACGAACTAATAACCTATGGCGGCAATGGAGCTGTTTTTCAAAATTGGGCTCAATATTTATTGTGTATGCAATATTTATCCGAAATGACAGATGAACAAACCTTAGTGATGTATTCTGGACATCCAATGGGTTTATTTCCTTCACACAAAGATGCCCCAAGAGTTGTGGTAACCAACGGGATGATGATTCCAAATTATTCTAAACCAAATGAT
The DNA here is from genome assembly GCA_964625955.1 of uncultured Vicingus sp. Classification (GTDB taxonomy): domain Bacteria; phylum Bacteroidota; class Bacteroidia; order Flavobacteriales_E; family Vicingaceae. Next base: position 2,048 of record CAZVEW010000279.1, on the reverse strand, counting down.
TGGGAAAAATTTAATGCTTTAGGCGTTACTCAATATGGTCAAATGACGGCTGGTTCTTACATGTATATTGGACCACAAGGAATTGTTCATGGAACTACTATAACTGTTTTAAATGCGTGTAGAAAAATAGATAACAAAGGAACTGCAGGAAAACTTTTTGTTACTGCTGGATTAGGAGGAATGAGTGGTGCACAACCGAAAGCCGGGAACATAGCAGGAGTTGTTTCAGTAACTGCAGAAGTAAATCCTGCAGCAACAAAAAAACGACACGAACAAGGTTGGGTAGATGAGGTAATTACAGATTTAGACGAATTATGCGAAAGGGTGAAAAAAGCTAAAACCAATAAAGAAATAGTTTCTATTGCTTACAACGGAAATATTGTTGATGTATGGGAAAAATTTGATACAGCAAACATTTACATTGATTTGGGATCTGACCAAACATCATTACACAATCCTTGGGCAGGAGGTTATTACCCTGCCGGAATGACCTATGAAGAAAGCAATAAAATGATGGTAAATACCCCTGAGTTGTTTAAAGAAAAGGTGCAAGAAAGTTTACGAAGACAAGTATCAGCCATTAATAATCATACCAAAAAAGGAACTTATTTTTTCGATTATGGCAATGCTTTTTTATTAGAAGCCTCCCGTGCTAAAGCAGCTATAATGGCCAAAAATGGCATTGATTTTAAATACCCATCTTATGTGCAAGATATTATGGGTCCCATGTGTTTTGATTACGGTTTTGGTCCTTTTCGTTGGGTTTGTACTTCAGGTAAACCACAAGATTTACAAATTACCGATAACATTGCTTGCAAAGTTTTAGAGGAAATTATGAAAAATTCTCCTAAAGAAATCCAACAACAAATGCAAGATAATATTACTTGGATAAAAGGAGCTCAAGAAAATAAATTGGTAGTTGGCTCGCAAGCCCGAATTTTATATGCCGATGCTGAAGGACGAATGAAAATTGCCGAAGCCTTTAATAAAGCTGTTGCTGATGGAACACTTTCTGCTCCTATTAATTTAGGCCGTGACCACCATGATGTTTCGGGTACAGATTCTCCTTATCGAGAAACCGCTAATATTTATGATGGTTCACAGTTTACAGCCGATATGGCAATACAAAATGTAATTGGCGATAGTTTTAGAGGAGCAACATGGGTAAGTATTCATAATGGAGGAGGAGTTGGTTGGGGAGAAGTAATTAATGGCGGTTTCGGAATGACTTTAGATGGTTCTGCTGATGCAGATAGAAGATTAAAAGCCATGCTTTTTTGGGACGTAAATAATGGAATTGCTCGTAGAAGTTGGGCTAGAAACGAAGAAGCTATTTTTGCCATTAAACGCGAAATGGACAGAACTCCTAACTTAAAAATAACTTTACCTAATTTGGTAGATGAAAACTTATTATAAATGATGAATAAGCAACGTTGTTCTTGGTGTGAAAATAATCCGCTTTACATAAAATACCATGACGAAGAATGGGGTTTACCTGTTAAAAACGATGCTAAACTCTTTGAATTTTTGATTTTAGAAACATTTCAAGCCGGATTAAGTTGGCTTACTGTTCTTAAAAAAAGAGAAAATTTTCGGAAAGCTTTCGATTATTTCGATTATTTGAAAGTAGCAAAATATGATGAAAAAAAGTTTAATTCCTTACTGCAAGATGCTGGTATTATCCGTAATAAGCTCAAAATAAGAGCAACAATTACTAATGCTCAAGCATTTATTAAAATTCAAGAAGAATTTGGCTCTTTTTCTAACTATATATGGGGATTTACTGATGGGAAAGTAATTAAAAATAATTGGAAAACTTTAGCAGAAATTCCTGCTAAAACTACACTCTCGGATACCATTAGCAAAGATTTAAAAAAACGAGGGTTTAAGTTTGTTGGCTCAACAATTATTTACGCCCACCTACAAGCAACAGGCATGGTAAACGATCACCTTATTTCTTGTTTTCGATACGGAGTTTTATGAGTTATAGATATAAGACCGTTGCATAATTACCTATTTCTCTTTTTAGGTTCTATTTTCATTTTTTC
>CAZVEW010000278.1:0-2718 GCA_964625955.1 uncultured Vicingus sp. | reverse complement strand
AATAATCCCTAAAAAGTATAATTTTTCGAGATTGCTTACTCACAAAATATACAATAAGTAAAAAAGCAGCAAAAAATAACAGTAGTAGTAGCCAATTTGTTTTTTTAATGGGCTCGGTTGTTTCTACATTTTTTAAATAAAATAATGTTTTTCCTGTAACAGATTTTATCGGAACATTCCCCTCAAAAACAATTTTTGCAGTATTTGGAAAACGATAAACAGCATGAAAATCATTTTTTAAATATTTATTTTTAATCTTAAAATGATGTTTTATAAGTATTAACGATAAATAGGTAGTGTTGTTTTTTTCCTTTTTTAAATATTCGTACCAGCCATTTTTTAATAAAATAACGCCACGGTCGTTTTTAAATAAATTTAACTTATTAGGGATAGAAATACTTCTATCTGTCCAAAATTTGAGTTGCCGATTTTTATAAACAAAAAATGCTACTCCTCTTTCCTTAAAAAGATGTTTGTATTTATTTGTCGATTGAAAAAGATGGTTAAAATTAGGTTCATTTTCAATTGCTTTAATTCCTTTTGTGGCAATTAACTCGTTTTTATTTAACACCTCATTAAAATAATGCGTATTAAATTGGTGCATTGAAAATAATTTGGCATAAAATTGAATGGTCAATAAAATACAAACACCTAATAATAAGTGCAATACAGGATTATTGATTAATTTTCTCATGGATACAATTGAAGTGGTGAATTTACGAAAAACAAAATTACTGACTAAAAAAAGCAAGTTGACTTAATATTTTTCCTAATTTTAAAACGCTTTAAAAATTAAACTATGTCGTTAAAAATAAAAACCTTCGAAGAATACAAAGAACAGTATAAAAAAAGTGTAGAAAATCCTGAACAATTTTGGGAAAACATTGCCAACACATTTACTTGGAAAAAGAAATGGGATAAAGTTTTAGACTGGAATTTTGACGAGCCAAAAATAAATTGGTTTGAAGGAGGTAAATTAAATATTACCGAAAATTGCTTGGATAGACATTTAGAAAAAAGAGCTAATAAAGCGGCTATTATTTGGGAACCCAACAATCCAAACGAAAAAACAATTACCTTAAGTTACGCAGCATTACACCAAAAAGTAGGTGAATTTGCCAATGTTTTAAAAAACAACGGAGCAAAAAAAGGAGATAGAATTTGTTTGTACATGCCCATGGTGCCCGAATTAGCAATTGCTGTTTTAGCTTGTGCCAGAATTGGAGCAATTCATTCGGTAGTATTTGCTGGTTTTTCGGCTAAAGCTCTCGCTGACAGAATTAACGATGCCACTTGTAACATTGTTATTTGTTCCGATGAAGCCTATCGAGGAGCAAAAACAATTGCCATTAAAAAGGTGGTTGATGAAGCTTTAAGCAATTGCCCTTCAGTACAAAAAAATATAGTGTTAAAAAGAACAGGAGCTGCAATAAACATGAATAATGACATAGATGTATGGTGGCATGATGAAATTAAAAAAGTAAATTCGGTTTGCGATGCCGAAGAAATGGATGCCGAAGACGAATTATTTATTTTATATACCTCTGGCTCAACAGGGCAACCAAAAGGAGTTGTTCATACCACTGGAGGCTACATGGTTTATGCCAATTACAGCTTCCAAAATGTTTTTCAATACAATAAAAATGATATTTATTGGTGTACTGCCGATATAGGTTGGATAACAGGACATACCTACATTGTTTATGGCCCTTTGTTAGCAGGAGCAACAAGCGTAATGTTTGAGGGCATTCCAACTTGGCCAGATGCAGGTCGTTTTTGGGATATTGTAGATAAACATCAAATTAATATTTTTTATACCGCTCCAACAGCCATTAGAGCTTTGCAAGCTTGCGATATAGCCTACGTTAATAAACATCAGCTTACTTCATTAAAAGTGTTAGGAAGTGTAGGAGAACCCATTAATTTAGAAGCTTGGGAATGGTATTATAAACACATCGGAAAAGAAAATTGCCCCATTGTAGATACTTGGTGGCAAACAGAAACTGGTGGTATTATGATTTCTTCTTTAGCAGGCGTTACACCTCTTAAACCAACTTTTGCTACCTTGCCTTTGCCCGGCATTCAACCGTGTTTGGTTAATTCCGAAGGTAAAGAATTGGAAGGAAATAACGTAGAAGGTAATTTATGTATTAAGTTTCCTTGGCCAGCCATGATTAGAACAACCTATGGCGACCACAACAGGTGTAAACAAACCTATTTCTCTACTTACAAAGGTAAATATTTTACTGGCGATGGCTGCAAAAGAGATGAAAATGGAATGTACCGAATTACAGGCAGAGTAGATGATGTAATTAACGTTTCAGGACATAGAATTGGTACTGCAGAGGTTGAAAATGCGTTAGATGAACACAGTAATATTGTCGAATCTGCCGTAGTTGGTTTTCCTCATAAAATTAAAGGACAAGGAATTTATGCCTACGTTATTTGTGCCAAAGAAGTGAATGAAGACGAATTAAGAAAAGAACTATTAGTGCAAATTACCAAAGAAATTGGCCCCATAGCTAAACCCGATAAAATTCAGATAGTTAGTGGTTTACCAAAAACTCGCTCAGGCAAAATTATGCGAAGAATTTTAAGAAAAATTGCCGAAGGAGATACCAATAACCTCGGAGATATTAGCACTTTACTCGACCCCGAAATTGTAGCAGAAATTAAAAAAGGAGCTTTACCTAAAACTTACTCGTAAATAACTTTTTG
>CAZVEW010000277.1:0-2735 GCA_964625955.1 uncultured Vicingus sp. | reverse complement strand
TTAACACAATAAACCCAGGTGTTGCTGGCTTTTGGGGAACATCTTCTAATTGCTCTTCAATAGATCCAAATTGGACATCCTATAGTATCTTTTATCAAACAAATACATCTTCTAATTACGAATACGATGGAAGAACAACCTTGTTACCTGTTGTTGCTCCAGTCTTTTGTGGACAAACTTATCATATCAAGCTAGCTATAGCAGATGTTGGTGATGCTGCATTTGATTCTGGAGTATTTTTAGAAGCAGGAAGTTTTAGTGTAAATGGTACTTTAGACGCTACAACAGCAAATGTTCCTCCAAACATTACATTGTGCGGATCACCTTATACCATCAATTTTACAGCAGGAACAACCCCTCCACCTCAAAGTTATTGGGATTTTGGAGACGGAGTAGGGACAGATACAACCACAAACCCAACTTACACATATGCTGATACAGGAAGTTATACAGTAATGTATGTTGCCTTAGATTCCTCAATTTGTGTTATATCAGATACAGCTTATTTTAATGTACATATCATTCAAAATGACTCTTTAAATGCTCAATTTTCATTTCCTCCCTACAATCCATGTGTTGATAGCTTAACAGTTCAGCTAGATTTTACAGGAACAGGTGCTGACTCCCTATTTTGGGATATGGGTAACGGTTCAACCTTTATAAATGATACCTCTATTACTTATACCTATAATACTGCAGGAGATTATATAGTTACCATGCAAGCCTACGATTTGATTTGTAATCAGTCATTCACACTAACAGATACGGTACATTTTAACCCAGTAATAACAACAGTAAATGCTACACCACCAGCAAATATATTATTATGCTCAACACCATATAATGTAAACTTTACAGGAAATAGCCCAACACCGCCAAATAGTTACTGGGATTTTGGTGATGGATTAGGAACATCAACAGCTACAAATCCATTATATACTTACGCAGATACTGGCACTTATAATGTAATGTATGTAGCAATAGATTCTTCAACTTGTAATATTGCAGATACAGCTTTTTTCAATGTAAATGTACAGCAAAAAGACTCTTTAAATGCTCAATTTTCATTTCCTCCCTACAATCCATGTGTTGATAGCTTAACAGTTCAGCTAGATTTTACAGGAACAGGTGCTGACTCCCTATTTTGGGATATGGGTAACGGTTCAACCTTTATAAATGATACCTCTATTACTTATACCTATAATACTGCAGGAGATTATATAGTTACCATGCAAGCCTACGATTTGATTTGTAATCAGTCATTCACACTAACAGATACGGTACATTTTAACCCAGTAATAACAACAGTAAATGCTACACCACCAGCAAATATATTATTATGCTCAACACCATATAATGTAAACTTTACAGGAAATAGCCCAACACCGCCAAATAGTTACTGGGATTTTGGTGATGGATTAGGAACATCAACAGCTACAAATCCATTATATACTTACGCAGATACTGGCACTTATAATGTAATGTATGTAGCAATAGATTCTTCAACTTGTAATATTACAGATACAGCTTATTTTATAGTGCAATTAGCACAAGCCCCTCCTTTTTCAGCAACTTTAAATTTTAATCCACCACCACCTTGTGGAATAGATTCGTTTAAAGTAGATTTAAAATTTACAGGTGTTGGTGCAGACTCTTTAATATGGGATATGGGAGATGGAACTCAGTTTATTAATTTAGACTCAGCAACCTACCTTTATAGTAGCCCTGGCACCTATACAATATCTATGACTGCCTATAATTACTTATGTAATTTTGTAAAAACCATTTCTAATGATGTTACTTTTACGGAAATTAAAACTTCAGAAGCTATTGTGCCAAATGTATTTACACCAAATGGAGATGGCATGAATGATAGATTAGTGTTTTCAGGAGTTGATCCTACGGCAGATTTTCACATTAAGATTTATAATAGATGGGGTAGAAAAGTATTTGAAACCTCAGATCCTACAAATTTTTGGAATGGAAAAGTTGCAGGTGCCAAAGCAAAAGAAGGAACTTATTTTTATCATTTAACTTATCGCGATATTTGTAGTGATAATGAAAGAATGGTTAAAGGGTATGTTAGTTTGTTAAGATAAACAATTAATTTTCATTCAAAAGAAGGTAACAACATTAAAAGATAGAAATTCACAAACATTTTTGTTGAGAAATGTAATTCTTTCTTAGGGTTATGTTGCGGAATAGTGTTTATACCAGTTTAAACAAATAATATTATGAAATTAGAAACCATCCTAGGAAAATTGACAGGTTAAGAAAAACGGAATCTTTCTCATTATTTTAATCGTTTAGAATGGGATTGCAATTAATCTATCAATTATGTTTGTTGCATTAAAAAAATAGTCGTAAATTCGCAGCCCATTTTAGGGATATATTGAATATAATTAATTGATAAAAGAATAAATACGTGGATACATTAAGTTACAAAACGGTTTCAGCAAACAGTGCTACAGTTAAAAAAAACTGGGTATTAGTAGATGCTAAAAACGAACCATTGGGAAGATTGGCTTCTAAAGTTGCAAGTTTAATCAGAGGTAAGCATAAAACAAATTTTACACCTCATGTTGATTGCGGTGATAACGTTATTGTTATTAATGCTGGAAAAGTTAAATTAACAGGAAATAAATGGGACGATAAGAAATACATTACCTTTTCGGGCTACCCTGGTGGACAAAAAACAAGTTCTGCCAAAGAAGTAATGGCAAAAAAACCAACCT
>CAZVEW010000276.1:0-2772 GCA_964625955.1 uncultured Vicingus sp. | reverse complement strand
ATGTTTGTCATGTTATCTCCTGGGTTGTATATTAATTAAACAACTAACGTGTATTGTGTGCACTCTAAATGAGTCGATTTAGTCCATTTTCCGCCTTTTTACTTCTATTTCTGTTTTTAAAATGTGTAAAAACCATAATTTAGCATCTTCAAAAGTTTTAGGCATAACAGGTATATTTTTAAAATATGCTGTTAGTTCCCCATATTGCTCAATAGACATAGAGTCCTTAAAAGAATGCTCCATAGATTCTATCGCATTAGGGTGTCCAGATATTTCGACAAAATTCACTTTTAATGCCCCTGTCTTTTGATCCCAGTTACCATCAAATAAAGCATTAAAGTCTATTTCACTCATATCAAAAGATTTGTTATCAACTACATAACGCCAATTATTCTCATAGATTATTTTTAACTCAATATCATGTTGTTCTGTTATATTGGCTTTTTTATTTTCTATATTCAAAACCTTATAGTCATTATTGGAATCATCCTTGACCAACTCCATAATATTTCTATCTTCTTTAAGATTTATATATTTTTGCCAAGGTTTAGCATCGATTCGTTTTATCTCTTTGTTTTTATACTTAAAGGGTAGGTATGTATTATTTTCACAAATAGCTAATGAGTATTTACCGTATTCTTTTTCTGGAAAACCATTCCGAATATTCTGAATATATCCATTACCTATAACCCCTAACGAAGTGAGTTTACCAACAACATTCTTTATTGCCGCATCTGACATACCTTTATTTTCTAAATGGTCAACCAATTCATATTCAGAGCTTATATTTTCTAGTAGCTTCACATAAGGAGAGTCATCTTCATAAAAGTCTACCTCACCAATAAATTCAATATTTTTAACTTTAATCAATTTGGTTAGCGTGATTTTCAAGGCTACTCTCCATCTTGTGATAATTTTTTTAGTTCTTCTGAGTTTCTTTGTTTGGCAAAGAATGTTTTATCTCCAACGATTACCCTTTGATACTTAGCCCGAGTAAGCGCAACATTTAGCCTATTTATATTATCCATAAAACCGATAGTTTGACCTCTTACCATACTCAAAAACACAATATCGGCTTCCATACCTTGGAATTTATCTACTGTATAAAGCAATATATTTGTATTTTCCTTGTTAAAACGGGACATTTTATTCGGTTGGTCACAAAACTCTCTCAGAGATTTTCTAAGGAGTGTTTCTTGTGGTTTATAAAAAGTGAGTACAGCTATACTCCATGATTCATTATCTTGGGTTACAGGATTCACCTTGGAAAATTCAATGAATGCTTCTATTTCTTCAATAATGACAGTAACTTCTTTTTGATGCCGCCTGTCATTTTTTTTATCCTGAATGCTTTTGGGAGTATCAAGCCACACAGCTCTACTGTCATATCTTGTGTATTGCCAATCTCGATCAATAGTAGAAGCATCTTTTAATGCCACAATACCATCTACAGAATAAAAATTCTCCCTAGAAAATCTTGAAATATCAGGTGCCATTCTATGTTGAGTTTTCAATGTTTCATGTCTCAGGCATAAATCTCGTTTATCAAAGCCATCGGTAATCGTTGTTGTATGTCTATGCCTTTCCCCATTACCAACTTGAATAGACTCTAAAATTGATGGTAGAGTCATGTTGTAAACTCTCTCAACAGCATTGTCTTCACCGACAGGTTTCAATAACTCATAAGTTTTTTCATAATATGAACTAGGGTTTTTTAGCATTCTTCTTTCATAAACTCTTATCATTCTCCATGCTATTTCTTCTGCCCAGTTTTTTTCTTTCAACATGCTTTTAAAATAATCTTTATATTCAATCGGACTGTTGTTTTTTGATTCTTGCCTATTAATTTTACTAAAGCGTTCTAACTTTATTTTTTTATTTAAATAACTCTGCTTAAAGTAAAAATCATTATCATCCAGTTCATTTTTTAAAATTAATATATGCGTTTTTGGAAGTTCTCTTTTTCTTTCATCCCATGTTCCATTTTTAATTAGTATCAAATCACTACCAAGTAATTTAAATAAATCTCTTTCATCGCTGTAAGCAATGACTTTATCACTATACGGGCTTTCCTCCTTCTTACACCAAGAATTTAAATATTTTTTTATTTCATTTTCAACACCTGTAGAAACTTCTATGATGTATGGGTTTCTATTATTGTATAAGCTCTCAAAGACCAGTCTAATTGCTTTTTGAGTATCAGGGGGAATCAGCATATTAAAATTATGAACAATATGGGATTGTTCGATAAATGGTGATAATTGTTTAATATCACCCACTAAAACCCATTTTTTAGCTAACATAGCAGGCACCAAAAATTCTTGAAAAGTAGTTTTACTCGATTCATCAATAATCATATAATCAAACATGGTATCTAACGGCTTTTTGTTATTACGAGCTCTATCTTTGATGGGTGGGAACTGATTAATTCCCATCGTTGTACCACATACCAAGTTAGCGCCATCTAAAATCAATCTTTTTGCTAAGTCTTCATCAATACCGTTACCTTGATATCGCTTTAATTTTTCATCAATCTGTAAATGCTGTATCGCTTCACCCACACTATCACTTCTACCTATTCTAAGAGGTTCAACTAGTTTATCTTTATCAAACTGGTCTATACGCTCTAAAACATTGTCGATTGCGACATGAGTTGATGCTGACAGTAAAAACTATATTCTTCTTTTTCTGAGCTGTAAAATTAACTCTTATATCGTACGTATCTTTCCACTACCAGTGTGACATTCTAATATGGTGTAATCATATGTTTCT
>CAZVEW010000275.1:0-2774 GCA_964625955.1 uncultured Vicingus sp. | reverse complement strand
GCCACCAAAAATTAGGCAACTTTCTAATCAATTATTAAAAAATCCTTTTACCATAAATATTGCTATTTCTAAACCCAATGCAGCAATTTTACAAGCAGCTTATTTGGTGCATAATCATCAAAAAATAGCCTTAATAAAGCATATCTTAAAAGGCAAAGACCATGATTATATTCTAGTTTTTTCGTCACGAAAAGTAACCGTAAAAGAAATAACAAAGGCCTTAAATAACGAAGGTTTACCAGCTAAAGGAATTCATTCCGATTTAAACCAACAAGAACGAGAAGCGGTTTTATTAGCTTTTAAAAATAAAAAAATTAAATTGTTAGTTGCTACCGATGTTTTATCGAGAGGAATTGATATTCAGGGAATTAATTTAGTGATAAACTACGATATTCCGAGCGATGCCGAAGATTATGTTCACCGCATTGGACGAACAGCTAGAGGAGATGAAACGGGTGTTGCCATTACTTTTATTAATGCTGACGATTGTTATAATTTTTCTAAAATTGAAAAATTAATAGGTAAAGAAGTACATAAGTTAAAATTACCAGAGGGTTTTGACGAAGCACCGAAATATGATGTAACACAAAGAAAATTTAAAGGAAAACGTCCTTTTCGTAAAAAAAAGAAATTTTAAACACAAGTACAATTTTCTGCTATATATTTAAGTTTTTTAAGGAGTAAGGCATTCATTTTTTGTTGCTCTTCGGCTATATAAATTAGCTTGTCAAGTTGAATCTTAACATTATTTGTAGTACCATCTGCTTTATTGTTGGGGGCTTCTATATCTCCTAAAATATATTCATCATGTAAATCAAAATCAATAGCTAAAATTTGGCAAACATCTAAAATTAAATGATAGGCTGTTTTGGTAATTCCTCTTTCAAATCTTGAGTAGGTAGGAATAGATATGTTAAGTTTTTTAGCCATATCTTCTTGTGTAATTCCTTGTGATAATCGTGCAATTTTTATCTTTTTTAAGATTTTAACAGCCATAATGTATTTTAAATTACTTAAACGTTAAATATACTATATTTATTTAAAATTGCATTTATTCAGTTAGTTATCGGGTTGTTTTATCACAATTATAAGTGTTTTTGTGTATTTAACGCATAAATTTACGTATGAATACGGATAGCTTTTTATTTTTTTATTATTATATTTGCATATAATGAAAAAATTGTACATTTACTGCAAATTACCTATTTTCTAATTAATAACTTTTATTATGACACCATTTATCCTATGGTTAACAAAAGGGGAGGTTGATGAAATGATTTCAATCTTACTCCAGAATAAAGTTAACCCTGCTAACCAAGACGAATTTTTAACCATTGAAGAACTGACAGATATTACCAATATTCTGCTAAAACAAAACGAAACTTTGTTTGATTTAGTAAAAAAGCTAAAACCATTTTCTGTACAAGAAAGGAGTAAGGCTAATTTTTTTAGAGCAAAACAAAAATGTAATCATTTTTATGATGAAATAGACAAAATGATGGTACACTGCCATTTACACAATCAACAGCTTAACGGAGAATATAAAGTATTTAAAGATAATTTATGTAAAGAATGTTCTTTAAAAGAAAAAAAAGGGAAAGAAACGATTATTTAGTTGTCAAATTTTTGATAACCAGCAGGGATGTCAAACATTTTACTATCTATTCTTTTTTTAGTAATTTTTGTAGTGCTTAGTTTTGCTTTAAGCTTTCCATCAAAGCCTTTTTCTTCACTATTAATAGGAAAATAGCCAATATTATTTGGGATATTTATAAAATATAAAGCAATTTTATCTTTTCTATTTAAAGCTGTTAATAATTGCTTAAAAAAGAAATAGTTTGCTTTATTTATCACCCAATAAGTAGCTTTTGTTTTATAGTCATCATTAGAAACTGTCCATTTTGTGCAATTGTAACCCAAAATAGTTTTTTTCTCGGTTGTTTTAGTAACCTTTGATTTACTTAAATCTTTAACGCTAGGGTGCGATTTAATTTCCATGTAAAGTTGTCGTTTATGATTAATACCAAATACTTTCTTTGTTGTTAAATCTACCAACATAGTACCAGTAACATTCCCCTCTTTATCTAGTTCGTCAATTCTAACCTTTTTTGCAGCTACATAATACCTGTAATTTGTTGATTGATAATAATTTGTTCGTGTAAACTCAATTACACCTTCAAAATTCTGAGCACTAATTAAAGTTACAACAAAAAGAAGAATTACTGTGAAACATGTTTTTAAAAAATTCATAACATTCTTTTTAGGTTAGACAATTTTACGCAAAAAAAGAAAAAAAGTAACTAAAATAGAAGTCGAAAAATTAAATACTTTTGCACATATTGTTTAAAAGTAAATTTGGCACAACATAATATATTAGGAAAACAAGGCGAAAATTTAGCTGTAAATTATTTATTGGCTAAGGGTTATCGAATTATCGAAACCAATTGGCATGAGCATAAATTTGAGATAGATATTATTGCTCAAACTAAATCAGAAATAATTTTTGTAGAAGTTAAAACACGTTCAACAGACTTTTTTGGTAATCCAGAAGAAGCTGTATCCATTGCCAAACAAAAACATTTAATAGCAGGAGCAGATTACTATTTAGAACAAAATAGAATCGATTTAACGTGTAGATTTGATGTAATAGCTATTGTGTTAAACAACTTTTCTGAACAAATTAATCACATCAAAGACGCATTTTATCCAGAAGCATAAATCATAAACATAAATAAGCAACTAATTGTGTTATTTTTGTAGCAACTTATGTGTGG
>CAZVEW010000274.1:0-2786 GCA_964625955.1 uncultured Vicingus sp. | reverse complement strand
AAAGTACAAATGGCTATCCGTTCTAATTTATTGGAAAATGTAGCTAAGCGAATTATAGATGCTTTATTTCAAGCATTTCCAACAGTAAAAAAAATTAAACTTAAAGTAGCCAAATTAAATGTCCCTTTAGGCGGACATATAGAAAATGTAGCCATACAAATGACTAAAAAACGTAAGTAAAAACTTATTTTCGTTAAGTATTTCTTGTGATTAACTTTGTAATAAACTACCGATATTAAAATCAGTTTAAATCCTCTTGTTTTTATCTCTATCTTTTTTAATTTTAAAATAACTTTTAAAAACTTCAAAAAATGAAAAAGATACAAGTTTTATTGGTAGATGACAGAGATATTATTAGAGATGCTGTTAAGTTAACTTTTAAAAACTCAAAACAAATTGAAATTTGTGATGAAGCAGAAAATGGTTTAGCTGCTTTAAAATGTATTCAAGAAAATGATTATGACGTTATTTTAATGGATATTAATATGCCCAACATGGATGGTATAGAAACAACGAGAAGAATTCTACAAATTAAACCGACAAGCAAAATATTATGTTTCTCATTTTTAACTAATATTCATTACATAAAAGAAATGATTGAAAATGGTGTTATGGGTTATATTACTAAAGATGCCGATAAAGAAACCTTAGTAGAAGCTATTAAAACAGCCTACAATAATGAAATTTATTTAGAAGACGAAATCAATAATCTAATTATGAGAGATTACATCACTTATTTAAAGCTTTGTTCTTAAAAATAGATTTGACAAACTGAAAATACTCTTGCCTCATTTCTTTTGAAGTAAAAACACTTAGCATTATCTTACCAATTGTTTTGTTTTCTTGGGGATTACTATCTTCTTTTTTATATTTCTCTTTAGGATGGTAAGCAATTAATTCATCAGCCTTTTTAAAATGCTTTTTAGCAGATGATATTTTACCAATATTTTCTTCTAACAACCCTAAGTTATTATATGCAATTTCATCATTAGCATCTAATTCAATGGCTTTTTTATAATCGTTAATTGCTCCTTTTACATCAACATTAGCCTTAATATAAGCCCTACTTGTATATCGGTAAGGATTTTTCGGCTCTAACAATACCGCTTTATCCATATCTGCCAAAGCATTTTTAAAATCTTTTTTTAAAAAATAAGCAATTCCTCTTTCACAAAACAAACTAGCCTCTTCGGGTAAACGATTTAACATTTGGGTTAAATCGGCAATGGCATTATCATAATTACCAATTTTTCTAAAAGAAATAGCCCTAGTGTAAAGTGCATCAGCATTATTGATGTTAACCTCTAAAAAGTTAGTTAATTCAAAAATAGCTTCCTCATATTTTTGTTGCTCAAATAATATTTTTCCTTTTTGTAGGCTTTTCATTTTGTTGAAAAATTATTTTTTAAAATTACTAACTATTCAGCTATTTATTTAATTTAGAATTATCTTAAAACAACAATGACAACAGAAGAAGCAAAACAAAAAATTGAACAACTCTCTAATGAGTTAAGAGCACATAATTACAATTATTATGTACTGGCTAACCCTACAATTTCTGACTACGATTTTGATATGCAGTTGAAAGAATTGCAACAATTAGAAGAACAATTTCCAGCATTTGCTTACGAAGATTCGCCAACTAAAAGAGTAGGAGGCGAAATAACCAAAGATTTTAAAACAGTAAAGCATAAATACAGAATGCTCTCTTTAAGCAATAGTTACAACAGAGAAGAAATTGCTGATTTTGAAACAAGAATTAAAAAACTGGTAGAAAATAAATTGGAATATGTTTGCGAATTAAAATATGATGGTGTTGCCATAGGAATTACCTATAAAAATGGTAAATTAGTACAGGCAGTTACCAGAGGAGATGGCGTGCAAGGAGATGATGTTACTGCCAATGTAAAAACCATTCGTGCCATTCCATTACAATTAAAAGGCAACGATTACCCTGATGAATTTGAAATAAGAGGAGAAATTTTACTTCCAAAAAAAGAGTTTGAACGCTTAAACAAAGAAAAAGAAGAAATTGGAGAGGATTTATATGCCAATGCACGAAATACAGCCTCGGGAACCTTAAAAATGCAAGACTCGGCAATTGTTGCTCAACGAAAATTAGATTGCTATTTATATTTTGTGTTGGGAAAAGATTTACCATTTAAAACACACTTTGAGTCAGTAAAAAAAGCTGGAGAATGGGGCTTTAAAATTCCTACAGAAAAATTAAAATCGATAAAAAAATGCCAAAATATTGATGAAATTTTTGATTTTATTAATTATTGGGATAAAGAAAGAAGTAAACTTAATTTTGAAATTGATGGTGTAGTAATTAAAGTAAATAATTATGCCCGACAAGAAGAAATAGGATTTACAGCAAAAACACCTAAATGGGCAATTGCTTACAAGTTTAAGGCAGAACGTGTTGCCACAAAATTACTTTCTATTGCTTACCAAGTAGGACGAACAGGAGCCATAACACCAGTTGCCAATTTAGCCCCAGTTTTATTAGCAGGAACAACGGTAAAACGTGCATCATTACACAATGCCGACCAAATAGCAAAATTAGATATAAGGGTAAACGATACTGTTTTTGTAGAAAAAGGAGGAGAAATTATTCCAAAAATAGTTGGCGTAGCAACCCAACAACGCGATATTTTTTCGCTTCATACAACATTTATTACCCATTGTCCTGAGTGTAGAACAGCCTTGGTCAGAAATGATGGTGATGCCAAACATTTTTGTCCGAATGAATGGGGTTGCCCTCCTCAAATTAAAGGAAAAAT
>CAZVEW010000273.1:0-2809 GCA_964625955.1 uncultured Vicingus sp. | reverse complement strand
CCAATCATAAATTTATATTCTAAACCTATAAACGCATTAAAAAAATCATACTTAAAATCGTTGCCAAAACTAGCACTAGAAAAATCATTGATAGTGCCATTGCTTAATTGTTGCACATCTTTATTATAAAAACTATTAAACGCAGCATTAACACCTACACTTGTATAGAGATGATTAAAGTTATTGAGTACCCAATAATCTTTTACAATGGCATTAATGGTATGTGATTTAGATTTTTTGGTTTGTAAAATATCAAAAACCACATCATTTTCTAGCGGAATTAAGCCTTGTAAAATTTGTTGATTGGTTATCCAATTGGTAATGGGTTTATCGTTTTGGTAATTGTAGGTTGCTTCAAGTGTTGCAGTATGGTTTTTAGAGAGTTTCCTACTATAACTTATGTTTTGTTTAAGGTTTAAACCTGTAATATCAGTCCGTGTATTTATAGTGTTGTTTTGTGTTGGGTTTATGGTAGTGATTAGCCCATTACTATCGTTATTTGTCACTTTTACAAAACTATTATAAGCAAAATCTTCATTGTAACTTGGGTCGTAATCTAAGGTAAGTTTTGCAATGGTAAAGAAATTATTAAAATTGTTTGCCGTTGTTCTATCTTCTATAAAAGGCGTATCACTTAAATATTCATTAATTGTATTACTTAAGGTTTCAGTTTTACTTTTGGAACTAATAATATAGCCACTAATGTCAGTTACATTATTAATAGACTGCCTTATGTTTAATGCGCCAAATAGGTTGGTATTACTTGTAAAATCTTGATTGTTTAAGTATTGTGTAAAATCACTATTAAATAAACTAAAATAACTACTGGCATCATCTAGAAGTTTACCAAAACCACCTTCAAACTCTAAGTAATCTCTAAAGGTAAAGCTCTTTACTCCTGTGTTATTTATATCGCCAATAAAGTTTACATTGGTTTTTGGACTGTAATAAAACAAATTTGGATGTATAAGGTAACGTTCTTCAATACCTGCGCCAACCTCAATATCGCCAAAAGCAAATTGTTTTTTATCGGCTTTTAGTTTTATGTTCATTGCCATATCGTCGCTATCTTGTAAGCCTTTTAGCATAGCCACTTCGTTGTAATTATCGAGTATTTCTATTTTATCTACAGCATTGGCAGGAATGTTATTTATTGCCAGTTTACTATCGCCTGTAAAAAAAGTTTTATCCTCCACTAATACTTTAGTTATTTTTTTACCTTGTACAGTTACATTACCTGCACGATCTACTTCAACACCTGGTAGTTTTTTAAGTACGTCGCGAAGTTTACGTTCTTCGCCAGTTGTAAATTTATCTACGTTATAGATTATGGTGTCTTTCTTTACAATTATAGGTGGTGTATAGTTAAGCTCGACAGTATCTAATTGGTCAGGGTTTTCTAGCAATATAAAATTTTTAACAATGTTTTGGGCTGTAGTGGTAACAGTTATGGTTTGTGGTTTATAACCTAAATAACTTACTGTAATATTATAGGTTAGGTTTTGTACTAATCTCAATTTATAACTGCCATCATCTAAAGTAATTGCAAAACGTATATCTTGGTTATCTGTTTTTGGAATAGCTAATATATTGGCATAAGCCAAAGGCTGGTATAAACTATCTGTTACTTTGCCTGAAACGGTTATTTGTTGGGCATTAATAGGATTTATAACTACAATTAGAAAAAATATAGTAGCTCTAAATAAATCAATTCCTATCCTTTCTGTTTTCAAATCTTTTTAAGGCTATTTTATTAAACTCTTCTTCTGTTACAGTCTTTCCTTTTGTGGGCAAACTGATTTTTATAGTAGTTTTATTGTTCAAAAATTTCATCCTTTTAATAATTGTTAAAGTACCATTATTTTCTAATTGAAGGATTAAGCCTGGTAACCCTCCATACCCATCTGGCCCATAAGGTAACGGAATCTCAGGCGCATACCAAGCTGTGACTTTTAACTTATGGATTCCTTCAGAATTCTCTATGACTCTTGTTGTTGTAGCTTTATAACATAAGTAGTTATCAATTTTCAATGTATCTTGGGTTAATGACCAGCTTATATCCTTTTTATTAATTAAAAAAGTGACACCTGAAAAGTCTTTTTTATGGATAATCGTTTTTTTTATTCGATCAAAATATACTTCGCCTGTAAAGTTAGAAATAGCTTGAGTGAATGCTTCAACTACAGGGTTGTTTTCTATACTTAATACCTCAACTTTCTTAAATAGAGCACTATTTTTATTGAATGATAATTCATATTCTTGGGTTCTTAATTGCTTTAACGCTTGCTTCATGTATTTGTTTGGAGTTTCTTGACTAATAGAAGACATTTGTTTTTTGTAATAAGCATACCCATTTTGAGCAAAAACAACACTAACCGTAAAGGAAAATATAAAAAATAGAAGAAAGTTTTTTAATTTCATGTTTTAAATTTAAAATACAATCATAACAGTTAAAATCTTACATTAAATTTTAACTGTTATGATAGAAGAGTTTATTTGTATATTTTGCAATTATTAATTACCAGTAATGTAAAAGATTATTGATCATTATTCTGCCATACAAGCATCATATGCTGCTTCCCAAATTCTGTATTCCTGTTCATATGTAGCAACATTACGTAGTAAAAGATTTGCTGTTTGGAAAGCCGAAACTGTTACATCAGCAACATCCCAACATGTATAAGGGTTTGTATTTAAAGAATTATTTACTGATTTTGCATTTAAATTGATACTACTACTCATCAATAATACTGTCGCAAACACAGCAGTACTCTTTTTAATTTTTTTAAACATAATTTCTAAAATTTTG
>CAZVEW010000272.1:0-2828 GCA_964625955.1 uncultured Vicingus sp. | reverse complement strand
TCCACCCCACCTCACGATGACGCAGTTACTTTCAGCTACGAGGTCTATGGCATACTTCGGTGCGGACTTAAACCACACTTATTGCGACCATTCACGAGCGCACTCACCCTCGAGTGCTTGTGCCGAGGGTCTATTATTAGATGCCCGATACAAGATTTCGGGCATGACGGGATAGGAGAGGTACATTGATACTTAAGCTACGATAGGGTGTGGCTGAATTCAATAGATTGACATTAAAAGGGCTTATAACCATGAAAAACAACACAATCCTTAAAAAAATTAGTATTGCACAGAACCTTAGACATTTTGAAATGAAAGAAATTTTTGAGTTGGGTGGCTTGAAGTTAAGCAGTAGCCAAATCAAGGCATACATGGCGGGGCCAAGTAATAAAAATTACGAAAAAATTACAAGTGAAGATTTTGAATCATTTTTAAATGGTATGATTGTGTTTTCACGTGGTGAAAAAGATGAGCCAACGACGATTCCACGTGCCATTGAACATTATGTTTTGGGCTTGATGCAGGCTGGACACAGCGATGCTTTGGATGAACTCCGCTGCTTGGTTGAAGATGCCAAAGATGGCATTGTGCAAGGTTGTGATGCTGTATCTGTGTCGGTTGATGAAAGTGTAAAATGAACTTGAATCGGTATCATTCCTGCTTATAGAAGCTTATGGAATATATTCAATGTCAGCATTGTCATAAAAAATATCGCGTTAATGAACAAGTCCGTGCTGCGGCAGGGCGCATGGTCAAATGTAAGGACTGTGGTGAAGCCATTGAGATTGTTATTTTTCAATCCCTTCAAGATGATGTGCCTATGCCCGAAGCCTCCCAAGAAAAAAAACACGATGGTGAGCAAGTTGAGCCTTCTCACATTCCAGAATCCTCGACTGAAAAAAAAGAGCGTGGGGGGCATAGCTCCCATGACATTGTAGAAAAAGATAAAAATAAGAAAAAAATAACACTTTCAGTGGTGTTGGGAGTATTGATTGTTTCAGCTTCAATTTATGGTTTTTTTCAAGGTCGAAGTCAGCAAGCCGATGACCTATATCACGTTGTATCGACCAAGCATGCCACACAGATTGAAACTAAAACAGAACCTGAACCCCTTGCGCTGTCAACACAAGGTGATGAAGGTCAAGACATAACGGATATTCCTGAGAAGCATGGGGTGAGTTATTCGCAAGCTTGCAAGGAAGCTGCCGCGCAGCAGTGGCTTACCGATTTCAGCATGAGTCATGGGAAAAAACAGTCACGTGATTATCTGGCTTTGTTGGATCAAGGCATTCAAACCAGTGCCTTGATACGTCAACATTGCGGTGGATTTAAGGTGGTGACCGAAGTGTTACAAACGGCACAAGATGGTGTGCCGCCTGAATGGTTGCTTCATACAGTCAATGAGATGACGCAGGGTGAATCCTTCAATACACCGCGCTTTTGATACTTTAAGGGGTCTTTTTTTTCGTATTTTTACGGGAAACAGCTTGTTGTAAACGACTCACTTCGCCAGCTTTAAGTGCGCGCCACTGTCCAGGGCGAATTTCTTGATCCAGATGCATATTGGAAAACTGTGTGCGAATCAATCGGCGAACCTCATGTTTTAAGGCTTTAAGCGTGCGCCGAACCTCACGGTAACGACCGCGATAAATGGTGAGGGTAATCCAACTATGCCCTTTGCTTTCACTGTTAACGACAAGCTCCCAAGGATCACTGATGTCACCCTCTCCCATATCAATGCCGCCAGAACGAAGTTTTTCCAAACTTTCAAGGCTGAGTTGACTGGTAATACGAACCCGATATTGACGGGGAATTTTATAACTGGGATGGGTGAGTTTTTGTGCCAATGCCCCATCGTCGGTGAGCAATAACAAGCCTTCACTATCCATATCCAAGCGACCAATGGATTGGACATTGGCAGCAATGCGTAACTGGTTATAAATGAGCGGACGTTTTTTATCATCACGTCTTGTACATAGAAAACCTTTGGGTTTGTAATAAAGTAAATACGTCTTTTCTTCGTGTTTGGAGATGACTTTACCATCCACTTTCACCACATCTTCTAGCTTGAC
Organism: uncultured Vicingus sp.; assembly: GCA_964625955.1. Taxonomy (GTDB): domain Bacteria; phylum Bacteroidota; class Bacteroidia; order Flavobacteriales_E; family Vicingaceae. Next base: position 756 of record CAZVEW010000272.1, on the reverse strand, counting down.
CTTGATACCTTGCTGTTCAATCACTTTGCCATTGATCGCCACGCGACCCGCAGCAATCCAGCGATCAGCTTCGCGGCGTGAGCATAAGCCACAGGTAGCGATAAAACGATTGATACGCTCGCCTGTTGGTGTTTCTATTTGAGGTTCTTGCTGTTTTTTTTCATCAGTTTTTTTTATCATATTGTTTCCATCTCTTTTAGGGGTATATCGTGCATATCGACGAGTTGTGAAGCATCAGGTAAATCAGGGGTTTGGGTTTCTGGGCTTGTGTCAATATCAGGCTTCAACGGTGCATGTTTTTCTTGCATATTTATCCAATTATTTCCCATCATCCAGTGCATTCAAATAATCAGCAATAACATCACCATGACATGCTAAGGGTTTACAGTGGCAAGCAAGAACTTTACCTCTAAGCTGTAAAAAATCTTTTTTACTACTTTTCAGAAATCCTCTTTCAAAATCATAATTATATTTTCTTATGGCTTCGTCTCGATCATTTTGTTCTTCCCCTGGTGAAGCCCCAAATCCAACGGCATAAGGATTTCCCCAGTTTGAGCCACGACCAATATATATATCATATTTATCTTTATTGACTACCTTGGTGATAGGTGCATCAATAACTCGTGACCTAATGCCTTGTTTTTTTGCATTATCAATGAGGTGATTAAACGTTTCACCATCATTAAATATAATAGCATGACTAATTTTATTTTCCAGTAATTTGGTAAAAACCACCGTCTTTAGACGGTGACTTTG
>CAZVEW010000271.1:0-2832 GCA_964625955.1 uncultured Vicingus sp. | reverse complement strand
TAGATAGGTTTTCTTAGTTTAAGTAATCCCAAGTAATATTTTACTTGGGATTTTTATTGCTAAAAATTATCCCCTATCCACTTATCAAACGGAAAATAAGTGTACAAATCGTTGATATTTTGACTATTCTCCTCAGTTTTGTTTATAATGGGAAGTTTATTTTTTTTATTTGTGATATTCTTAAAAAGAGTAATAAATTTTATTTCTGTTAGATGTGTTAGCTTTATTTCTTTCGTGTGGGTTAAAAAATTAACTGCTATCTTCTCATAAATATCCACATTTTTGTAATCGTATTGAACCGTAAAATTAAGAATACACCACAACCTGTAATTAATATTTTTATAGTCTGACTTGATTTCAAAAGACATTAATTTACGTGATAATTTTTTAAATTCTTTTTGATGATAGTAAATTGAAAAAATCAAAATAGAAAGAACCTCTTTCCTTTCTATACTAATTTTTGAAGCATATTTTAAAGAAAATGTTTCAATTTGATTCAAAAAAGCAACATCAATAAGATTAGATTTTATATTTATGTAAGTAATGAACTCATAATAATAAAACATCAAACTTAAGTTGATATTCTTACCTTCTTTAGCTTTCAGCCTTAATTCTTCTAAATACGTTTTAACACGCTTGTATTTTTTTAAAGAAATATTTTTACTGATAAAATTGATTAAAACAGAAAAATAAAAAGTACTCGAAAAGTTTATAATATGTGGGTTTTCATAAAAAATATCCAATTGTTTTTTATTGTGGATATAACTAAGTTCTGTATTCGATAATTGTTCGTACGATTCGGATAAAATAAAGTGTTTTAAAATCTGAAATTGAAAAGAATTTATTTCTTCATTTAATAGTGGATTTTTTAGCGTTTTTCTAATAAAAATATTTTTTTTATGGACAACTAATTTAGGACTGTTTAACTGAACACCTAACAAAGTCGCTAATTGATTTAATTCAGTAAGCTTGCTTAGCTTAAACAAAATTTCTTGTTCCAATTTAAATACTTCACTCAAAGAGGAGGATAATTGATTTGTTTTTAACTCAGATGCATGTAGCTGAATTTCTAATTTACAAATTTCAAGGGCAGAGTAAAACAATTCATATTTTAAACTAATTTTTTTTGCTTTTTTTAACCGGTTAAGTGCCTCTTTAATAATTCCTTTTTTTAGGAGGTATTTCGTTTCAAAAATTAACTGATTAACTTTCCCTCGTATTGTTTTATTTTGATTGTAATTTCCAATTAATTCCAAAATAAGGTTAAAAAGGTAATTTTTATACACATGAAACTGCTGAATATCTTTAATTTGAATTTTACGTTTAATAGCTATTTCATCATAACTTTTTTGTTTTAATAATTCTTTAAATATGGTATGATATATTTTTTGTTTATCCCCTTTATTATATACTCTTAAAGAGATATATCTTTTTTCAGAAGAAGATAAAGATTGCACTAAATCAAACAGTTTTGTATCAAATGGTTTGCTCATTTAAAACTTACATTAAAAAAGAATAAAGGTAGTAATATTCCGTAAACTACATTAGCTTTATATAAAAGTTTGTTAAACAACGATGAAAAAACTAATAACCATACTACTAATTATTAATTTTCAATTTCTAATTAGTAATTGTGATGCTCAACCAATATGGGTGGTTTCTGGTGCTCCTATTGGTGATACTAGTGCATATTTATATCCTGTTGGAGGATGGGTTGCAGGAACCAGTTTAACCTTACAACATGCATTAGGACAAGATAGTTTGAAAGTGTTTAACACAACAGGAAATGCGGTTGGCATTCATATTTATAGAGTAGATAAAATACCCAATGCAATATGTGGCTCTCCAAACATTGGTAATAACAACCGCTATTTTGGTGTTTTTGTAATAAACGGAACTACTCCTACTTACGAAGTTAGCTATTATTATGCAGGAAACCCTTTTATTACCCCAGCTGTTGAACCTGATTTAGAATTGGCAGAACGCCCCACTAATGCAGATACTACCTGTGCAGCATGGTCGGCTATGGGGGCAACCTTAGATGTAGTTGGAGACAGTTTATATAAATCAGGGCTTTCAGGTAGGAAAGAAATTATTTTAACCACAAAAACAATTCCATTACCCATAGAATTATTATCCTTTACAGGAAAAGATAAAGGATCATCTAATTTATTAGAGTGGACAACCGCTACCGAAATAAATAACGATTTTTTTACCTTAGAAAGTAGCAAAAATGCTCTTAACTGGCGTGTAATTAATACAACAGTAGGAGCTGGAAATTCTAACAACCTAATTAATTATCAATATGCAGATTATAATTATTATACTCCCTTAACTTACTACCGATTAAAACAAACCGATTTTGATGGGTCAAGTACCTATTCTCAAATTGTTGCCGTACATAAAAACAATAACGGAAATAGTACCATAGCTATTTATCCCAACCCAACAAATAACATTATTTACCTCGATTTTTTTGGCAATAGAACAGAATATAACACCATTAGAATTACCAATAGTTTAGGACAGGTAGTTAGAGAAATAAATGTAACCAATTCTAAACTTAAAATTGATTTAACAACTTATGTAAAAGGAATTTATTTTATACAAGTAACTAACAAAAATCAAACCCTTGCTATCGAAAAAATTATTAAAAATTAACTATTGAGTAACTAAGAAAAAGGTAACCGTAATAATGAACCGTTGAATTAATGTACTGATGAGATAATTTGATAATGAGATAATGATTGAATGGGTTAATGATTGAATGAGATAATGTGATAATGGACTTTACAAAACTTAAAACGTTTTAAACGTGAAAAACGAAACAAC
>CAZVEW010000270.1:0-2835 GCA_964625955.1 uncultured Vicingus sp. | reverse complement strand
TAATAACCGTTTGCTTTAATAGCGAAAAAACTATTGAAGAAACAATTTTATCTGTTGTCAATCAAACTTATAAAAATATTGAATATATTATTATTGATGGTTTATCTACCGATAATACACTAAGGATAGTAGATAAATACAAAGATAAAATAACAAAAATTATATCTGAAAAAGATAATGGTTTATATGAAGCTATAAATAAAGGAATTAACTTGGCTTCTGGAGAAATTATTGCCATTTTAAATTCTGATGATATTTATGCTGATAATAACGTAATTGAAAATGTTATAAACACCTTTACCAAAAATAATGTTGATGCAATTTATGCCGATTTAGTTTATGTAGAACGAAATAATACAAAAAAAGTAGTTAGAACATGGGTTGCCAGCAACTATAAGTTTGGAATGTTTTTTAAAGGTTGGATGCCTCCTCACCCAACATTTTTTGTAAAAAAAGAGATTTACCAAAAATATGGCATTTTTAATTTAACGCTTAAATCTGCTGCTGATTACGAAATTATGCTAAGATTTATACATAAACATCAAATTAAACTGGCATACCTACCAAAAATAATCGTCAAGATGCGAGTTGGGGGAGTAAGCAACATCAGTATAAAAAATAGAATTAAAGCAAATCGCGAAGACAAAAAAGCATGGATAATTAATGGTTTAAAACCAAAGCCTTATACATTACTATTTAAACCCCTTTCTAAATTGGGGCAATTTTTAAAAAAGTAGTTTATTGGAATTTAGCCGAAGATATTTCTTTTTTATTACCCAAAATATAAGATAAATAAATTTCGTGCGTACCGTTAGAAAAATCTTTTAAATCAGTTAAAGTATAATCATAAGAATAACCGAACTGAAATTGATTATACGACATACCTATTAAACTAACAAACGACTCCTGATACCTATATGAAAAACCGATCCAGTATTTTTTTTGATAAACACCCTTAATATTTAAGTCAAATTGAGTAGGAGATCCAACAACATATTTAACAAGCGAAGAAGGTACTACATCAAAATTATCATTAATGGTAAAATCATATTCTCCTTGTAAAAAGTAATGCCTTACTAACCTATTTGGTTTTACCGTAGATGTTTTATCATACATACTCGATTGAAAGATTTGTGGTACAGATATCCCAATTTTATATTTTTTTGAATAATACAATATCCCAAAGCTAGCATCAGGAGAGATAGAATTTCTTCCAACATTATCTAAAGCGACATCACCTGGTTCATCAAAATTTAATTTAGATCTTTGAATAGAGTGATTAAAAAACATTCCTCCCAAACCAAGAGATAGTTTTGACTTATCCGTAATAGTTATATGGTAAGAATAAGAAAGTTGTGCTCCTATTTCATTAACAGGTCCTGTTTGGTCATTAATAATATAGCCCCCCACACCTATTTTTTTACCTAACTTGGTATGGCCACTCAAAAATTGAGTTTCTGGAGCATCTTTTAATCCACTCCATTGCGACCTGATAGATAATGCAATTGGTGTATAATCTAAGCTCCCACCAACTGCAGGGTTAATTAAATAATCGTTAAACATATATTGACTTGTAAATGGTAATTGCTGAGCATAAAGCCCCGAGCTAATTAACATTAATAATAATCCTTTTATTATGTATTTCATATTGTTATTTTTTTATCTAATAATATTTACCGTTCCAGAAATAGGTTCTTGACCATTTCCTAAATCAATAATGTAATAATAAGTTGCTGAAGGGACTTGATTTCCTCCATAAGTGCCATCCCAAGGGTTTGTGTATCCATTAGAACTAAAGACTTCACTTCCCCACCTGTTAAATACTTTTACAATAATATTAGGAAATTCTTCAATCCCTCTCATATTCCAAGTGTCATTTTTACCATCTCCATTAGGAGAGAAGGCACTTGGGATATTAAAACAACCCGTGTTATCGATAGTTACAACTACAACATCAGTGGAAGTACATCCATTGGCATCTTCTCCTGTTACAGTATATGTTGTTGTTACTGTTGGGGTAACTAGTTGAGAAGACCCATTGCCTAATCCATTATCCCAAGTATAATTATTAGTACCTGTTGCACTTATTGTTGCCGATTTTGTAAGACAAATTGAAGTATCATTACTTGCAATAACTATTGGTAATGGATGAACTGCCACAAGCACAGCAGCAGTATTTACACAATTATTACCGTCTATTCCTGTTACCGTGTACAATGTTGTTGCTGTAGGTGTGAATGTTAGCCCATCTGTAACACCATTATCCCATGTGTAACTTGTTGCTCCTCCTCCAGCTAATGTAACAGTTCCCCCATCACATATGTCTGTATTAGTTGCATTGGCTGTTACCGCTGGTAATGGATTTACAGTAATAAATCCTGGCATAAATAATGAATCTTGCCCATTGGCATTTGTTACTACTAAACTAACATCATAGCTTCCTGCTGTATTGTAACATATATTTGTCGGATTTTGGATAGTTGATGTTGGTGTTGATGAACCCACAAAATACCATTTCCAACTCGTTGGTGTTCCTGTACTTAAATCACTAAAACTAATGCAAGTAGCTTCACAAAAAACACTATCCGATGAACCAAAACTTGCTATTGGTGGAAGATTGCAATTACTTACCACTATCGTTACTGATGCTGTGTTACTGCATCCATTTCCATCTGTTCCTGTAACCGTATAAGTTGTTGTTGCTGTAGGTATAAATGATATGCCATCTGTAACGCCATTATCCCATGTGTAACTTGTTGCCCCTCCTCCTGTTAAGGTATCTGAAACTCCTGTACATATACTAGTACTTGCTGCATTAGCGGTTACTGTTGGTAA
>CAZVEW010000269.1:0-2840 GCA_964625955.1 uncultured Vicingus sp. | reverse complement strand
TTATTGAAATAATGAGAAAGAAAGAAAGAAAGAAAGAAAGAAAGGCTTGTTAAGTGTTTTCATATTACATCGAAATTTAGTTTTCAAAGGTAGCATTTTATTTTTTATGATGTTATTGTCTCAACAAAATACATTTGCTCAATTCAATCCTCTTCCTTTTCCTGGTGATTTTAGCTTACCCAAACCACCGAGCGCTTGTGCAAATTCTGGTTTTGAAGATGGCAACTTTAACAACTGGCAAACATTTAAGGGGAAATTATCTCTTAGTGGTGGTGTTAATTTAAATACTCTCAATCAAACCTTTAATTCTGCTTTCCATCAAATAGTTAATACAAATTCTATCGACTTTGTTGGTAATTTCACTAAAGGGGAATGTGGTATAAAAGCAGCTAAAATAGGTAATCTTGAAGGAGGAAGAGATGCGACTATGATAAAATACACATTTACAGTTGATGCCTCTAATTCACATTTCTCTTTCCGTTATGCAATGGTTCTTCAAGACCCTGCTTCTCATTCTCCAGATGAAAAACCTTTTTTTCAATACATGATTTTAGATGGTGACCGTTCTTCTTTTTCAAATTTCAATCAAATAATTAGTTCAAAACAATTTGTTGCTGATGGAGGTAATCCTTTTTATACTAATTTAGGGTATGGAATAATCTATAAGGATTGGAGTACAGAATGTATTGATTTATCTGCTTACATGGGACAAGAAGTTTCTATCCTTTTTATTGTTGCTGATTGTACTTTAGGAGGACATGGGGCTTATGCTTATATAGATTGTTTATGCGAAAACAATGATGCCATTGCAAATATGACATTAAATGGTAACGATTTTTGTAAAGAAGACCCCATTATTATGGATGCTACAGCATCCGTTAATGAAGATAGTTATTTTATAAGCATTGCCGAATCTGACCAAAACTGGTACGTCATACCTGGTACTGAGGTCAGTCAATGGTTTATTGCTCAACAAGCTGGTGTTATAGATATTACAGCTTTAGCAAATCAATTAGGATTTCAATTTAAGTGTAACACCTACTATAGAATTAAATTAGCCGTAAATAATAATTGTGTTAATTGGAATGAAACAGTAAAATTAATTTATATCCGATGTCCAGAAGACGTAGGTTTAGGTCAAGATATTTCTTTATGTTGCGACAATACTTTTCCCTTACACATTGAGGATGAAAATTATAGCGACCATACTAGTTATACCTATAACTGGACAGCTAACCCTCCGTGGAGTTACATGGTTGCTAACCCTAACTTGCCAAGCTATATCTATACCCCAAACCAATCGACAACTTTTAATGTTACTGTAACCGATAATTATGGCTGCACATTAAAAGAGGAAAAAAATGTTATTTTACAACAAGATTTTACCCTTAATATTACTACAGAAGATTTAGGTTGTTGCTCTTACAATTTAGTGCCAAATATAACATTTAGTAATTGTCCAACAGCAGGTGCAGGCACTAGCTCTGAAAACCCGAGATGGTTATTAATTAAATACGGTATGCTCAATTTTCAATGGAGCGATGGTTATAATGGTGCTGAACACCAAGTTAGCCCTGCACAAAATACCACATATACTTTAACGGTTAGTAATGTTTGTTTTTCGAAAACAGTTTCTGTAAATATACAAAGTTGTCCTAATTTCTCGGGAGAGTTTCCTATACTAGATTTTCCCTCTTCAATGAAAAGTAATACTAACAACAAATATGATTGGTTAATCATTTGGAATGATGCCCTACCATTAAGCTCCGCAAATGCTTACAAGGCTAATCGTTATTACTTAAGAGTTTGGAATGGATGGGGAAATTTAATTTATACCCATTCTGAAGAGGTTTGTGATGGATTTAATAATACAGATATTTATTGGAATGGAAGAACTAATAATGGTGTTTCTGTCCAAGATGGTATATATACATTTCGTTTAACGCTATATAACAGCACATATCCGCACAATTTTAATGGAAATGCTGGTGACCCTTTTCAATATAATGGAGGTAAAAGTTTTTTAGATTGGCATCACTACGTATGCACCCAAACACCGCCATGGTATTGCTTCTGGTGTCCCCCATGTACGAATGGCAGTTTTATAAATGAAACAAATCATACCATGAGTATCGAAGTTAGAAATTAATGAGAACCACTTTACTTTTTATATTGTTCGTTTTAATTTTTGGCACTTTAAAAAGTCAAAATAATATTTCCTTTGGCATAAATACCTCTTTTAGCTATAATAAAATAATTGGTGGAATTGAATTAACTAAATGGAAGAATCTTAAACAAAAAAAATACACACCTATTATAACTTGTAAATTTAACTATGGTTTAATTGGATATAAAACTTATCATCAAAAACAAGAAAACATAACTATGTCTGAAAATTCAATATCAATTTCCAATTCCGAAGAGTTACCGAGTGGTTTAAGTCTTCCTAAAAACATAAACGATAATTATAAAGGATTCTATTATAATTCATTTGAAAAAATACAATTAACTGGTTATGATTTTTCGTTAATAAAAGAATTTAAACTCAATGATAATTTTTTCTTCGGAACAGGAGTTGGATGGAATTATGCAAAAAATAGTGGCTACATCATTTGGTACAATCCTATTATCAATGATAAAATTCGGGAAATTGCAAGTTGGAGTTTTCATACTGTTTCAGCACTATCTAATTTTGGTTACACAAAATCCATTAGCAATCATTTTATCTTTAAAACTATCCTTAATTTTCGCTTTTTTGTTCCAATAAAAAACGGGAAACAAACTTTTCGGCTTTTACTTTTGCATCAAGTTCATTTATTTCTTTTAAATTTTCAAGAGCT
>CAZVEW010000268.1:0-2861 GCA_964625955.1 uncultured Vicingus sp. | reverse complement strand
TACCATTATCCATTGCAAATCTGCTACAATATAAATCGGTAGTGCCTGCCGCTTGTGAAACACTGCCTGCAGTTTTTGATACTTTAATCCCTGTTGTTGATCTGATAGTAGATGAGTAACTCCAAGTTTGGTTGGCAGTTCCTTTAAATATTATCCAACCATTACCATCTTCAGCAGTGGCATCAATGGTAAGGTTTCCTTTTAAGGCACATAAGCCATCAATCCTACCATCGTTGTGCGTAAAGTTGTTTTCAGCAAAAAGGGTATCGCCTGAAGCAACAGTAATTCTAGTGTCTGAATTACTACCATTCACATCAAATACTACATCATAAAAGTGATTACCAGCAAATGTATTGACTGTAAAATTCACACCATTATTACCTTGTGGTTGAAAACGAGTTGTACCATTATTATGAATAAACATACCTCCAGATTGGTTAAAGATAGTTGTTGAAGACCAACCATAATTTTTTCTTCCAATATATAAAATCGTAGAAGTACTAGTAAAAGATCCTCCACTTAATGTAAATGAACCTTGAATGTTGATATCTTTATTTCCTCCAACAAATACTCCATCTGCTTGAGAATAGTTAGCAGCACCTATGGTGATTGTTTTTCCATTATTTTGAGTTATTGTAGTCGTATATCCGCTTAATATTTGCATTCCTTGAATAGAAATATTAGCATTAATCAAACAATTTACGTTTCCATTACCATCAAAAATAGCAATATCAGAACTTACAGGAGTAGGGATTCCTGATACACCACCAGAAGATAAAGACCAATTTAAAGGATCATTCCAATTACTGCTAAATGAACCAACCCAATATTTATTAGCAGCAACTAGTTGTTGTAATGAAAACAAGGCAATGACGCTTAATAATAGTACCTTTTTTTGCATATTGACCTGATTTTTTTAGAATAAATAGTTATTACAAATAATATTAATGTGTTATCCGTAATAATGGGTATTTTCCATTGCGTAATTTTACGGAAGAAAGTGTAGAAAAGTTCTTCTTTTTACTAAAAAATAGACGAATAGCTATTTTTTGTCGATATATATATATAGGAGATAAATTCACTTTCTAATTATTTTAATTTTGCCATCTAATCCTAATTTAATAATAGCAGATGGCTTTTTATTTCTCGTTTCAAATTTAGGGTTAACAATAAAATCTACTTTTTCTTTTATTTGATTCGGAATTTCGGCAAAAGAAAGTGGGGGGCAGCAATATTTATATAGAAGTTGTTTAAAGTCGAAATAATAAGTTGAAAATATTTCTTTTTCCACATAATATCGTTATTTTTTTGAACCATATCTACGGATATGCTTCTCAAAAATGCCTCATTCTGCAAAAAAATAATCTATTTTCATTCTCAAAATTCAACTTAAAACAACTTCATAAATATTAAAAATAATATCAATATGTATTCTTTATTTGTTAGTTTATACATATTTATATACTTTTGCTTTTATAATTATACTAATAGGTATAAAAAATTTGATTAAATGAGAAATAAGAGAAAACTACTCATAGAGCAATTGGATAAAAAACTATCTAATTTTAAAGATGCTAGAATGGTTCTTATACCACAAAAAGGATGGATAAATACTATTAGAACTACACTTAATATGACAAGGGAGCAATTAGGAAGAAAGCTTACGCTAACAAAAGGTGCAATACAAAAAATAGAGGAACGTGAAGCTAAAGGTCAGATAACCATCAATAAATTAATAGATGTTGGCAAGGCGTTAGATATGCAATTTATCTATGGTTTTGTTCCAAAAGATGGAACTTTTGATAATTTAATTAACAATAAAGCCAAAAAACTAGCAAGAAGGATTGTATTAAGAACCAATCAAAACATGAAATTAGAGGGACAAGGAATTGGAGATGAGAAAATAAAAGAAACAATAAATGACTTGGCAAATGAAATTAAAAGAGAAATGAGAAAGTCATTATGGGATTAGAATTACAATGTCAAGACGGACAAACACCTTTAGATGAAGAAGAAAAAAAAGGTCTAAAGATAAAAATGTTATCTACACAAGGGGAATTAGATGAATTTGAACAATTAAATATTGAAAAAGCAATTGAATGGACTATTCATGCTAATTTAAAGCCAGAAAGAATATTGACAGAAAAGTTTATCAGAGATTTACACAAAAAAATGTATGGTGATGTTTGGAAATGGGCAGGTCAATTTAGGATGACTGACAAAAATATTGGCGTAAATTGGACTCAAATTGGAATAGAACTAAAAAATCTTATTGATGACATCAAATATTGGATAGAAAACAAAACCTTTTCATCTGAAGAAATTGCTATTAGATTTAAGCATAGAATTGTATCAATTCACTGTTTTCCTAATGGAAATGGCAGACACTCAAGAATGATGGCTGATATAATTATTGAATCTATTTTTGGAAAAGAAATTTTTAGTTGGCACAAATCAAATATGGTCAAAGCAGGTGAAACAAGAAAAGCCTATATTAAAGCATTAAGAGAGGCAGACAAAGGGAATATAACTCCGTTGATGAAATTTGCTAAAGGATAAAAAACTAAAACCAATCACGGCTCATACGTAGTAGGTAGGGCTTAGTAGAAAAATGTAAATATGAGTATAAAATAAACGTTGATATGGTTAAGTTTGGTACTTCGGAATCTCTTACACTACCCAACATAGCTATACTGTTAGCTATTATTAGGTATATGCGTGTGTTGATAAATTCACTTTCTAATTATTTTAATTTTGCCATTTAAAGCTAATTTAATAATAGCAGATGGCTTTTTATTACCTCTATCAAATTTAGGATTAACAATAAAATCTACTTTTTCTTTTATTTGATTAGCAATTTC
>CAZVEW010000267.1:0-2866 GCA_964625955.1 uncultured Vicingus sp. | reverse complement strand
AGAAACCTATGCAGATATTAGTCCAGTTCGTTTACTCAGCAACGGTGTTTCTGCATTTATCTCCATTACTCGTGGGTGCGATAATATGTGTACATTTTGCGTTGTTCCTTTTACACGAGGACGAGAAAGAAGCAGAAATCCAAAAACCATTTTAAACGAAGCAAAAGAATTATTTGAAAAAGGGTATAAAGAAGTTACTTTGTTGGGACAAAATGTAGATTCTTACTTGTGGTACGGAAAAGATGGCTTAAAAAAGAATTATGAATCCTTATCGGAAAAAGAAAAAGAGAACAGCATGAATTTTGCCCAATTAATGGAACAAGTTGCACTGATTAGCCCAAAATTGAGGGTGCGTTTTTCAACATCACACCCAAAAGATATTACTGATGAGTTTTTAACGGTAATGGCAAAATACGATAACATTTGCAAATACATTCATTTACCATTTCAAAGCGGCAATTCCAGAATTTTAGAGCAAATGAACCGTGGCTACACGCGAGAATGGTATTTGGACAGAATTGATAAAATAAAAGAAATAATGCCCGATTGTGCAATTTCGGCAGATATAATTGCTGGATTTTGCTCAGAAACAGCAGAAGAACACAAAGATACTTTGTCTTTAATGGAATACGTAAAATATGATTTTGCTTACATGTTTAAATATTCTGAACGACCAAATACAAAAGCTCAAAAAACCTTAAAAGATGATGTGAGTGAAGAAGATAAAAGCAGAAGATTAGCTGAAATTGTTGCTTTACAAAGAAATCATTCTTTTGAGGCGAATAAAGCCTATGTTGGACGAACCTTTGAAGTGTTGGTTGAAAAACTATCAAAAAAATCTGACCAAGAATTAGCAGGAAGAACCTCACAAAATACAGTAGTGGTTTTTCCAAAAGAAAATTATAAAATTGGAGATTATGTAATGGTAAAAGTACATGATTGCACTGGCGGAACGCTTTTAGGAAAAGCAATTAAAAATTGATAATTAGCAATTGAAGATTGAAAACTTCTAATTTTAAATTAGTGATAAAAAATGGATACACAACAGATAAAACAACGATTTGGAATAATAGGGGCTTCACCAATTTTAGAACGAGCAATAAATATTGCAACGCAGGTTGCCCTTACAGATTTGTCGGTGCTAATTAGCGGAGAAAGTGGCGTTGGTAAGGAAGTGATGCCCCAAATTATCCATCAATTAAGTGCCAGAAAACACAATAAATACATTGCTGTAAATTGCGGAGCAATACCCGGGGGAACAATTGATTCAGAGTTGTTTGGACACGAAAAAGGTGCATTTACAGGTGCATACGATGCCCGTAAAGGGTATTTTGAAGTTGCCGATGGCGGAACCATATTTTTAGATGAAATAGGAGAACTCCCCATAGCAACACAAGCAAGGCTGTTAAGGGTTTTAGAATCGGGCGAATTTATTAAAGTAGGCTCATCAAAAGTGCTAAAAACAAATGTTAGAATTGTCGCAGCAACCAATATCGATATTCCAGCAGCAGTTAAAAAAAATAAATTTCGGGAAGATTTGTTTTATCGGCTCAATACCGTTCCTATTCATTTGCCAGCATTAAGAGAGCGACCAGAAGATATTCATTTGTTATTTAGAAAATTTGCTGCCGATTTTGCCGCAAAATACAGAATGCCATCAGTTAAACTAGATGAAGAAGCCGTTGCTTTATTGGTAGCTTACCCATGGCCGGGAAATATAAGACAACTAAAAAATGTAGCAGAACAAATATCTGTAATAGAAAGTACAAGAAACATTAATCAAGAAACATTAATAGGTTATTTGCCCATCAATAAAACCGAAAATTTACCTGCACTATACAAAAATAAAGAAGATGCAGATTTATCAGAAAGAGATATTTTGTATAAAATTTTATTCGATTTAAAAGGGGATGTTACCGAGTTAAAAAATATTTTATTTGGACTTATCAATAACAATACAACGCAAGTAGGTGTTAATAATGATTCGTTAATGCAAAGCGTTAAAAATTTATACAACAAACCTAAAGAAAAAACGGTAGTTACACCAACAGTATATAATCCACAAGTTATACCTACTGAACCAGTTATAAAAGCATCTCAACAAGCTGAAGAAGAATCATTATCTTTAGCCGATAAAGAAAAAGAAATGATAATTAAAGCATTAAAAAAATACAGTGGTAAACGTAAAAAGGCTGCCGATGAATTAGGTATTTCTGAACGAACACTTTATCGAAAAATTAAAGAATACGCTATTGAAAATTGATGAAACGTAAAACATTAATCATATTAATTGTAGGAATAATTACTTCTTGTAAAGTAAACTACTCATTTACAGGAGCTTCTATTCCGGCTGATGTAAAAACGGTTTCGGTAAAAACATTCCAAAATTATGCTCCTTTGGCAAACCCTAATTTAACACAAACTTTTTCTGAAGCCTTAAAAGACAAATTTTTAGCACAAACAAATTTAGATGTTGTTGCCAAAAATGGCGATTTACAATTTGAAGGCTCAATTACTGGATATACCATAACTTCGTTGGCAATTCAAGGCAACGAAACTGCAGCATTAAATCGCTTAACCGTTACCGTAAACGTAAAATTCACCAACACTAAAGATACCAAACAAAATTTTGAAAGAAGTTTTACACGTTATGCCGATTATGATAGCTCACAAAATTTAACAACCATTGAAGATAATTTACTTAAAGATATTAACGACCAATTAACCCAAGATATTTTTAATAACGCAGTAAGCAATTGGTAAACAGGAAACAGTAAATAGTAAACAGTAAATAGTAAACAGTAAATAGGAAAATCTAACTACTAACAACTGAATACTGACAACTGAATACTGACAACTGAATACT
>CAZVEW010000266.1:0-2946 GCA_964625955.1 uncultured Vicingus sp. | reverse complement strand
ACCAAGTATCTATATTTTCCCATGACGGTGGTGTATCACCATTTTTAGGATATTGTGGCAATTTATGATGAGAAACAATCAACCATGCAATTAACTTAGCCACTGGAGGAAGTATTTTAAACGGATTTTCTGGTTCTGAGCCAAGGCCATCTTTTAGAGAATCAAGCATGCTCAACACTTTGTTTTCTGCATGATTATCAATATTGATCAGTGACGTTAACCATGTTTTATCATCTTGCGTATTAACAAAAGCCTGAAAAATTCGTAACGAAACCCACTCATGACGATAAGGCTCAAAACTTTTCCCCACTATGCCATCCACACTATTTTTCAATTTATCCTGAAACAATGACATTGCCTTACCAACATCATGAAAATATCCCGCAATACTAGCAAGCAAAGCAATAACATCGGTATTTAGGGAGAACTGCTCTACTATTAGATTATTTTTTGTTGAATTCACTGGCACCACACCCTCGCTATTAAACTTATTTTTATTACCCACCACCCACAAAAACTGACTGCGTGATCTCGACCGTATCCAAAAACAACTCACGGCGGTGCTTTTACTGGCGGTTTGACGGAGCATTTTTTTTACGGTTTGCAAACCATCTTCGGTGATCAAGGTTTGCCATGTGTTGTCACCAATGCGGTTGGCGAAGGCGTCGAGTACGCGACGGGTCTTTTTTAATGCGTTTTTTTCGCATTGCGATATGAAGGTGACCATCATAAGGTTTCACCTTTTTGACGCACTGAAGTACGATCTACCAAACCTATTTGACGGGTTAAAACCCGACCTACATAAGGATATTGACGGGCTGAAGCCCGACCTACAGGGTTATTTATCATTATTTTCGCCTTCTTGTAAGGCAACTATTTTTACTTGCTCAAACATAAAGTCGAGTGCTTTATGATCGGTAAAGGCTTGTAGTACTTGCTGGCGAAATTCTTGCTCAGTGGCATTTTCTTTGGCGCTAATAAACGCCCATGGTAAAACAATGGCGTCTTTAATTAGATCAGCAATATCAAACACTAAAGCGCCACGTCTGGTTTTACCATGCATTACCGCAAAACCATGTGGAATACCTAAAACCCACAGGGTGGTAGCAGCTAGTCCGTAGGCTAAGTAGTTACCGTGATTTAAAAAATCATTGGCGAGATCTGTGCTTTGATGTTGACGAGTAAAGCCCTCTGTTTTGGTGGTGTTGGCGGCAAATTTATATAAAACTTTGGTAAGTTGTGCTTCGGTTAATAATAAGTCGGAGGGTTTTGTTGCGGTTGCCATGCGCTCGGTAAAACGTGTTAGTGCGGTTTTAATGCCGCTGTCGTTTAGGGTGAAACCTTCGTTTTTAAGATCTTTATCTTTTTCCCATACTTTATGGAGGAATTTTATACGCGCTTGTTGGACTTGTTTGGCGGCATCAAGGCGCTTTTGATCATCAAACCAAAATTTCATCCAACCTTGTAGATATTCTGTCGGCCGATATTCACTTTGTGGCGTAAACCATTCTATGGGCTGTTCAACCTCATTTGCCATATAAAGTGGTGTACCACCACCGCCACTAAAACCAACTAATACTCCTGCCTGTGCGAGCATTCGCATTGCAGCTTGGGTAATTGAGGTGCCGTTACCCAGCAATAAAACCGTGGTGTTGGCAATTGGAATATTGAAGTATAGGTTTTCTTTTTGTGCGTCAGTAAGATATAAAACTCGCCCATCTTTTTGCATTACTCGACAGTATTCGAGGTAATATAAATTAGCGCGTTTGGAGTGCAATATCGCTTTTAAATCTGAGGGAGATAAGTCTTTCATTATTTTCAATTCCATTTAATGCTTAATATAATTTGTTTCAGCCTCTATAAAATATACTCTTTAAAATATTCCTCAATACTGTATTTTTAACCCGTAAAAAAACTTTATAGGTTATGGTTTTTTGTTGTGCCTCGCTACGCTCGTAGCGGCCTACAAATAAACTAAGAAATACGTTCTCTATTTTGGTAAATACTGATTGATCCTTTTTTGACACTCTGGGGTTAGTATTATTTGCTGCTCTTCTGGGGTGTTTTTGTAACTATCAAGGCGTAAACGTAATAACAAATAATGAACTAAAGCGGCACGAGTCGGTATAATTTTAGTGTCGTTAGTCATTTGAAAGTCTTTGGCAATAATATCTTGCTGTATTGCATTCAAACGAGGATCAGGCTGGATCACAACATTGACAAAATCTTGCCATTTTTCATCCTGCTCTGCGGTATTGGTTGCTTTACCTTCAAATATCGCTTCGCCATTAAAACGTGACAACGTAAAATCACGAAATGCTTGGTTTTTATTGCAATATGCACGTACATGCCAGCGTAAACCATCAAAAATAAGCGCATGAGGCTGTATAATTCTATCAAGGTAATCGGGGCTAGAAAGCGAAATGTAGCCAATATCAATGGCAAGTTTTTCTCGTATCGCTTTTAAAATGGGTCGAACTTGCTCGGCATGAATATTTCTTAATGGTGCTTCAACTTCAACAGCACAAACACTCAATTTTTCAGCGTGTTCATTGGCATGAATGGCTGATAAATAATGATCAAAGTGGGTTAAATCAGTATTGGTAGTAAAATTTTGGGTTGGTAAACAAGCTTTTGCGGATTGATCGTAAATTAAATTTTGAGGAAACTGACGGCGGTAACCTTTAAGTACATTGCTTGCTGATACGCGAGAAATATTAAATTTAGCCATTAGGTGACTAGCATTAACTTGCCCTTCCCACCATGCAAGTTGCTCAATAAAGTTAAAACGTTCGCTTAATATTTTACTCATATTCCTTGCTTAACGTCTGTTTTTCCTACGGTTAGTTTTACACTGTTTTCTTATAAAAACAATTGGTTTGTATTAGAAAAACGAATGAAAATGCGATGAAGTGATGAGATCCTGAAACAAGTTCAGGATGACGT
>CAZVEW010000265.1:0-2971 GCA_964625955.1 uncultured Vicingus sp. | reverse complement strand
TGGTTAAAAATAATTTTGAAATAGTAGTTTTAGCAATAATAGGAATTTCTGTGTTTCCTATGATTATTCAATTTATAAGATCAAAATTTTAATTTAGTAAAAACCTACGGCTGCTTGTTTGGTTTCATTTGTTTGCGATTAGGATTTATTTAGCGGAAAAGTTTGAAAAACAGCAGGTTTTTCATTACACTTTGAAAAAGTGTAGCTTTGCAGAGTGAGTGAATATGAACAAATAAGATGAGAATTGAAATGGGTTTTTTTAAATAAAAAACTTTAATCAATCTTTTTTTAGTAAGTTTGCGGTCTTAAAATCATACATAATAAACATTAAACTTAATTTTGGAATGTATCTAACAACAGAAAAAAAACAAGAATTTTTTAAAAAATTCGGAGGAAATGAAAAAAACACTGGTTCTACAGAAGGTCAAATTGCATTGTTTACCTTTAGAATTAACCATTTAACTGATCATTTAAAAAAGAACAAAAAAGATTTTAATACGCAAAAAGCGTTATTAGATTTGGTAGGAAAAAGAAGAAGTTTATTAACTTACTATAAAAATAAAGATATTGTTAAATATCGTGAGTTAATTAAAGAATTGGGAATTAGAAAGTAAACGTTGAAAACAACATTGCTAAAATCGTAAAATTTAAGGGGGGCTTTGCAATTTATTGCTACTCCCCTTTTTTATTATAAATATTAAACAATTAAAAGGTGCATGGTGCACCAATATAAATCGTGTTCAAGTGAACACACAAATAAAAATTATGTCAAAAATTGGAATAAAAAAATCCTACACGTTAGGTGATGGAAGGACCATTGAAATTGAAACAGGAAAATTAGCCAAACAAGCCCATGGCTCTGTTGTTGTAAAAATGGGTAAAACAATGTTATTAGCCACTGTAGTTTCAGATAATGAAGCTGGTGATGATATGGACTTTTTACCCTTAACGGTAGATTACAAAGAAAAATTTGCTGCGGCTGGTAAAATCCCTGGTGGATTCTTAAAAAGAGAAGCCCGACCAAATGATAACGAAATATTAGTCTGCCGTTTAATAGATAGAGCATTAAGGCCATTGTTTCCAGATGATTACCACGCAAATACGCAAGTACAAATACAACTAATCTCTTTTGATGAAGAAGTGTTGCCAGATGCCTTAGCCTGTTTAGCTGCTTCTGCTGCTATTGCAGTATCTGATATTCCGTTTAACGGACCTACTTCTGAAGTAAGAATTGGTAAAGTAGATGGCAATTGGATAATTAACCCCACTCCCACCCAAATAAAACACTCGGCTATTGATTTAATTGTTGCCGCTACTGCAGAAAACATTATGATGGTAGAAGGTGAAATGCTAGAAATTTCTGAAACAGAAATGCTAGATGCAATTAAAGAAGCTCACACTGCAATAAAAAAACAATGTCAGTTACAACTAGATTTAGCTGCCGAAGTAGCAAAATCTCAAACCAAAAGAACCTACAATCACGAAAGAAACAACGAAGAATTATTTAACAACTTAAAAGCTGCTTGTTTTGATAAATGTAGAGCAATTGCTGCCGAATCTATCGCTGATAAAGCAATAAGAGGACAAAAATTTGGTGCTGTTAAAGATGAATTTGTAGCTACCTTAAGTGAAGATGACCAAACAGATAAATTTTTAATTAATCAATATTTTAAAAAGGTACAAAAAGCTGCTGTTAGAGAGGTAGTTTTAAATGATAGATTAAGATTAGATGGCAGACAATTAACAGAAATTCGTCCTATTTGGAGCGAAGTGGATTATTTGCCAAATGCACACGGTTCTGCTGTGTTTACTAGAGGCGAAACACAATCGCTAACCACCGTTACTTTAGGTAATAAAATGGATGAAAAATTGGTTGACGAAGTAACTGCTGAAGGCACTGAAAAATTTATGTTACACTATAATTTCCCTTCTTTTTCTACAGGAGAAGCAAGACCAAACAGAGGTACAAGTAGGAGAGAAATTGGACATGGTAATTTAGCACTACGTGCTTTAAAACCAATGATTCCTTTTGATGAGACAAACCCTTACACTGTAAGAATTGTATCAGAAATATTAGAATCTAACGGTTCGTCATCAATGGCAACCGTTTGTGCTGGAACTTTGGCTTTAATGGACGCAGGTGTACAAATTAAAAAACCTGTTTCTGGTATTGCCATGGGATTAATTACCGAGCCAGGCAATCAAAAATATGCCGTTTTATCTGATATTTTAGGAGACGAAGACCACTTAGGAGATATGGATTTTAAAGTAACAGGAACTGTTGATGGAATTACTGCCTGCCAAATGGACATTAAGGTAGATGGTTTACCTTACGAGATTTTAGAACAAGCATTAAATCAAGCAAAAGAAGGTCGTTTGCATATTTTAAGTGAAATGATGAAAACCATTGACAAACCAAATGCAGATTATAAACCACATACGCCAAGAATAATTCAAATTACTATTCCTAAAGAAATGATAGGTGCTGTAATTGGACCTGGTGGAAAAATTATTCAAGAAATACAAGCTACAACAGGTGCTACAATTACCATAGAAGAAGTTGATAATACTGGAAAAGTTTCTATTATGACTAACGATGGAGATGCTAGTGCGGCTGCTTTAGCAAGAATTAAAGCCATAACTGCTATGCCTGAAGTTGGCGAAATTTACAAAGGAAAAGTTAAATCAATTACTAATTTTGGTGCTTTTGTAGAAATTATTCCTGGTAAAGATGGCTTATTGCACATTTCTGAAATTAATTGGGAAAGAGTAGCAAAAGTAGAAGATGTTTTAAAAGAAGGCGAAATAATTGATGTTAAATTAATTGCTGTTGATGCTAAAACTGGTAAACTTAAATTATCAAGAAAAGTATTACTAGAAAAACCTCAAAAATCTGAAGCTTAATTTATACTTAATCCACAAACACAAAAAGCTGATAGTTTAAAACTATCAGCTTTTTTTTATAACTTTA
>CAZVEW010000264.1:0-2976 GCA_964625955.1 uncultured Vicingus sp. | reverse complement strand
GATAACACACCTTCATCCATCGTATTTGCAGGATAAGCCCGCTGTGTCTCATGGCGTAAAAAAATATTTTTCAATGCTGTATCTAGATGTCCAACCCATTGATCCGATAAGGTATAGGATCGGAATGCTTTCTCTTGTTCTGACATTACCCTTCCCCTTGTGCTTGATATAACGCATTGATACGACGAATCATTTGCGGCAACATAAAGCATCGCAAGGAAGAAACGTAGCCTTATTTTTTCCCGAGTGCATATTTTTATTATTGTTTATTGTTTATTGTTTTGCGAACTACAGAATCCTTTTTATAAAATTCAGGTTTATTCTTAAACTCTCTTTCTCCCGTTACCCCGTCTAATATTTCATCAAGTTCATTAATACAAACTTTCCCATTCATTCCCTTTGTTTCAGCTTTGATGTTTCCGTCCTCATCAATTTCGACGATTACATTATACTCTTTCATATGCACTCCCTCTTAATTCCATCAATCAACTTATCTGTTGGGTAGCCAGTGATTTTTATATCCATATAATCATTTATTTCAATTTCAACATCACTATTATTAAATAGCCACGCATCAATATTATTATTTAACATATAAACGGTTTGGTTGTTATTAGGCTTATTCATATCAAATCTTCCAGCTACCAAAATGTCTGTATATTTTAGTAGCTTAATGTGAAATTCATCTTTTAATTCTTCTTTTGAATAACCAGTAAATATTTGGAGGTCTAAATTGGTGTTCTCTTTTATCATTTTTGCTAGCACTGAAAGAACTTTTGCCTGTAAAAAAGGTTCTCCTCCACTAAATGTCACCCCTTGAAGACTATGTGCTAAACTTTTTATTTGAGAAAATATTTCATCAATACTTTTTAATTTTTTTTGTTTGAAACTCCATGTTTGTTTGTTCCAACATCCAGTGCATTTTAAATCGCACCCCTGAACCCACAGCACATATCGGCAACCGTTGCCATTTACATAATTAGAAGTTTCTATATTGTAAATATTTAACATTAATATATTCTTTGTTGAAGTACGAGTTTGATTGTATTATCTTTTCTCAATTCTTTTTTTACCTTGTACCCCTGCTTTTTTGCATTAGCTATTATTAAAGTAGCCTTTTCTTCACGTAATAATCTTTTTTCTTCTGCCACCCTCTCTTTCTCTTGCTTTTCTTTAAGGAGTCTTTTTTCTTCTTCCTTGCGTATTCTCTCTTTTTCTAATTCTATAGCTTTTCTTTCCGCTTCAATTCTCAGTTTTTCCATTTCTATCTTAGCTATTTTTTCCTGCTCAAGCTTAGCCCATTTTCTTTCTTCTTCTAATTTCTCTCTTTCTTTTTGTAAAGAGGCCAATCTCTCTTGATGTCTTCTATCTTGTTCTTTTCTTCTTTTATTTATTTCTTCTTTTTCTTGTTTATATAGCTTATAACGGTTTAAATATTCTTTTTCAACATCTTCTATTTGCCTAGCTTTTTCATACCTGCTAATTTGATCATAAGCATCATATCGTTCAAATAAAAACTGGTTATTCTCAAAATAGATACCATTTTTGGCTTCTTGAATAACATCAATGGCTATTTTTCTATTTTCTATGAAAACCTTTCCTTTTACATGAATTACCCTACTCATTGTTAACTCCTACAACCACTTTATAACTTTTATTTTTATATCTCTGTTGTAGTTCTTTTGCTTTGTCTAATTGCTCAAAACTTAGAATTTCTAAGAAATAACTATCCTTGGTTTCATATAACTCGCCAACCTCTGGTAAAGAAAAAGCGGGGATGGCAGGTGTTTCATATTTTTGTGTTGTCTCTTTAGATAAGTACGACAACTCATTTTTCTTAGGTTTATAGTTAAAGTCAGTGTATCTATTTTTAATACCTTGTTTAAGATTCTGTATCTTGTTTTCCAGCTTGTTTTTTTGTTTTGCACGGCTGTTATTGTCATTTTCCAAATTATTATTTATAATTTTAAGTTCTTTTTGTTTTTTATCTAATTCTGATTCCTTTTGTTGTTTTATCTGTAGCCAATGATCTTCCGCTTCTTTTCTTTGTTTATCATTTTTGAAATCTTTCTCACAGTTGATTATAGATTCAAAAAATAATTTAAACTCATTTGTGAAAAACTCTTTTAACTCATTAGCCTTAACTTCAAGTAAGTTTCTTTTTTTATATTCATTTATTTTATTTAAATCTTGTGTGGCTTTTTTGTTTGTTCCTAAAAATGAAGAAATAATAGAGCTGTCACTCTTTATATCAGTAAGTTTTTTATCAAGCATTGATAATTGCTGATTATATTTTACCACCAATTGATCATATTCGGTATACAGTCGAGACATTTTGGCATTTGAAGGTTTTATAGGTGGTAATACAGTCCATTGATAAGAGATATACTTAACAAAGTTTTCTTTTGGAAAACTAGATGGCTCTGTAATACTCATATCGTCAATGTTTTTCGCTTTTATTTCTTTGAGTTCAACAGTAGACGCATTTTTTATGTCTATCGTATCACGCCAGTTCCCTTCTCTGGGAATAATATCAATCTCTGTATTTATATCACAGATCTTGTTTTCTATTAATTCCCAAATATTACTAATATTAAGATCTAAATCTTTAATAGATAAACCACCCACCTGAACATATTTATTATTATAATATACTGGTATTTTGATGTCAGAACTAAGATACTTGTTTTGAATACCTACATCTAAGTACTCATTAAATTTTTTATCTCTAGGAACAAATACATGATCAAATTCATTTGGAATATTTTTTGATATGTTAATAAATTTCAGTTCACGCTTATCAAAAGGAGGAAATGGCGATTCAATACGCCGTCGATTACTCCGGCTACCCGGATTGCCGCCCCGAATACATCGCGGCCTTCAAAGACCTCGCACAACTGGCAACAAAGACCGGCGTAGAAGGCAGCCACTTCGAAATCCACACGCCCCTGATCGAACTCAGCAAGGCGGACATCA
>CAZVEW010000263.1:0-2987 GCA_964625955.1 uncultured Vicingus sp. | reverse complement strand
TTATCAATGGTTTATCAAAAATGTTGCTTCGGTTGTTGCTATCATATCTTCTAAAAGAATTGGCCAATTTTTTGTGTTGCCTTTTAACGTTTCATAAAGTGCTTCTAGTTCTTCCTTTTGTCCTTTGTCGCTTCTGGTTAAATTAAGGTTTTTAACATTAACACCAAACCCTTTTAAGGTTTTATAATCGTCCATTATAATGGTTTTCTCATCAAAATGGATTTCCATATATTCTTTCGAAAGTTGTTTGCTTCCCATTGCAAAATAATGAATGGTGCCAACCGAACCATCTTCGTATTTTAAAATCATAGCTACATTATCTTGTTGAGAAAATTTATCGTTGTTTGGTGATATTTTTTCGCAACTAATTGAAGCAATTTTCGAGTTGGTTAAGGAAGTCATCAAATCTATTAAATGACAGGCTTCTCCAATAATTCTTCCTCCATGCTCATGCACCCAACTGTCTAACGGAATAAATCCTGCATTCATTCTATAATGGATAAATAATGGATTGATTCTTTTATCGGTATGTTTTTTAATTTCAGTAGCAAATTGACTAAATCTCCTATTGAAACCTGTCATTAAAACAGGTTTGTTGGCTACATCAGCATTATAAAAGGCTTTAATTTGGTCTAATTCTTCTTGATTAACAGCTAGTGGTTTTTCTACAAAAGTGTGCTTTCCTGCTTTTAAACTTCTCAATACATAATCTGCATGACTATCATGTCGGGTGGTAATCATCACTAAATCAATGTCTTTATCGTTAATAATTTCCTCAAAATTGGTAGTTGAGTAAGCTGCACCAAATTGTTTAGCCAAAGCATCTGCCTTAAAACCAGTTCTGCTCATTACCGCTCTTAATTCAAATTTATTATTCAGTTTTTTAATGTTTGGAAGGTGCATTCCTGCAACAAAATTTCCTGCTCCTACTACTCCAATATTAATTACATTTTTATTGATTGGTTTAGTGTTTATCTCCACTTTCTTGTTGTCTTTAGCATGTTTATAATCCAACAAAACAATAATAGGTTTTTGCCCTTCGGCTGCTAAACTTGCAAAAGCTTCCTCTACTTTTTCTATGGGATAAATGGCATCAATTAACGGTTCAACATTTATTTTTCCTTCATTTAATAAATGAAGATATTCGGTCATATTTCTATTTTCCGTCCAACGCACATAGGCCAATGGATAATCCAAGCCTTTTTCTTCGTAATTGCTATCGTATCTTCCCGGTCCATAAGAAGTAGATATTTGAAAATCTAATTCTTTGGCGTACATATCGCCACGGTTTATGTTCATTCCTGCCACGCCAACCAATACTACTTTTCCTTTTTTTCGGCACATTTTAAATGAATCGGACAAAGGTTTATTACTTGATGTTGACGCAGTAAACAACACACAATCAACACCATAACCTCCAGAAAAATTATTGGAAACTTTTACAACATCTTCTTTAGTTGGATTAATGCAGACATCAGCTCCTAATTCTTTAGCCAAAGTTAAACGATGTTCATCTAAATCGGAAACGATCACTTTTACACCACTTAGTTTTAGCATTTGCAAAGCCAACAAACCTAAAATTCCAGCTCCAACCACTACACAACTTTCTCCAAATCGTAAATCTGCCCTACGAACGCCCTGCGTGGCAATTCCGCCCATGGTAACGGTTGAAGCTAATTTATAGGCTAACGCATTGGGCATTTTCATTACCAAATTAATGGGCACATCAACATATTCGGCATGATTGGCAATTCCTGCACCTGCGGCTGCCACTTTATCTCCAATTTGAAAATTAGTTACACCTTTTCCGACAGCAATTATCTCTCCTGCAACAGAATAGCCTGTTTGTTTGCCTCCATCTAAAACTCCTCGCACTTTTTGTATGGTTTTTTTTATGCCATTTACTTTTATAAAATCAAGCACCTCTTTTACCTCATCAGGAGAATCGATGGCTCTTTTTATTAATGATTTTTTGGTGGTGTTAACACTTGTCATTTCCGTCCCTGCCGAAATACAACTGTAATGAACCTTGATTAATACACTACCTCTACTCACATTAGGACTAGGAACATTTTGAGCAATTACTTTACCTTTTTTGACTACGGCTTGTTTCATTCTGCGAAGATAAGAAAATGAGGTTATTTATCGTATTAAGGAAAGTGTTCCTTTAAAGGTTTTTTGCACTTCACCACCATTTTCAACCATATCAACTACAAATATATAAAAATAAGTGCCTACTGGTGCTTCTTTAGCTGCTGTAGTCCGTCCATCCCAAGCTTCATTTATTTGCTTAGATTCAAATAACAGTTCTCCCCACCTATTGTATATCCATTTATGAACGGAAAGTACGCATCCGCCTACCAAATTAAAGCCATCGTTCATACCATCATTGTTAGGCGTAAAAACGTTGGGAATAATTAATGGTGTTTCTCCATTAACAGTAATATTTACTGTATCGCTAGCGGTACAACCCTGTGTAGTTCCTGTAACAATATAGCTTATTGAATTTTGTGGTGATGCTGATGGTGATGAGCAATTTGTACAACTTAAACTAGTATCTGGTGTCCAAATATAAGATGTGCCTCCCGATACATTTAAGTGAACCAAGCCACAAGCTGTTATCACTGTATCGTTTGAAGCCACAATAATTGGTAGTGGATTAACCGTTAAAGTGGTATAAACCAAACTATCGCAACCTGCAGCAGATTGCAAACTATCTAAATAAATGCCTGAACTATTTTGAAAACTACCTCCTAATAAAATACTGTCGCCAGCACAAATAGACATAGATTGGTTAATTGAATAAACAGGATTTATTGTTAAAGGAATTGTAATGGAATCCACACAATTAGAATCGTTAGTCACAACAAGTTGAACATTAAAGTTCCCAGCGGAATTGTATAAATGTACAGGGTTTTGAACCCCTACAATAGAATCTCCATCTCCAAAATACCACTGCCAGTTAACAATATTACCAACACTATCAA
>CAZVEW010000262.1:0-3037 GCA_964625955.1 uncultured Vicingus sp. | reverse complement strand
TTAAAACTTTTCCTCTCTTTAATCTTTAGGCAACTTTTTGGTTTTATTCTCGTCTGCATGGTACAATCTAATTTAACTCTTTATGAAAAAACTAATTATTTTATTTTTTATCGGATTTTCATTTTCTATTTTTGGGCAATCTTCCTTCAGTATTTTAAATCAAAATGTATGGAATACAATTGGTCAAGTAAATCAAAAGAAGATATCTTCTTTCAATTTTAATAAGTTTCGATTTACTTCTATTGATAGGGAAATTCAAATTAAGAATGGCCCTAAATTAACCTTATTTTCAGTTTCAAAATATGAAAATAAAGGAGGAAAAGTCAGTTTTGCCATTAAGCAACAAATTATTGAAAGAAATGAAGAAAATTTACCACACCTTGTAATACCAATAATTAACGTTGGTATTACTTCTGCCTTACCTGAACCATCAGCAGAAATGAAAAAAATACTAAACCAAAAAGGAGCAAAAAAAACTAACAGTAAAAAAGAATGAAAAGAACATTAAGCGTTTTAACATTATTATTGGCATTAGGAACATCTTCTTATGCCCAAGGAACAGATTGTTCAACAGCAATATCTCTTTCGTCTAATGGTTGCTCTGGAGCTGCCTCTTATAATAACACAGGAGTAACAGGAACTATTAACCCTTCTTGCTTTGGAGGCGGTGTTAATAATTCAATGTGGTTTAAATTCACAGCATCTTCTCCAGTTGTAAATATTAGTGTAAACCCAGGAAGTTTGGCAAGTCCTATGGTTGCGTTAATGAGCCAACCAACCACACCTCCTTGTACGGGAACTTTTACTGAGTTAGGCTGTAATAATCCAGGTAGTGGTGTTGCTAGTTTAAATTATACCTCTTTAACACCAGGATCAACGTATTACATCATAGTTGATGGAGCAAATAATTTAACGGGAACTTTTGAAGTTTGCTTAACATCTCCAGCGCAAGCAACAAACGATTTAATGTGTAATGCCATCTCTCTCCCCACAAATAATTTTTGTTCAGGTAGTGCGGCATATACCACATCAGGAGCTTCACCTGATTTAACAGATGGAACAACTGTTTATCCTCCTGCTTGCTTTACAAATACATCTACTAATATAGATGGTGTTTGGTTTACTTTTGTTGCCCAAGGACCAGCCAATACCATTACTATAAACGGTACAACACTTAATCAACCACAAGTTGCTGTAATACAACCAGCAGCTAATAATTGTGCAAGTACTAATTATGCTGGATATGGCTTTAATGCGTGTTCTCAAGCAAATATTGGGCAAAATACCACGACATTACAAGTAAATAACTTAATTCCAGGTCAAACCTATTATATTTTGGTAGATGGTGTTAATAGCAATACTGGTACTTTCGAGGTTTGTTTAAACAGTTATACCCAAAGTGGAGCAATGATAAATGACGATTGTATTGATGCCATTAAACTTTGTCCTAGTACAGCTTACTCAGCCACTACTTTGGGGTCTACACCTAATACTAGTGTAGATCCACCTCCTTCTGATTGGCCTTGTAATGGTGTTATAGATAATACTATTTGGTTTTCCTATGTTGCTACTAACCCTGTACAGCCTGTTTCTTTTAACGTAAATATATCTGCAATAACAGGAGGCGACCTTCAATTTGCTGTTTTTGACCATCCCCTAAGTCCCACTCCTTGCAGCGATAATATTGGGTGGAACAATATAGCTTGTAATCAATGGACTACAGGTGCTTCTACTATTACTGTTCCTGCAGCAAGTATGGTTCCTGGAAAAACTTATTATGTTGTCGTAGATAATTGGCCAGGAGATAATGTTCAATTTAACTTCACAACCTCTACAGGTATACAAGGCACTGTTGCTGGACCTAATGAAACAGCATGTATAAATGACCCTGCCTTTAATTTAGGTGGTTTTTTACCTAGTACTGGAGGAACATGGACTGGTCCAGGTATTACGAACAGCAGCACAGGCACATTTAACCCAGCAACAGCGGGTATAGGTATTCATACGCTTTATTATACATGGGGAAATTGTACAGACTCTAAAACAGTTACTGTTTCAGGCCCTACAGTAACAGTACCAAATGATTTTGCATTATGCCCTGGTAGTTGTGCTGATTTAGTAAGTAATGCTTTTCAACAAAATACAACTGTTACAACACCTTCTTTTACATCAACTCCAGGTTCATTTATAACAAATGGCAGTCCTGTTAATTCTACCATTACTACATCGGGATTATCTAGTGCTACACTGACTTCTATTTGTTTAGATATTACCCATACTTGGAATGCAGATTTAGATATATTTTTAACTTGTCCTGATGGAACACAATTAGAATTAACAACCGATAATGGTGGCTCTTCAAATAATTTTACAGGCTGTTTTGCAATCACAGCTGTTACTCCTGTTACAGGAGGGACAGGACCTTTTGCCGGAACATATATCCCTGAGGGAGGTCCTCTTTCTTTATTAAGTAACTGTACAGCAAATGGTAATTGGGTATTAAACGTTACAGATGATGCTGGTGGAGATGACGGAACTTTAAATGGTTGGACTTTAAATTTTACTAATACGGTAACAACAACTGGTCCAGCTAGTTCCTTTTCATGGTCTCCTACAACAAATATGACGGGTAGCGGGACATTATCTCCAAATGTGTGTCCGACCACCACAACTGCATACACATTAACAGCTACAGATGCTAATGGCTGTACAAATAGTGATGTTGTGACTGTAACAATTAATCCACCTTTAGTTTTAACTATTGCAAATACTCCAGAATCTTGTTTAGGAGCAAATGACGGAACTGCTACTGTTTCTGTAAGTGGAGGAACCTCTCCATACACCTACTCTTGGACTCCTGGAGGACAAACCACCAATGCTATTTCGGGGTTAGCACCAGGATCGTACCTTGTTACCGTTACTGACTTTACTGGTTGTAGTGATACAATTAGTACTGTAGTTTCTCCAGGTCCTGTAATAACTGCTGGTTTTACGCCACCGACAGCACAATGTTTAACGGGGAATAGTTTTACTTTTG
>CAZVEW010000261.1:0-3056 GCA_964625955.1 uncultured Vicingus sp. | reverse complement strand
TCGGCGGTTTGACAAAACGTTAAAGGATTTGCAACAGAAACTAATCAACGTAGAATTTGTGGGTGAATCAAAATGGAATTTTCCAGAACCACCCGAACAAAAAGCCATAGCCGAAGTGCTCAGCAGTTTGGACGACAAAATAGACCTGCTCCACCGCCAAAACAAAACCCTTGAACAAATGGCAGAAACGCTTTTTAGAGAGTGGTTTCCGCCAAAAGAACGGCAGACAGGTGTGGAAGAAGCTGAGGATGATTGGGAGGAAACAACTCTTTACAATGCAGTTGAACTTATTGGAGGTGGAACTCCAAAAACTTCGGTGGAAGAATACTGGAATGGTGAAATTAAATGGTTATCAGGTGGTGATATCGCTTCTAATCACAAATCTATTATTACTAATTCTGAGAAAACTATTTCAAACAAAGGATTAAATAATAGTTCAGCAAAGTTACTTCCAAAATTTTCAACTGTTATCTCAGCGAGAGGTACTGTGGGTAAATATTGTATTTTATCTGAACCAATGGCTTTTAGTCAATCCAATTATGGTATTAAACCAAAATATGGCAACTGTTTTTTCTTTACATATTTACTTATTAATCATTCTGTAGAAGAGTTACAGTCCGCTGCTTATGGAAGTGTTTTCGACACCATTACAACTGAAACATTTAAAGGCTTTAATGTAAATATACCGTCAGAAGAAACTATTATATCTTTTGAAAATGAAGTAACACCATATTTTCAGAAAATTTTGAATAATCAGACTCAAATCCGCACGCTTGAAAAACTGCGGGATACGCTATGGCCGAAATTGATGTCAAGAGAGGTGAGGGTGAAATATTAGGATTATGGAAAAATATGGAAACAAATATCGTATTAAATCTACCCGATTGCAAAATTGGGATTATGGTTGGAACGGGGCATATTTTATTACCATTTGCACCAAAAATCGTGAACATTATTTCGGGGAAATAGAAAACGGAAGAATGCAATTATCACCAATTGGTGTTATTGCCGATATTTTGTGGTATGAAATAAAAAATCACGCAAAAAATATTGAATTGGGGGAATTTATTGTAATGCCCAACCATATACACGGAATATTGATATTAAATGGAAATACCGATAACGGTAACGTAGAGACAGGGCATGCCCTGTCTCTACGATTATCCGACCAATCGCAACAACCGCCATCCCAAAATAAAACCATTGGACAAAAACGATTTCAAAATATCGGGAAAAATACGGTATCATCAATTATTGGCGGTTATAAATCGGCGGTTACAAAACACGCCCACCGGTTAAATTTTGTATCCGAATGGCAACGCAATTATTGGGAACACATTATCCGCAACGAAAACGAATACAAACGCATTGCACAATATATTATTGATAATCCCCAAAAATGGGCAAATGACAAATTAAACGGCGGAAACGGAAATATTGTAATGGAACCGTCTGCCGATTATAATTCTGAAATTTGGATGATATAATTATGACAAAAATAACCGAAAATACAATAGAAGAATTTGCCATAGAATTATTAGAGCGTTTGGGCTATCAATATATTTATGCACCTGATATTGCCCCCGATGCTTCGACAAGCTCAGCAACAGGCGAAAGATCGGAGCGAAATTCTTATGAAGAGGTTTTACTTTCTGAAAGATTGCAGAATGCTATTCGCAGAATAAATCCTAAAGTTCCAATTGCCAGCCAAGAAGAGGCATTAAAAGAGATTCAAAGAATCAATTCCCCTGAACTGCTTGCCAATAATGAAGCATTTTACAGAATGCTTACCGAAGGAATTAAGGTTTCTTGCCAAAAAGACCTGCCTGCGTCCGCAGGACAGGCAGGTGGACGAGAAGAAAGAGGTGATTTGGTTTGGCTTATAGATTTTGAAAATCCTGAAAACAACGAATTTATTGTTGCCAATCAATTTACGGTTGTTGATTCATTAGGGGTTGGTGAGCGAAGTCGAACGAAACGACCCGATGTTATTTTGTTTGTAAACGGTATTCCTTTAGTTGTAATAGAATTAAAAAATCCTGCTGATGAAAATGCAACAGTAAAATCAGCTTATAAACAATTACAGACTTACAAAGAAATTATTCCAAGTTGGGCTATTATTGATAAAAAAACGGGGAAATTTGTTGGCTAAACTAAAAGAAGCAGTAAAATAAAAATGGAAAAACAAAATAACAAAATTGTGTCATCAGAAATGACACAAACAAAACAGTTCACAGAAGTTTTATTAACTATTAAAACAGCTCAACAGAAAGCCTAAAAACAGTTAAATTCAGCTTTAATAGAATTGTACTGGGATATAGGAAAGTATATTTCACAAAAAGTTGAAACTGAAAAATGGGACAAATCTGTAGTTGAGCAATTATCTGAATATATTTTACAGAATGAACCAAATATTAGGGGATTTAATGCTCGAAATATCTGGAGAATGAAACAGTTTTACGAGACTTACAAAGGAAATGAAAAACTGTCCACACTGTGGTCAGAAATTTCTTGGAGTCATAACAGACTTATAATGACCTTAAAAACTCCGGAAGAAAGAGAGTTTTATCTTAAAATTTGTTCAAAACAAAACTATAGCGTAAGAAAATTAGAACGACTTATAAGCTCCGGTACTTTTGAAAGAACAATGCTTGCAAATGAAAAGCGTTCCGACATTGTAAAAAACTTACCTCAAGAGACAGAAAATGTATTTAAGGATAGTTATATTTTTGAGTTCCTAATTTTGCCAACTCCACACAGCACAAAAAATTTGCAGCAAACACTTGTAAGCTCTCTGAAAGATTTTATACTTGAATGTGGGAACGGTTTCTCTTTTGTTGGTCAGGAATACAGGTTGCAGGTGGGAAACGAAGATTTTTTTATCGATT
Organism: uncultured Vicingus sp.; assembly: GCA_964625955.1. Classification (GTDB taxonomy): domain Bacteria; phylum Bacteroidota; class Bacteroidia; order Flavobacteriales_E; family Vicingaceae. The sequence goes on along the minus strand of CAZVEW010000261.1, from coordinate 168 downwards.
TGCTTTTTTTTAATCGGAATCTAAAATGTTTAGTGGCTTTTGAATTAAAAATTACAAAACTTAAACCTGAGCATCTCGGGCAATTGGAGTTTTACCTTAAAGCTTTAGACCGTGAAGAGATATTGTAGGCGCAAAAAATATAGGAATGCAAACCGCCTTTGCAAAATA
>CAZVEW010000260.1:0-3086 GCA_964625955.1 uncultured Vicingus sp. | reverse complement strand
AGCATTATTATTCCTGCAACAAAACTAATTCCAACTGGCACAAATATTAAAGCATTAAACTGCTTCATCTTACTTAACCTATTTCTAATTAAATAGATAGAGAATCCAAATAAAGGATAAACAATTAATACCAAACTTACCAATAACAAATTCATGGCAGCAATTTTAATTAAAATTTAAACCTAACTTGGGCTTTAATTTCAGATTTATGATTTCCAGATATCTCCTCTAGGCTAGAACTTATTACATTTATATTATCATAATAAGTTAAAGCGTATCTCAACCAAATATCAATTCCTCGTTTAAGTTTGTATCTTAAAGTAAAGTAAGTTCTTGTTCCTCTATCGTAATATGCTGGGATAGAGAATGTATATAAAACATCATTCTCGTAAGCATAAATTCTACTACTATAAGAATCTGTATCAAAAATTCCATACCTAAAACTAAACGATAAAGGGCTATTCATAGGCTTGTAAATAATATCTTGATAAATTAAAAACCCTGTTTCGAAAGGGGTTTCTTGTAAATGATAGTTTACTAGTTCAACCCTACCTTTTAAACGAATAGCATCTGAGAGTTTGTAGGTATAGTTAAAACGGTAATTAGTTTGTTTTTCTGCTACTAAATAATCAATTCCTTCAAGTGCAACCTTTGTATCTTCATCTCTTAACCTTTCTCTAACCCTTAAGTATATTTCCATTTTTTTAGATGGTTTATAAGTTAATTGAGCTAAATATTGATGTCCTTTTGATGGTGCCGAAACGCCAAATTTTAGCCACGGAAATGTAAATTGATCATAGTAAGCAGAGAATGTAACTTTTTTAACAGGATTAGCAACAATTCCAATATAGAAGCCTTTTTCATCTTCATTGGTAGAATTTTCGCCAATACCAACACTGGCAATTGGTTGAAAATCTCTTTGGTAATTTCTATAGAATGTTGCCAAAGAAAGTTTAGGATCTAAGGTAATTAATGCTCCAGAAACATAGGCATATCCAGCGTTTATACTTTGAGAAAATTCACCAAAGAAATTAAAATTTTTAACAAGTACATTATAATCTGCTCCAATTTTTGATTGCTGACTATCTACATTTCGAAATTGACTATATGGATAAAGTCTGGGATTATAATTAGCATCTATTTGGCTATGGATACCTGTTAAGCCTACATTCATTTTACTGGTTTTGTATTCAACATGCCCTCCCATTATTTGTTGTGTAATAGCATCTTTATCTTCAATTTCGCTATTAGTTCTGTGTAAACCTGTTAACTGAATTGATGTTACGGTTAAAATATCTTGACTTTGAAAAGTAGAATCTACCAAACTTATATTTCCATCTATTTTATTATACGAATAAAATGCTGTGGCTTGCATCTTTCCAAATTGAAGTGCTAAACCACCTCCTCTTAAAAACAAATTTTCGTCAACAGAAGTATATGGTTTCAAGCCTATTGCACTTCTCTTTACTAGCATAATATCAGCCGATTTTCCAAAAGCTAATCCTGACCAATAGGTTAACCCCTGACCAAATTGTGCTTGATAATCTCCTATTGCCAACTGCTTTATTTTTCCTTGATTTTTTAAAAAGAAATGAGCTGAATAAAAATCAAAACCATCTTTTTGTGCCCCCTTAAAGAATTGCTCTCCATCATCTTTCTCTGCAGTAATTCCTATGCTTAAATGCATTCCATACTTATACCTATAACGAGTATAAATCTTATTTGCATCTCCTTTATACCTAGAATTTGGACTTGCAGCTAAAGCAGAGTCTGTTATCGGACTAAATCCTTTTTTTTGTTCTAGCACTCTTTGATAGCGAACAAACCACTGGTTTTCTCCTTTATTTAACAATTCATTAAAAGTAAGCTGAGGAGTATCTACATCAGTGCCCACTTTTACAAAAGGCAAAATTAACTTAATAGTTTCTAGGTCAAAGCCATCTATTGTTTGTAATTCCTCTAAAGTAATTAGCTTTCCATCTTGCTCAATATGCTGTAATAAGTTGTTAATCTGAAAATCGGTAAGCAGCCATAAATCTTCTAAATCATTTAAACTAGCCCTATTTAGGTTTAAAGGATGGTTGTAAAAATAATATAACTGATCAAAGATAGTTGTATAATCTGCATCCGATTCTTCGGTATTTTCCACTAAATACTCAACTCTTTTTTCTATTATATCGTTGGCCTCAGCTTCTCTATCTGATTTTTTCAATCTTTGAGAAAAAAGAGAAAAACTGACTAAAATAAAAAGCAATAAAAGTGCACTTTTAATAAAAAAAAAGGTTTTATTTAAATTTATCTTCATCACCTGATACTTGGATTTCCTGAATCATTCTTTTTTCCTTTTTGATAAATTAAAGAAATACCTGGCGTTAAACCTAGATTTTGATGATAAGAAGAAGATATTTCCATCTTAAAATCATTAAAGTTTAAACCTATCCCAAAAGAACTTTGTGACGGATTTGTAGAAATACCACCTCTTAAATAAAGCATCTCCATAACATGATACTCAATACCAGCCCTAACCTGAGCTGTAAAATCCATGTCTTTTTCTGTTTCTATATTTACAAGAACTTTATCAGAAAACTGATAACTCAGCCCTAATTTCATAATTGTTGGTATTTTCTCACTATTATAATCAGCTAATTTTGATTTTGTAGGGTTATAAACATGGACACCAATAAGTAAATCTTTACTTAATTTTGCAATTAATCCAACAGCTCCTGTTACAGTACTTTTATTCCCATAATCTTGCGAAAGAGAAGTATTTAAATAATTTAATTGAACGCCAAAAGAAAACTTATTTCCAAACCTTTGTCCATAAGATAAACCAGCCTTTGTTTGATTATATAATTGATAACCTATTGAAGCTACACTTACGCCTAAGGCACCTGACTTTGTAGGTAAAACAAAAGCACCAGCTTTATAGCTAGTTTCTTTTAATAGAAATCTATTTTCATAATAAATTCCTGCGGCAAGTTCTTTAACAAAACCTAAACCAGCTTGGTTATTATTGGTTGACCATAAATCTGATAGAGTAACCGTTGCCCCCCCCATTGAGGTAGAACGAGCTCCTATTACATCAT
>CAZVEW010000259.1:0-3101 GCA_964625955.1 uncultured Vicingus sp. | reverse complement strand
AACTGCTTTAATTGAATATTATAAGTTAGGGTTTAAGAAATACAAGAAAAATAGGTTAAAATACTTAAAAAGCAAATCACCCAAAAGTATTGTAACCATGAAAGAGAAGACCAAAAACTCAATAAAGATTAGATTTAAATAATTATAATTTTTTGTTTCTTAACCTTATCTTTTGCATATAAAAACAAAGTATAATTTCCTTTCTTGAATTTTGCAACATTTATTATAAAGTTTTGCGTAAATGTTGTGTCATTATTTTCCAAAATAACCTTTCCTAATATATTTATAATTTTATAAGAGGTTACTTTAATGTTATCTTTTAAATTAACATTTATCACATTATTAGTAGGGGTTGGAAATATATCTATTTTTTTATCAATATTATATTCCTCTACGGCTATCGGATTTGGACCCCAAAATTGAACGCCAAAATCTGTAGCCGTAGCAGAAGAGTTTCTTGTATATGCATTACCCCCACCTAAAACATAAGTGTTAGTAAGCCAAATACCTTTTGCTGCAGCCACCGACTCTCTACCATGCCCCCCACTACCGTACTGCATAAAATCTATCATGCTATTAGGGTCTGTAAATGCACCCGTTGGCAAATATAAAGCAACATCAGAACCAAGCGATTCGCTATTTAGCGTAAAACCTGAGATTAAAACAGTTGATCCTGCTCCAATTATTGTGCTTCCGCCACTAATAGTTAGAGATGTTAAGGCAGGGTAAGTGAAATTATGGCAAAATCTATATCCTGCAATATCAACACTTGTTGTACCATAGTTTTTTAGCCATACCATTCCATTCGAAGGATCAACTAAGGTCATTCTTACTTGAGCTTGTGCAATAAATGTTCCTAAAAAGAAAGATAATAAAATTGTAATTTGTAAATATTTTTTCATAGGTATTTGATTTATATTAAGTTTCAAATGTAAGGAAATAAACTATCTTTTTCATTTATTAAATCTAACTTTCAGAGAAGTAATCAAGAAAAAACGAAATATGTCATTAATATTATTAACTAGATGGAAAAAGACCGCAAGACTTAAGATTACAAGACTCTGATTTTCATCAATTTAAAAGAAACAAGAATTCCGATTAATTGCTGCCGGGTTAATACATTATACTAATTTATCTCTTCATCAGAAGAACCAGCTGAACCAGCTTCTTTAATATTGTTTTTAATTCCTTTATTTATAACATCAGCAGAAAGCAAACTTGATTGAATTTGTGTTTGTAAATCGCCCACTGTTCCTGGTGAATAGGGAACAAATATTGTGTTTACTCCTTGGTCGGCCAATCGGCTAATGGTATCATAATGTTGGGTCATAAATAGCATATTCATTACTTGTTGTCCTGTAACATCTGCTTCCATGGCATCTTTTACTTGCTCAACAGATTGTTTCATGCCATTTGCGATAGCAATCCGTTGGTCGGCAATACCTATTCCTTGTAATTTTTTACTTTCAGCTTCGGCTTCAGCGGCAGCTACAACTTTAATTTTTTCTGCTTCTGCGTATTCTTTCGCTGCTTCTTTCATTCTTTTTGCTGCGTTAATTTCATTCATGGCATGTTTTACTTTGGCATCGGGGTCAATATCTGTAACCAAAGCTTTAATGATATTAAATCCATATTCTTTCATGGTTTCTGCTAATTCTTCTTGTACTACGCGAGCTATTTTATCTTTTTCGCTAAAAACATCATCTAAAATAAGGTTGGGAACTTCTGAACGAATAGAGTCAAAAACGTATGATTGTATTTGTTGTGCTGGATTATCAAACTTATAAAAAGACATCTTTATACCTTCCGAAGAATTTATTACAAAATATTGTACTGAAATAATAAGTCGTACAAAAACATCATCTTTAGTTTTTGTTTCTACCTCAACGGGTAGTTCCATAACTCGCAGGTTCACTTTACCAACTTTCCTATCAATTAATGGTATTTTAAGATTAAATCCTGCCCTAGCTACACGATGAAATTTACCAAATCGTTCTATTATTACAGCGGTTTTTTGTTTTACAATAAAAAACAACCCTGTTGCAGCAAAAACTATTAATAATAGAATTATTACTTGAAAAATAATTGAAGTTTGCATAATTATAAAGTTTTAAATTCGTTTAACAAAATACTCATTTCTTTTTGAATTATCAAGGCGGAATTTCTGGCAGCTTCTGCAAAATGCTCATCATTACCTGCATAAATAATTCCTCTTGATGAATTTACCAATAAACCACCATCTTTAGTCAATCCATACTTACAAACTTCTGATAATGAGCCTCCTTGAGCTCCAACACCAGGAACTAATAAAAAATTATTTGGAACAATTTTTCTTATTTCCTTAAACATTTTTGGTCGAGTAGCTCCCACCACGTACATTAAATTTTCATCGCTTCCCCATTTTTTCGATTGCGTTAATACTTTTTCAAATAATCTTTCTTTTCCATCGGTAAAAAACTGAAAATCATTTGCTCCTTTATTAGAGGTTAGTATTAATAATATTGCCCATTTATCTTTAAACGATAGAAAAGGTAATACGGAATCTTCTCCCATATACGGTGCAACAGTAACTGCATCAAAATTTAATTTTTCAAAAAAAGCTTTGGCATACATTTTAGCGGTATTTCCTATATCTCCGCGTTTTGCATCGGCTATTGTAAAAATATTTTTGGGTATATATGCTATTGTTTTTTGTAAAGATTCCCAGCCTTTTGCTCCTTGGGTTTCGTAAAAAGCTGTGTTGGGTTTGTAGGCAACGCATAAATCATGTGTGGCATCTATTATTTGCTTGTTAAATTCAAAAATTGGATCTTTTTCTTTTAATAAATGAGTAGGAATTTTTGTAATATCAGTATCTAAGCCAATACATAAAAAAGATTTTTTTTGTTTAATTTGATTTATTAACGCTTGTTTTGTCATTAGTGTTTTGTTTTTGGTGTATGGTTTTTGGTGTATGGTTTTTGGTGTTTAGTGTTTGGTGTTTAGTGTTTAGTGTTTGGTGTTCGGTGTGTTTCATTCACTCATTCACTCATTATCTAATTATCTAATTATCTCATTCACTCATTATCTCATTCACCCATTCACCCATTCACTCATTCACT
>CAZVEW010000258.1:0-3104 GCA_964625955.1 uncultured Vicingus sp. | reverse complement strand
AAGATAATAGAATAAGAAAAAGCCGGTGCATAATAAGCTGTTTTAGAAACTAAAAACTCAGTATTATAGAGGATTAAGCACTAAACAGATGAGTAAAAGATTTAATTATTTTTTTAGTGACAGAAATCTGTTTATACTTTATTTTTTTCAGAAATTTTAAAAAAAGAGTCTTCATTTTCAACAAAAGCAGTGACAACATCAGGGTCAAAATGTTGTTCACTTCCCTGCTTAATTATTTCTAGTGCTTTTTCTCTGGAAAATGAGGGTTTATATACTCGACGAGTTGTTAGCGCATCATAAACATCGGCAACTGCTAAAATACGAGCATTCAAAGGAATATTTTCTCCTTTTAAGCCTTGCGGATAGCCCGAACCATCCCATTTTTCATGGTGATAGTACGCAACTTCCATACCGCACTTTATAAAAGATTGTGATTTATACTGCTCGTAAACCATCCGTAATGTACTGCCTCCAATACTGGTATGTGTTTTCATAACTTCAAACTCCTCTTTAGTGAGCTTACCAGGCTTTTTTAATATTGCATCAGCAATACCTACTTTACCTATATCATGCAAGGGAGAAGAGCGCACTAAATCCTTAGTAAACTGGCTAGAAATAATATGTTTATATTTTTCTGATCGTCCTAAAATTTGGCAAAGAAGTTCACAATATTTTTTAAGCCGTAATAAATGAGCCCCAGTTTCAGGGTCTTTATATTCAGATAATTTTGCTAAAGCGGCAATAATAGCATCCTGAGACTCTGTTTGAATTTCCAGATGCCAATGATTCATTAATGCAGTTGCGCTAGAATTAATTAGTATTTTTACGGTCTCTAATTGCGTTTTATCTATACTTGCTTCACTATCACTACTAATAGTTAATAAACCAATCACTCGTTTCTCAGTGTTTAAAGGTATGCAGGCGCATGCTTTACCTTTAAACAGTTTTTGTTCATTGAGTAAAAGAACACTATCAGGTTTAACTATAACAGCTTCTTTTTTTTGTAAACATTGAGCAAGACTTCCTTGCAATAGCTCATCAGCTCTAATTGATACTAGTTCTTTACCTTGTTGCGTTTTATGAGGTAAAAATATACCCTCATTATCTTGGTTTAAAAATAAAGCAACTTGATTGGTCTGAGTGACTTTTTGTATGATATGAATTAATGCATCAGCAATTTGTGCTGAAGTTTTCATTTGAGTTAATTCTCTTACATATTGATATTGAGTCGATATTGCCTGGGTGCGAATTTCAACTAAACTTTCTAGCTGATTATTCAACGCATTAAGTTTTAAATTAGTTTTTTCTAGTTCTTGCTGTAACTGTTTTTCTGCCTGGATTAACCGATACTGCTCCAATGAATCATTTAGGGTTTGTATTAGTAACTCTCGTGGACAAGGCTTATTTAAGAAACGAGAAATTCGACCTTTATGTAAAGCCTTTATAGCAATATCTAACTCTGCCCTACCCGTCAACATAACTAATACTGTTTCTGGATACAATGAGTGCACCTGAGCGAGAAATTCAATACCATCAGTCTCTGGCATATTGTAATCAGAAACAACCAAAGCAAAAGGACCTAAAGATTCAAGTACTTGTAAACCTTCTTGTGCGCTTTCTGCGATTTCAACTTTGAAGTCTTTACGTAATTGTCGTTGAATACCCTTTAATAATCGAGGTTCATCATCTACAAAAAGTATTTTTTGACTAACTGAAGAGCGGTTTATTTTTCTATTTTCCATGATTTTTATTACACACTAGTCAAGTTCTGTTAATTTCTCTTGGTAGTGGGGTAAATCTGTAGTTTTACCCCATATATTCCCATTAATTACAACTTTTTGGGACACAGGTTTTAACCTGCATTTTCGACCCACCACCATTTGGTTTAAGTGCCTCGGCGTTATTTTTGTATTACTGTTTGGGCTAATTCTTGCCAATAAGCTATTTGTTCCAGTTTGCCAATACGTTCTAGATACTTTATATCTAAACTGCACTCAAACAACCGGCTACTCTCTTGAATACCAGATGGTTTAAGTAAAGCACTCGCAACATGTACGGCTGTAAGTGCATTAACACCCTCATATTCTGTCTCATTTGGATTAAACTGTAACAGAATCGACTCAATAACTCGGGGGGGGATTTTCCATAAGCCTAAAAGATAGGCCGCGACTTCTGCATGAGTAAAACCAAAAATTTGTTTTTCTAATATAATAATATCCGTATCCGTTTGTTTAAGCTCTTCAAGCAGAGTATTAAACTTATCCGGTAGTTTCGACATAAAAATTAACAAGCCCATATTATGCAATAAGGCTCCCAAAAAAGCTTGATCCGGTCTATCTTCCTTCTGGCCTTCTGCTAAAGAAATTTTCTTTGCCAGAACAGCTACACGCATTGAGTCAGCATAAATATATTCAAAAATATATTTATACTTTTGGTTATGCGTAGAAAAAGACTCCTTGATAAAAGTACCAAGTACTAAATCAGTTAACTGCTGTACGCCTATTAAATTAACGGCTTGGGATAGATTAGATATTTTTTGCTTAAGGCCAAAATAAGGTGAATTGACAATCTGTAATAACTTAGCTGAAAATGCTATATCATGAGAAAAAATATTGGCAATACTATCTGAAGTACTATTTTCCTTATCAACTTCTAATTTTAATTGTTGATAAACTGTAGGTAAACTGGGAAGTTGACTAATATCACCAATACTATCAATAAGGTGTGGGTTACTAATGCAGGATTGAATTTTAAAAACCTGAAAAATTGTTTCTTTTAACAGTGAAATATTACAAGGTTTACTTAAATATTGGTGAGCCACCGTCATAGATTTTTTCAATACTGTTTCATTTGCATAACCACTTAATATAAAACGTATCGTCGCAGGATATTGCGCTGCTACATATATTAATAACTCATCACCCTGCATACCAGGCATCATTATATCGGTTACAATTAAATCAATGGGGGTGTCTGCCATCAATTCAAGTGCCTCCTCCGCTGAATAAGCAAAAAACAACACCCAATTGTTCCTCTCTCGTCTTAATGCCCGTTTAATACCGTTGATTATATTTGGGTTATCATCAACAAATAAAATATTTTTT
>CAZVEW010000257.1:0-3134 GCA_964625955.1 uncultured Vicingus sp. | reverse complement strand
TTTATAGCCATCGGTTCCACCGCTAGAGCTATTGTTTATTGTGCCGAGTGTGAAATTAAATATTCCCATACCAAAGGTTCCTGCTGCTGTAGTGTTTGGTGTGCAGGATGCAGCTATAGGACCACCCCCATTTGTAACAGTAATGTAATTTGTTTGAACTAAGGTATCTACAGTTCCGCATGCAGAGGATCCTGTTGTTATTAAAGAAACAGTATATGTTCCTGTTGACGAATAGGTGTTAGATGGATTGGCAACCGTACTTGTGTTGCCATTACCAAAATCCCAAAGATAAGAAGACCCATTTGTACTGTTGTTAATAAATGCTATTGTAGATGGTACTGTGCAACTATAGGTACTCCCTGAAGAAAAAGCAGCGATGACTGCGTTAGAATAAACAGCTCCCACACCAACAGCGTACCATGCATTGGTTGTTGCAATCTCTTCTGCACTACAACTTCCATATAAGTCAATTGCAGCTTGAATTGCGTAAAAACGAGCATCAGTATATTGAGAATTTGCAGTTAAATAGGTGGTTAAGTTCCTATAGGCTATTGCTCCTGCCGAATTAATTCCAATTCCAGTTACGGTATAGGTGTTTCCAATATCATTTGTTCCTGAGCCACCATTTCCTAAAAGATAAAACCAAAAATTTTGCACACCAGAGTTGGTATGAACCCCTCCATTATCACCAGACCCTGTGTACCAGTTTGTTCCATTGTAAGTATCTGGGTCACCATACAAATTAGGGTTTGACATACTCCTAAAAGGTACTCCCGTAAGAGAGAATTGATCTCCCATTAAGTAATTCGCAGTACTAGGATTTTTGTAAAAATCTATCGCAACCCCAAAAATATCGCTAAAAGATTCATTTAAAGCTCCTGATTCATAGGAATAAACAAGGTTTGCTGAATTTTCTGTAACAGCATGTGTGATTTCATGTCCAACAACATCAGTAGATGTTAAAGCTGTATAACTAGTTCCGTCACCATCACCGTAAGTCATTTGGGTCCCATCCCAAAAAGCGTTAGCAAAGCCACTAGAATAATGCACATAACTGTTGATAGATGTACCTGCATTATCATAAGAGTTTCGCCCATAATTATTAAAATAATAATCATAAGTAGCTTCTGACCCAAAGTGGGCATCATAGGCAGCATCATCTTGATTAGCAGTTGTGTTCCAATAGTTATCAGCATCTGTAAAATCAATGGCAGAACTATAGGTAGTTGAAGTGTTTAAATCATAAGTATTAATTCCATTTCCTCTGCCACTTTCTCTTAATCGATACGAGCCACCAAAACTATCAGTAGTAATTGGTTTTGTTCCATTATATTTTGTTACTGCTGTACCAGTAACATCCACAGCATGAATTCTGTCTTCTTCTTTAATAATATTTCCTGTGGTGGCGTTAACATAAACAAATTTTCTTACCAATGGAACACGAGAGTAAACATCTGTTTTATAAGCAAGCATATAACTTCCATTGCCATCATAAACAACTACTTTTGTCGGTGGAGAAACCACATTATCGTTCCATTTTCCATGATTACCTTTTATAGCGTTTTTGGCAATTACGATTGCTTGAGTAACTGATAAACTCGCAAATTTAGATTGTAATTTAATGTTTGGATAGTACTCACCATTAGCAGAGACAATAAAACCATTTTTAGTATGAATATAAAACACACCATCTTCAACAGGAATTCCATGGATGAATTGTTGATATCGATAATGAGTAAAGCCTAATTTATCCGATTCTTTTTTATAGAGAATGAACTTTTCAGCATTAGAAATATTTAACACAGCGTTTAACCATGAAACATTTTTATTGACAGTTATTTGGTTGGTACTTTTAAGTTTAATGTATTTTAAAGAACCATTAACATCGTTAATTAAGATTCTTTCACTACCAGGGTATAACTTTTCAGCATTGTTAGATGAGTATTCTCTTGCAAATGATATTGATGTTAAAAATAATACACCAACAATTAGTATTATGTTTTTCATAATTTAATGATAAGGATGATTTCAAATGACAAGAGGAGAAATCAAAATGCGTTTACTAATTTAGAGAAAATATTTGATATGCCGTTAAAAAAGATTGATTGTGAGTAAAATGTGGCAAATTTAGAGGATTAAGAAGCTATTTTTTTCTGCTTACTTACCAAATATACACCACTAAAAATTAAGGCAGCAGCAATTATTTTTATTACATCTAATTTATCTTTTCCCAAGCTTATGGCAAATAATGCTGCTAAAAGAGGTTGTAAATAGATGTAAGTAGAAACCACCGAAGGATTTAGCTTTTTAAGTCCGTAAATATTTAAGAGATAAGCAAAAAACGTAGTAAAAATGACTACAAAAGAAAATTCAAGCCATATTTTTGTTGAGAAAGTGTGCCACTCAATGGCTACAAACTGATTAAACCCAAAAGGAATAACGAATATAGCTCCGAAAGTAAATACCCATTTTATAACAGTTAATGGTTTATATTTTCGCATTAAAGGAACGGCAATTACCAAGTAAATTCCATACGACATGGCGTTTAAAAAGATAAATAAATTTCCCGTTAGGTATTCTGAACCAAAAGAGAAATCCTTTTTAACAAGAAGCAATAATAATGCTCCTGTTATTCCTAAAGCAATACCACCAACTTTGATTAATGTAATACGGTTTTTTAAAAGAATTGCTGAAGCAATTAAAACTAGAATAGGGTTAGAAGTCATAATTATTCCGGCATCTATTGGTGTGGTATGGTCTAATCCGTACAAAAACATCATTTGATTGGCAAAAACACCAAAAAATCCACAGGCAGCCAACAATAAGAAATCTTTTTTTGATACTTTTTCGTAGCTAAATAAATGTACCAACCAAAACAAAGATAAAGCTCCTAAAACTCGACAAACTACTAACCCAAAAGGATTAATAAAATTGGGCATTACATCTTTTGCAATGGTGTAATTAGCTCCGTAAATTAAATTTGCACCTAATAACGCGAGATGTGATTTGAGAGGTGAATTCATTTTATCTTAGTCGATAAATTTATTTGCTTAGGTTCTTTATTAAAGATATTATTCAGAACTTCAATTATCAATTATCAATTATCAATTATCAATTATCAATTATCAATTATC
>CAZVEW010000256.1:0-3167 GCA_964625955.1 uncultured Vicingus sp. | reverse complement strand
AATAGGAGAGGTGCCTGAGTGGCCGAAAGGACTTGTTTGCTAAACAAGCGTACCCTAACCGGGTACCCGGGGTTCGAATCCCCGTCTCTCCGCATAGAAGCTAAAGACCTTTACCATTTAAAGGTCTTTTTTTGTTGGGGGTATTTTGGAGGTAGTAAATTCAACTAATCGTCTGTTCTGAATGGCAAATATGTTTTTTTCTTTTAGCATAATTTTAATGTTAAACTGCAATATATAGCTAAAGAAAGGTGAGTATAATTTTTCAAATAGTTATTTTCTAGTTTGTTGTGATTAATGCTTTATATTGAATATAGGTTTTTCATGAATATTCCACTAACCCTTTTTTATTTTATATGTACATACCCAATTTTAAATAGCCAATCCTGACTAAAGTCAAATTTTGTTGTTGATTATTAGGTGTTTATGTTCTTTTCAAATGTATCAATTTTCACTAATTTTTTAATTTCTCCTTTGACGTTAGCACGAGAAATTAATCTCGATTTCGTGATGTGGGGAATGAGTCCTAACGTATAAAATTTGTTTTATTATTGTTTTATTGTTATTTTTGTTCGGATGAGACTTGTAATTTCTTGAGTTTTTGATAAATTTAAAAATTAGAACTCTCGGATACTATTGGTAGCTTGATTAATTATATCTGTGTATTATTTATTGTCATTAAACTAAAAAATATTTAAAATATGAAAAAGTTATTCTATTGTTCTTTGTTTGTTATTTTTATAGGAGGTAATGTTTTTGCCCAAAATGTGGCTATAAATGCTTCTGGCTCTAATCCTGACCCCTCTGCAGTGCTTGATGTCAGTTCAGCTCCAGCAAATGATAAAGGTTTCTTAATTCCAAGGGTAGCTTTAACAGTTACAACAAGCCCTCTCCCAGTTGCGACTCCAGCAACTAGTTTGATGGTTTTTAATACAGCAACTGTAAGTGATGTGTTTCCTGGTTTTTACTACTGGAATGGAACAAAATGGGTGCGATTTTTAGATGTGAGTGGATCAACTGGTAGTGCTTGGGATTTAAATGGTAACGCAGGTACAACTGTAGGATCTAATTTTATGGGAACAACAGATAATGTTTCTGTTGCTTTTAAAACTAATAGTTTAGAACGAATGAGAATGTTAAATACAGGGCAAGTTGCTGTTAATTCAACAACAACATTTGCTACATCAACATTCTTCTCTCAAGCTACAGCTAATAATAATGCGGTTGATGGTAATGCTGCAGGAACAGGTAATGCTGTTTATGGTCAAAATACAGGAACTGGTTCAGGTGTTATGGGCTTAAGTAATAATGCTACAGGAACAGGTGTTGTTGCTGATAATACAAGTACTACGGGTACAGGTTTAGTGGCTGCAGGTAATAACTCAACACTTAACTCTTTAACAGTAGGTAGTGCAGGAGCTTTTACTGGTACAGGAATAGGTTTAGTGTCTTACGCTACAACAGTAGCTTCTGGTAACGGTATCATTGCGGCAGGAAACAATGTAGGAGCAACATCTATGACTGCAGGATCTGGAGGAACATTTATTAGTAATAATATCGGTGCTGCAGGAATAGCTCCATTGAACACAGGAAATGGTATTTATGGACAAAATACCGCTGTTGCCGGAACAGGAACAGGGAATGGTGTAGTTGGGCTTACAAATCAATCAAACGGTTCTGGCGTTTGGGGGCAAAATTCTAATGCAGGAGGAAGTGCAATGACTGCTTTTAATACAGCAGTTGCAGGCACAGGGTTAGGATTAGGTTTGTTAGCAAGAACATCACAATCTACAGGAACTGGTGTTACGGCTTCTAATTTAAATACCAATGGAACAGGTATTGCTGGAGCAGGAAATAATATAGGACCAGTTGCTCCAGCAGTAGGAGCAGGAGGTGCTTTTATTGGTTGGACCCAAGGACTCTTCGTTAAATATAATAGCAATGGGGTTGGACAAGGAATTCATATAGAAGATAATTTTGGCGGAGCGTGGAATGTCGGAGCATGGAATGGTGTAACCAATAAAATTATAGGAACAGGTGGGGTTGCTACAGTGGTGAAAGATTTAGAAGGGAACAATGTAACTTTATATTGCCCTGAATCACCAGAAATTTTATTTCAAGATTATGGGCAAAGCAAATTAATAAAAGGAAAAGTACACATCGAAATAGATCCAATATTTGCGAAGAATATTATAATTAATGAAAAACATCCTTTAAGGGTTTATGTGCAATTGGAGGGAAATTGTAAAGGTGTTTATGTAGCAAATAAAACAACTACAGGTTTTGATGTTGTGGAACTTGATGGAGGTCAATCTAATACGCCATTTCAATATACAATAGTTTGTAATAGGGCAGATGAAAAAATGTTAAAAGGTAGAATATCTCATTTTTCTGATGCAAGATGGTTGCCTTCTAAAATAAGTACACAAAAAACAAAAAAACTATATACAGGAAAAGATAAACAGGAACCTGCTACAATGAAGAAAGTTCAGAAAAAAATAGTAAATAAAAAACCAAATTCAATTCTAAATAACCACTAGTTTACGAAATACATTAATTTGATTAATACTTTTTTGAATTGCTATTGTTGTTTAGATATGTTCTTTGTCGCTTATAAAAGCAATGAAGAAATTAAACTACAACTGCTCAGGCAATAGCCTAAAAGACATACGATGAATGTTGGTTGTACCTACGTTTCTGATAGCTTCTCGATGGGCTTTTGTAGGGTATCCTTTGTTCTTATTCCAAGCATATTCAGGGTGTTTTAGGTGAGCTTTAAACATAAAATCATCACGGTAAGTTTTCGCTAAAATGGATGCTGCAGCAATGGATAAAAATTTAGCATCGCCTTTTACAATACATTCGTGAGCAATATTAGGGTAGGGATTAAAACGGTTGCCATCTATCAGTAAAAGTTCGGGAATTTTTTTTAGTTGTGCTACTGCTCGGTGCATTGCCAAAAATGAAGCATTGAGAATGTTTATTTTGTCAATTTCAACATTATCAACTATTCCAATAGCAAAAGCAATGGCTTCTTTTTCAATTTCTGTTCTTAAAATTTTTCTTCTTTTTTCGGAGATTTGTTTAGAATCGTTTAAATATTTGTTTTTGTAGTTTTTTGGTAAAATCACAGCTGCAGCATAAACTGGACCTGCCAAGCAACCTCTTCC
>CAZVEW010000255.1:0-3188 GCA_964625955.1 uncultured Vicingus sp. | reverse complement strand
CCTAGTATTTATGGGGATTCTTCTTTTGAAGGTTTTTATAAAAAATTGCAACAAGAATTTCCTCAAATAAGTTTTGAATATTACCAAAGTAACGTTGAAGGAGAACTCATCAATAAACTACACGAAGTTGGTTTTAGTTATGATGGAATTGTGATGAATGCTGGAGCTTACACGCATACTTCTATTGGCATAGCTGATGCTATTGCTGGAATCGAAACTCCAGTTGTTGAAGTGCATATTTCAAACGTATATGCTCGCGAAGCATACAGGCACCAATCTTTAATGGCAAAAAATTGTATTGGTGTAATTACAGGATTAGGATTAAACTCTTACCGATTGGCAATTTTGCAGTTTTTAACTTTGTCGGAATAACGCAAAAAACGACAATAAATCAATTTTATTTAATGTAATCGTACTAAAATTGTTAATTTAGATTTTCTTAAAAAAAAGCATAATGATTCGTAAAGTATTGTATCTTAGTTTTGCTACTATTTTAATGGCTTTTGCTTGGCATAAATATTATGTTTCTATTACTGAGGCAGACTACAACAAAACAACTAAAAAATTTGAGATCTCTATTAAATTTATTGGCCATGATTTAGAGCATGTTTTAGCTGATAATGGTGTTCCTAATCTATATCTAGGCACGGAAAAAGAAAATAAAGAAGCCAATAATTACATCTTAGAATATTTAAAAAGATCGTTTGTTATTACTATTGATGGTAAAAGAATTAACTACTCTTTTGTTGGTAAAGAAGTAAATAATGACGATTTTATTTATTGCTATTTGTCGACAGATGTAGTTAGTAACTTTAAAAAGGTGGCTTTAAAAAACACTCTTTTAACCGAAAAATTTCCTAACCAAGAAAATATCGTTTACTTAAATATTGGTGATGAAAAATTTTACGATAGGTTAAATATCGAAAAGGCAAATGAAGTTCACAAAATAAAATCTTTAAATTAAAATATACATTAAATGAAGCAATTTTTAACCATTCTTATTTTAGTCTTTAGCTTTAACTTAATCGCTCAAGACAATTATAACCACAACAAATTTAAACAACTAAAAGAAGAATTAGCGACTCCAAACGCATACAGAACAGCCTCTGGAGCTCCAGGCTTTAAATATTATCAGCAAAAGGCCAATTACGTAATTAATGTTACTTTAGATGATGACAAACAAAAAATTAGCGGTGATGAAATCATTACTTACAAAAATAACTCGCCCGATAAATTAAGTTACCTATGGCTTCAATTAGACCAAAACATAAGGGCAAAAAATTCTGATACTAAATTAATAACAACCAATCATATTCAAAATAATATGAGTTTTAGTAGTATTGCCAAATTACATAATAATTTTGATGGTGGATTTAAATTGCAATATGTAAAAGATGGTTCGGGCAAAGATTTAAAATACACCATTAACAAAACGATGATGCGTGTAGATTTACCAACACCTTTAGCTGCTGGAGCAACCACTACCTTAAAAATAAAATGGTGGTATAATGTTAATAATAGAGATGATATTGGCGGTCGTTCGGGTTACGAATTTTTTCCTAAAGATGGCAATTATTTGTACACTATTGCTCAGTTTTACCCCAGAATGGCGGTTTATAATGATGTTGAGGGTTGGCAAAACAAACAATTTTTAGGGAATGGTGAATTCACCCTTACTTTTGGCGATTTTAAAGTAAACATTACCGTTCCTGCCGACCATATTGTTGCGGCAACTGGTACTTTACAAAATGCTTCATCTGTATTAACCGCTACACAAAGAGAACGATTAAAAAAAGCTCATTCTTCTTTTGATAAACCTGTAATTATTGTCACACAAAAAGAAGCCGAAGCAAAAGAAAAAAAGAAAGCTAAAGCCAATAAAACTTGGACTTTTAGTGCCACAAATGTTAGGGATTTTGCTTTTGCAAGTTCTCGTAAATTTATTTGGGACGCTATGGCAACAAAAATTGGCAAATACAAACCATTGGCAATGAGTTTTTACCCTAAAGAAGGCAACCCTTTATGGGGGAAATTTAGCACAAGAGTAGTTGCTCACACCTTAAAATCTTATTCAAAACATACCATCAATTATCCTTATCCCGTAGCTATTGCTGTTCATTCTAAAAGTATAGGAATGGAATATCCTATGATTTGTTTTAATGGCGGGCGACCAAACGAAGATGGCTCTTATTCTGAAAGAACAAAGTATGCGATGTTGGGTGTGATTATTCATGAAGTTGGGCATAATTTTTTTCCTATGATTATTAATTCTGATGAACGTCAGTGGACATGGATGGACGAAGGGTTAAATACTTTTTGCCAATATTTAACCGAACAATCTTGGGATGCTAAATTTCCTTCTCGCAGAGGACCAGCTTCTACTATTGTAGATTACATGAAAGGAGATAAAAAACTTATGACACCAATAATGACCAATTCAGAATCGTTGTTGCAATTTGGCAATAATGCTTACGGAAAACCTTCGGCAGCCTTAAATATTTTGCGAGAAACCATTATGGGAAGAAAATTATTTGATTTTGCTTTTAAAACCTATGCACAACGTTGGGAATTTAAACACCCAACACCAGCCGATTTATTTAGAACCATGGAAGATGCTTCTGGGGTTGACCTAGATTGGTTTTGGAGGGGTTGGTTTTTTACCACCGACCATGTAGATATTAGCTTAAAAAACATTACCATGTTTAAGATAGATACACAAAATCCTGCTATAGAAAAAGCCCTTGCACAACAACAGAAAAATCAACCATCTCAATTTATTGGGGATATCAGAAATAAAAAAGATGAAAAAAATACTGCCGTAAAACAAGATACTGCTTTAAATGATTTTTATACCACTTACAATCCCTTTGATGTTACATCTTTAGATGAAAAAAATTATCAAGATTATCTTTCTAAATTAAGTGATAAAGATATAAAAATCTTAAAATCAGATTTTAATTATTATAACATTACTTTTGAAAATAAAGGAGGTTTGGTTATGCCTATTTTACTAACTTTTACCTTTAAAGATGGTACCTCTAAAGAAGTAAGAATACCTGCCGAAATTTGGCGAAGAAACGACAAAGAGGTAAGCAAAGTATTTTTCTTTAAAAAAGAATTAGCCAAAGTGGAGATAGATAAACATTTAGAAACTGCCGATGTAGATACTTATAATAATAATTGGCCAA
>CAZVEW010000254.1:0-3191 GCA_964625955.1 uncultured Vicingus sp. | reverse complement strand
TCCCTACAGAAAATGAAAAAAGCAGCAAATATTATTAAAGAAAATTTACCACAGTTTAATTCTTTTATATATGGAGAAATAAACAACGGTAATATTAAAACAGAATTTACCCCTTTAGATGATTTAATCGGAGGTTTTTTAGCTAATGATTTAATTATTTTAGGAGCTAGACCAGCGATGGGAAAAACTTCTTTTATAATAAGTATGGCTTATAAACAAGCTAAAAAAGGCAAAAAAGTCGTTATCTATTCGTTAGAATCAAATGCACAACACATCATATACACTTTAATAGCTTATATAACAGCTATCACAAAGTACAAGCTAAACTATGGTATTGTTGAAAAAGAAGATAAACCAAAAATTGATGCAGCATTAAAAGAAATTGAAACTTTACCACTTTATATTGATGATAGCAATAAAACCACAACTGAAATTAGAGAAGAACTACTTGAGTCTAAAGCTAACAATAAAGTAGATATCGTTTACATTGATTTTCTTCAACTACTGAACCCCAACCGGCATAAACATTATAATAGAGAACAAGAAATTTCTTCTATTATGATGAATTTAAAACAATTGGCTAAAGATATTAATACGCCTATTTTTGTTACTTCCCAATTATCGAGAGCAGTAGAAACTAGAGGAGGAGATAAACGCCCTCAATTATCTGATTTAAGAGAATCTGGAAGCATTGAACAGTATGCAGATAAAGTTTTTTTCTTGTACCGTGCAGAATATTATGGATTAATGGAAGATGAAGACGGTAACTCAACAAGCGGAAGAGCCACTATAATTGTAGCAAAAAATACTAATGGTCATCTTGGAGATGTCCAGTTATATTTTAACAATCACATAACCAATTTTTATGATTTAGATGATAATGAAATGATAACTTACATGAGAGATAAACTTGATTTAGAATACTAAGAGCTGCATAACCTTGAAAACTTTTGGATTGTGTTCCGCAATCTTGGATAGATTACTGCTTAAAACAATATTGCTAGGCTACGCCATACGCAATATTGGATGCAATGTAGAAGGTTATGCAGTTTCTTAATTTTAATAGTGAATGAAAACACAGCAAAAAATAAAAGATTTTATAAAGAATAATGAAGCTTGGTTATTTTTTCAAATTAAAAATAATGCAAATCCCTACACAACTTTTAAAATTCCTAAAAAGACCAAAGGAGAATTTAGAACTATTGAAGCACCTAACACTGAATTAAAAAAAATTCAAGAAAAATTCAAAAACCTCCTTACTGAATTATACCAAGAAATAGTAAATTTTGATTTTGTTGGATCAACAGGCACGGATAAAAAGACAAATATTGTTACCAATGCTCAATTTCATACCAACAAAAAACATATTTTAAACATTGATATTAGCAATTTTTATAACAGTATTCATTTAAAAACTGTTAATAGTTTTTTCTCGAAAAGTGAGTTAGACTTTGGTGAAAAAGAAATTTTATATTTATTAAATCTATTAACCTATAAAAAACATTTACCCCAAGGAGCTCCATCTTCACCAATTATAGCTAACTTAATTTGTATCAATATGGATACTGAACTCCATTTTTTTGCCAAAAGAAATAACTTAAACTACTCTCGTTATGTTGATGATATGACTTTCTCTTCCAATCATTATATTAAAGTGGAAACATTACAACAGATTGAGAAAATCATAAACACCTACAAATTTAAGTTGAACTCTCGTAAAACAAGGTTTATCAGCTCAAACCATCAACAAACTGTTACCGGTTTGGTGGTAAATAAATGTGTAAACATTAACAGAAAAAAATATAAACTTATTAGAGCTATTGTTCATGATATTTGCAAAAATGGTGTTGCCAATGCTTATATGAAATATAACAAAAAAATGGCTTATAACAAGCAAATTGAGTCAAGTCAATTTTTAAGTTATGTACAAGGTTATGTGCTATTTATTGGTCAAGTTTTAGGTAAAGAAAATAAACGGTATTTCTGTTTATCTCGTGTACTTTCGTACACGCCTAAAAGGAAAGAAACAACCACAAAAAGAATAACTTAGCTTAAGTATTTTTAATAATTTTTTAAAGATTCTTGTAAAATTTTTTTTACCTTATTTTTAAGCTTAACAGGAGCAAGTACTTTTACATTAGTTCCCATTCCTAATATATCCGTTAATAATTCCCAAGTGAGCCTAACATAAATTGAGATTACAATTTCATCTTTGGTTTCAGTGATAATTTTTTGAGAATGATGCATTGGCATTGATAATACATACTTTGCCTGAAAAGGAGTTAAACTTAATTTCACCTCAACAGGATCTTCATCAAAAGTAGTTATTCCATAGCAGTTCTTAAAAAACTTATCCGAATCAAAATAAGCATCTAATTTAAAATTATCTTTAGTTAAAGAAAGAGCTATTATTCTATCTAAAGCATACGTTTTAAAGTAATTTTCTCCACAATCGTATCCAATTAAATACCAACGATGCCTAAATTCTTTTAGTAAATAAGGATTAATTTGATAAGTCTTTTCTGCTGCTCCTTCTTCAAATTTCTTATAAACCAATTGCACCTTCTTTTTCTTTTTAATTGCTCCCAATAATTTGGGTAAATATTTACTTCCTTTTACTACTGGAATTTGGTCAAACTCCATATATTTATCTATAGAAGCATCTTCTAACTTTTCAGATAGATTAATTCTGTCCGCTATTTTTTCAATGGCAAATTGAAAATCTTTAAATACTTTTATTCCTTTAAACTGATCAAGGGTATTCACTGCCAACTTAATGGCTTCCTCATCTTGCTCACTTAACGATATTTTACTAATACTAAAATCAGGATCTGCATAATAATATCCTTTTTCTATTTTAGCGTACTTAATAGGAGCATGGTAACCTAATAAATTTTCATATCGCATTGCGTATAAATCTTTTTCAATGGTTGAATCAGATATTCTTCCACTATCCAAGCCAAATAATTCATCTTCACAAGCATTCCTTAAATCCTCTTTAGATGGATATGGTCGATATTTACTGCTAATTAGTTTGTCAATAATGCGATAACGTAATAAAGCATATTTATTAGATGGCATAACGTTAATTTACGCTATAAAATTAAAAATTATAAGATGATTAGCAAAATAATAAATATTCTTAAGTTTACCCTTTTAGAGAACCCTAAGAAATTTTTAATGGTTTGTTA
>CAZVEW010000253.1:0-3205 GCA_964625955.1 uncultured Vicingus sp. | reverse complement strand
TTGGTCGCACTACTGAAATCAAATATCGGACTCTCTACATAGACTGTGTTTGCTGGAGCCCAAGCACCAAATGAAACAGTATTTTCGTAATACCAACTTTTTCCTTGTCCTCCTGAACCGCCCATTATACTTGGTGGTAATGTGTCCCAAAGAAAATGATAATCTGCACTTGGGGAGGCACTACTCCAACCTCCATTTCCTTGATTAAATCCGTGATTTATATTAAAATTTTCAGTATAAGGGAATGTGTTTATCGTGTTAAAAAGGCTATTCACAAAAGCGGTATCATTATTACTATAAACATCTGTTGCGTAATTTGTATATGCCTCTATATTATAATAATAACCTGTTGTTAAATTAATCGTATTCGTAAAAGTATAAGTAAGGCTATCTCCGGGTAGTATAGGACCGGGGACGGTTTCATTTATGGTTTGAGTAAGGTCTCCTGTAATATTTAAAACAATAGGAATATTGGTAAGCGTAGTTTCCCCTCCATAGTTCATCACTTTTACACTAACGGTTTGATTTGAAAGATATTCATTACCACAAGTAAATGCTCCCGAAGGAGAAATTATCTCTTTTACTCCTGCATCAGGATCAGTAAAAATCCAAACATCATCTAAATACCAATATCTTCCAGCCTGTCCACCATCAGTATAACGGAATCGCACTCGAACATCCGCTTGATTGGATGCAAATACAGAAATATCCATAATGGTATCTTGGGGCGAGGGGATGCTTCCTCTTGTTAGCTTATGATAATCCTTTATTAGGTTCCAAGTTGCCCCAGCATTATTTGATATTTCAATATAACCATGCGTAAACTCTACACCATACCAATGATGTCGTATTCTTAATTTAACAGTTGTGAGTCCTGTACAATTTACAGGTTTGGTCGTTAATGCAGACTCATTAGGTGTAACAGCAGCCCCTAGTAATTGATCATCAAAAACTGCATAGCCGCTACCCGAAAGGCTACCGAATAAAGGTAGGCTTCTAAACAACCAAGTATCTGTTCCTTGTATGGCAGTATTTGCCCAACCAACGGGCAAACTGTTTGCTGTAAAGGATTCTTTTAGCAAAAACTCAGCAAATAATCCTTGATAGGCAAGCAACAATATCATTAGTATTTTACATCCTGTAATTTTCATAATGTTAACGTATCCACTTCCTTTTTTACCAAATTTAATCAATTCTCCACATAGAGACGACAATATATTCGCTTATATTTTCAGTTCTAAATATAATTCTTAAAACAAGTTATTCGATAGCTAAAAAAAGCATTATACCTATTCCACTTTTTTGGATGGTATCCTTTTTATTGTTAAAAATTATTTCTGTAACTACAGTTAACGTGGGTTCGATGTAAGAAAATCATTTATTCTCGATACAAAATTCTTATCAGAATTTCACTCAAAATGATACTTTTTGTAGTTTAAAACCTTACATCGAACTCAGGTTAATTAGAAATAAAAGAAATCTAGAGGATAACTATTTTATCTTTCTATTATCAATTTTTTTGTTTCTATTCTATTTCCTATTAGGATATTCACAAAATAAACGCCTGCTACAAACTCGCTTATATCTATTTTTTCATTAACCACATTTTGTTTTAATAAAACAATTTCTTTGATATTTTGACCAACCATATTGAAGATAGAAATTTTAACATTTTCTTGGTTATTATTTTTAAAAGATAATGTAAGCTGATTATTAGCTGGATTTGGATAAAGCAACATATTGTTGTTATTGGTTTTTTCATTAATAGCTGTAACAATAGATGAACAAGTTTGGTTTGTTAAAAAACTTGTAGGTATAAGAGTTGCACTAACATTATAAGCCGTATAAGAACTAGTTCCCACTGGAAACGTAGGGTTTGTTGTTGTATAGGTTGCTGAAACATCTACAATTGTAGCTAATACACCTGAACAAGCGGTTAAATCATTAGCACTTGTTTTTACCACAAACATATCTCCGTTAGCAGAAGGAGCCACATCTGTTGAAGTGGTTGCACCAACGCCAACAATAGCGTTTCCATATGAAGTTTCACCATAAAATTTATCCAATGCATTTCCGCCATAAGTAGCTCCACCTTCAGCAGCTCCAGTAGAAGGATTAACTTTAACTATAATTGCCTCTCCTCCAGAAAGATCAGTTTTTCCTGCCGCTATTATAGAAGTTCCATTATTTGTAACTGCTCTAAAATCATTATTAGATGCTCCTGTTATTGAATAGTAGTAAGCCCACAAATTATTACCTGAAGAATCTACTTTCATTAAACAGTTATTACTGCCCGACTTTCCTGCTAAAAAATATTCGTTATTTAATTCTGTTATCGCATACATCCTATTATCAATGGCATCTCCATAGTTTTTGTAAAAGATAGTATTTCCATTTGCATCTAATTTAATTAAAAAGTTGTCATAATCACCAGCACCAAAAGTATTAGTAAAACCAGTTGCTACAATTTCATCATTATTAGTAATAATAGCTCCGTTTAGAAATGCTAATCCTACGGTGGTGGCTGATTCTGAGAAATATTTATCCCATACAATATTTCCAGAGGTATCTATTCTTATGATAAAAAGTCCATCACTTCCGGTACCACTACTATTTACCACTTGGTACCCAGCAACAATATAATCTCCATTATGCATTTCTAATACAGAAAATACCCTATCTTGACCAACAGTTCCATATCTTTTCGACCATATTACATTTCCATTTGTGTCTAATTTAATTACAAATCCATCTTTGTTGCTATTTACAGTTCCATCGTCTGTATAACCTCCAATTAATAATTGATTGGTTGATAAGACCGTTATGGAAGTACTCCAATTAACGGCAAATTGAGTGAAGCCAGCTTGAATTGAGATATCCCAAATTTTATTACCACTATCATCTAATTTTAATACTTGGATAGATGAAGATGCTTGGTTAGTAAAACTACCGTTAGCACCAGCAATATATACGCTATTATTTAAATTGGCAACCTCATAGGCATTATCTAATTGAGAGTTACCAATACCTTTTTCATAAACATTTTGAGCAAAAGATGTTATAACAATATTTGCTAAAAAGAGCGTTCCAATAATTTTTGTAAGTTGTTTTTTCATAGTTTTTTTAGTTTAAAGTTTATCGCGTTTTTCACGTTATTTCGTTTATCGCGTTATTTCGTTTTTCACGTTTAAAACGTTTGTCAAAT
>CAZVEW010000252.1:0-3255 GCA_964625955.1 uncultured Vicingus sp. | reverse complement strand
TAAGTACTCATTCATAATTATTCTAACAAAATTAAAGGTTATAATGATAGGCTAATTTTAGTAGCCTTTTTCCCATTCGATAAACAATGAAATTCGTTTTACCTTTAAATACAGCTGAAATCATTAGCCTGCAATGGATGAGCAGAGAACATCCATTGCCGTGGTCAAGAACGAGAGCAAACGCAGTGCTTCTAAGCGACAAACAAATGCCGCTACAAAGTATTGCTGATTTTTGTGGCGTATCCAGGCAAACAACCTCTATTTGGTTACATAATTGGGAACAGGATGGGATCTGTGGATTGATCGATAAACCTGGTCGAGGGCGACGAAAAATCCTATCCCCCGACAAAGAAGCAGAGGTGATTGACCTTATCAAGGCATCCCCACGAAGCTTAAACAAAGTACTGGCAGAAATTCAAAATCGCTGGGATATCAAACTGAGCAAGTCGACTTTAAAACGGCTTTGCAAAAAATCGAAACTATCTTGGAAGCGAGTGAGGAAATCACTTCACGGAAAAAGAAATGATGAAAAATTTGAAGAGGCACTTGAAGCCATAAACAAGCTTATGGCTCAGGCAGATAGTGGTGAGATAGATTTTTATTATTTTGACGAATCCGGTTTTACACTGGAGCCATGTGTGCCCTACGCATGGCAAGAGATCGGCAAAACCATTGAAATCCCTAGTGCCAAGAGCCGTCGATTGAATGTATTAGGTTTTGTGAATCGTGAGTGCCATTTTGAGTCGTATGTTATTGAAGGAAGCGTTAATTCTGAAGTGGTTATTAGTTGCTTCAATGAATTTTCAAAAAATCTAAACAAGAAAACAGTCGTACTCATTGATAATGCGTCAACTCATACAAGTAAGGCATTTTTAAATAATATTGATGGCTGGGAGGGGCAAAATTTATTTATTCAGAATATTCCGCCCTACTCGCCAGAACTGAACAAAATTGAGATTTTATGGCGAAAAATAAAATACGAATGGTTAAACTTTTCTGCTTATGAATCCTTTGCTTCTCTCAAGGAAAATTTAAATCATATTTTGGCTAATATTGGACTGGAATATCATATTAATTTCACATAGATTTTGTTAGAATATTTTTGGGTTATTACTTATATACTTGCATTAGTCTTTGGGTTGGGTGTATATACAAAACTTAATATTGTTTTCATTTTACCTGTATTTATAGCAACTCTATTTTATAAATCTGGTCGGAAGGTTTGGACAAACCCTCATATTTGGCGAGCAGGATTGTTATTTTCTATTTTTATTCTCCCATGGACTATAGTTATATTAAAATATGGCCAGGTCAATATGGGTGCCGTGTTAGGTGGACAAACTGCCAATGAATTATCAAGATTCTCTTGGAAAGGGTGGCTATTTTACGTACAAGCAATTCCCAATCAAATAGGATTACTCCCTGCTATATTAGCACTTTCATACATATTATTCGTTGTAAAAAATAGAAGGTGGAGTTTACCAAAGGTAGATATGTTTTTTGTTATTTCCTGGTTTTTATGGGGCTATACTTTCTTCTCCTTAATTGCTTTAAAGGAATATAGGCATAGTGTTTTTATTCTCTACCCTGTTGCTTTATCATCAATCCTTATGATCTATAAGCTATTAAACAATAGGAAGATTGCTTGTTTCTTTTCCATGGCTATGGCGCTATTTTTTTTCGGTAACTCCATGATTTACGGAAACATCCCCTATATAAATGGATATAAAAAGGCAGCCAATGTCATTGCACAATATGCACCACCACATAGTGCCGTACTTTTTTCCGGATATAGAGATGGTTCTTTTATTTTCAATATGAGGATGCATCCAGAACGGTCTGACCTAATCATACTGCGGGCAGACAAGCTACTGTTAAAAGTTGCGGTAAAACGAGAAATGGGAATAGAAGAGCGCGCATTAACTGAGCAAGAGATCATTGAATCAATCAATCAATCAGGCGTTCGTTATATCGTTGCTCAGCCTGGTTTCTGGGATGATCTGGAAGTTATGCAAAAATTCCAACATGTATTAGCGTCAACCCAGTTCGAACGATTTAAAACGATTGATATACATGGCAATATACATCATAAAGATAAACAACTGGTCATTTACAAGAACCTTGGTTTAGTAAAAAGGTTACCCAAGTCTATACATATTGAATTATCCATTATCGGAATAGATATTGAAGGTAAAACTCGTTGATGATAATCAACCTATCTTGTAGACTAAACGTGAACTACTTAATTAAGTACTATTATCACTTAATTATCTTCACATCGGGTGATAATAATCCAATTTTAAATAAAAAGTAAAAACTTAAATTTTTCCTACTCCACAAGGAGAACAAAGTGCTTTCAATTATCGTCCCTGCCTATAATGAACAAGAAGTCCTTGACGAATTCTATCAACGGACAAAATCTGTGCTTACTGAACTAAATTCCGAATACGAACTGATTTTTGTTAATGACGGAAGCAAAGATAACACATTGAAAATATTAGAAAAACTGCATTCGATTGACAATAACATTGTCATTATTGATCTGAGCCGTAATTTCGGTAAAGAGATAGCCATGACTGCCGGACTTGATTATGCAAAAGGTGATGCGGTCATTATTATTGATGCTGATTTACAAGACCCGCCAGAACTTATTCCCGAATTAGTAGAACAATGGAAAAACGGCTACGACAATGTTTACGCAAAAAGAGTGGGCAGACAAGGTGAGTCACTCATTAAGAAAATTACAGCCCATCTATTTTATCGGATCATAAATAAAATGAGTAACATTAATATTCCTAAGGATACTGGAGATTTTCGCTTACTAAGCCGCCGCGCAGTAGAGGCATTAAAACAGCTACCCGAACGCAATCGTTTTATGAAAGGTCTTTATGCCTGGATTGGTTTCCCTGAAAAAGCCGTTATCTATAAAAGAGATCCTCGATTTGCTGGCGATACTAAATGGAATTACTGGCGATTATGGAATTTTGCATTGGAAGGTATTACCTCATTTTCTGAAATTCCACTTAAACTGGCTAGCTATTTCGGGCTATTAATTGCTTTTGGTTCGTTCATTTATGGACTATTCATTATTAGAGAAACATTAGTTTATGGAATTGATGTCCCTGGTTATCCTTCCTTGGTTGTTATCGTGTTATTTCTGGGAGGCATACAACTTATTTTTATTGGCATACTCGGTGAATAGCAGCACGCGGCGGATGGCATCCGGGTCGCCGAGGTCGAGCCGGCGCCGGTCAC
>CAZVEW010000251.1:0-3323 GCA_964625955.1 uncultured Vicingus sp. | reverse complement strand
GCTTCTCGTTCTATTCTGTCTAACTCATCTTCAGAATTTTTAACTTTCTCATCATCAGGAACTATAATACTACCTTTTTTTCTGTCTTTGTTAATTTCATCATTCTCATCGCTATAAAATTTACGCATAATTTCATCTTTATTGCTTTGTGCTTTCTTTTTTCTATTTTCCATCTTTTCTTTGTCTAACTCGTCAGGGTCGTATTTTTTAAAAACGTCAACTAATTTTTTTGCTTTTCGGGCATTTGTAACATCTCCTTTTTGAGTAAGATATTCTTCAATAATTAACATGCCATGAGCAAGAACTCCTGCAGTGGATTTTAAAGGTTTATAATTTTCATCAATTTTATTGAGGGCTGCAATAATATTTTTATCACCCTCTACCGTATTTTTCGATTTTACTTCGGTTATTCCTTCCCACAACAATAACACAGGATTTGTTGGCACAGCTTTATAAGCATTTTTGTAAACAGATGCTGCTTTTCTTGGTTTGTCCATTAAAAATAGGGTTTGCCCCAACTTGTTGGCGGTATCTGCTATTGCCTCATAAAAATCTGTATAATCATTATAAGAACTTTCATAATCTGGAAAATATTTTTTAGCCTTTTTTTCTACCTTAAGGTATTTGTAAAGATATTTCTCAGCACTTTTTAAAGGTTTAGGAAAGTCTGAACCTTTCTCTCCAACACTAAATTTATCTGGTTTTCTAGACATTTCGTAATAACCCATTGCCAAGTATATGTAAGGTAAAGGATGTCTTTTGTATTTATCATTTTGCGTTAAAGAAGTAGATTTATACACCAATTTATCGTATTTTTCATCGGCATACAAAAATAATAAATCGGTAATTTTTTTATCTTTTTTTTGAGCTTTTACTTTAAAAGATAACAAGGCTAATAAAATAAAAAATAGTTGTAATTTTTTCATCATTAAATTTTATTGGTATAAAAATAACTTTATATGGTTTAATTTGCAAAGATAATGCCTATTTGTTGAAACTATTCTATTTTTGTTAAAATTTGAAAATATATATGGATAAAAGAATTACAATTAATAAAAAAGATGATAAACTAACAATTACTATTTTAGCTTTTAAAGATAAAGGAAAACAGACCATGTTGTTGCTTTGGATAATCTTATTTTCCCTTTGTGGAATAGCTATTATTAGCCAATTTTTTGGAAATTATGATAACAATACGAAGATATTTTTTGGTGTGTACATTGCCTTTTGGCTTTTTTTTGAGTTTAAAGTAATTTATGCTTATCGTTGGCGAAAATTTGGTTTAGAGTTTATTACAGTAGAAAAAGATAATATAATTCTTACCAAAGAAATAAGGAAAAGAGGCATTACACAAAGTTATGACAAAGGTGAAATAAGTAATTTAAGGATTTTTGAAAATGCCGATAATAATTTTATTAAATCTATGACTAGCTCCTATTGGAATATTAATAAATACACGTTAGCATTCGATTTTAAAAATCAAATTATACCTTTTGCAATAGATTTAACAAAAAAAGAAGCCAATAAAATACTTTTAGAAATTAAAACAAAAATGTAGTAATTATGTCAGAAATAAAAGATTTTTGCAAAAAATATTATCCTTATTTTTTAGATGTTTGGCAGTAT
Source organism: uncultured Vicingus sp. (assembly GCA_964625955.1). Taxonomy (GTDB): domain Bacteria; phylum Bacteroidota; class Bacteroidia; order Flavobacteriales_E; family Vicingaceae. Next base: position 1,697 of record CAZVEW010000251.1, on the reverse strand, counting down.
TTAGCCATAATTTTGCTTTTTATAATTGGGGCTATTATTTTTTTAACATAGCTTTTTAGCTAACATTTACAGACAGATCTCTTTTAAATTCAGAGGTAGTATGAAAAGTTATTTCGGGATAATCGTTTTGAGCACTTTGTAGTAAAAAGGCTGTTTGTGCTAAAAATACATAATTGTTATCTTTATCTTTTGCAATATATTGAGCTTTTCTTTTTATAAAATCAAGTAATTTATCTTCTTTATTTGTAGTTAACCAACAAGCCTTATGTAAGTTTTTATGTTGAAATTCGGCTGACGCTCCATACTCATGTTGTAAACGGTATTGAATAACTTCAAATTGTAATTCGCCCACTGTACCTACAATTTTTTTATTGCCAGGTTGTTGTATAAAAAGTTGGGCAACTCCTTCGTCAGTTAATTGTTGAATACCTTTTTCTAGCTGTTTGGTTTTCATGGGGTCTTTATTAATTAACTCTTTAAAAATTTCTGGCGAAAAGCTTGGTATTCCTTTAAATTCCATATTTTCTCCTTCGGTTAAGGTATCGCCAATTTTAAAATTTCCAGTATCGTACAAACCAATTACATCTCCGGGAAAGGCTTCTTCAATTACACTTTTATCTTGTGCCATAAAGCTTGTAGGATTACTAAATTTTAGCTTTTTATTTAACCGAACATGCTGGTAGAATGTATTTCTTTCAAATTTCCCAGAACAAATTCTTAAAAAAGCAATTCTATCCCTGTGCTTTGGGTCGAGGTTGGCATGTATTTTAAAAACAAAACCACTAAAATTTTTATCTGATGGGTTTATTAACCTCACATTTGTTGCTCTGCTTCTTGGAAATGGTGCTATTTTAACAAAAGTATCGAGTAATTCTTGCACGCCAAAGTTATTTAAAGCACTACCAAAAAATACAGGAGCTAAATCTCCTGTTTTGTATTTTTCAATATCAAATTCATCGTAAACACCTTCAATTAATGTAATATCTTCTCTTAAATTATGTGCAAAATTGCCAAGCTGTTCATCTAAAATGACATCATTTAAATTACTAATAGCAACAATATTGGCTTCAACTTTAGTTTTATTGGCATTAAATAAATTAAGTGTTTTATGGTAGATATTGTAAACACCTTTAAATGTTGCTCCAATACCAATTGGCCAACTTAAAGGTCGCACTTTAATATTTAAAACCGATTCAATTTCATCTAAAAGGTCGTATGGGTCTTGCCCTTCTCTATCCATTTTATTGATAAAAACAATAACGGGTGTGTTACGCATTCTACATACTTCCATTAGTTTTTTTGTTTGAGCTTCTACACCATTGGCACAATCAATTACTAAAATAACGCTATCAACAGCAGTTAAAGTTCTATAAGTATCTTCGGCAAAATCTTTGTGACCGGGGGTATCTAAAATATTTATTTTTACCTCTTTATAATTGAATGCCATTACAGAAGTGGCAACAGAAATTCCTCTTTGCTTTTCAATTTCCATAAAATCGGAGGTAGCAGTTTTTTTTATTTTATTAGATTTTACAGCACCAGCAGTTTGTATTGCACCACCAAATAATAATAGTTTTTCGGTTAAAGTTGTTTTGCCCGCATCGGGGTGACTAATAATACCAAATGTTCTTCGTTTACTTATTTCTTCGTTTAAGCTCATAGTTGGCGAAATTACATTTTTATATGCATTATGTTAA
>CAZVEW010000250.1:0-3360 GCA_964625955.1 uncultured Vicingus sp. | reverse complement strand
AATGTTTTACCTTTAAACCGTGTCAAAAAAATCATCTATATTAAAATCTAAAGGTTTTTATGGCGTTGTAGCCATAGTATTAGCTTTCACCCTTTATTTTTTAATAAAAGAAACAAACGAAACTGCAGCTAAAATGGCTGCTATTGTTATTTTAATGGCCGTTTTTTGGATTAAAGAAGTAATACCCATTGCCGTAACCTCATTATTTCCAATTATACTTTTTCCATTACTGGGGATAGATTCGGTAAACAACACCACCTTATTTTACGGTAAATCTACCATTTACTTATTTTTAGGTGGAATTTTATTGGCATTTGGATTGCAAAAAACAGGGTTACATGAAAGAATATCTCTTTTTATTTTAAATAAAGTTGGAAGTAAACCCCACAAGATTATTTTAGGCATGATGATTGCCTGCGGTTTTTTAAGCATGTGGATTTCTAACACAGCGTCTGTAATGGTTATGCTGCCTATTGGCTTATCCATAATTTCGGAAGCAGCTAAAACACAAAGCAAAGATTTTATTAGCAAATTTAGTGTTGCACTTATGTTGGGCATTGCCTATGCTGGTAATATCGGAGGGGTAGGTACGCTCATAGGCACTCCTCCCAACTTAGTGTTTAGCAGTATTTATCAAGATACATTTCCTAACCAACCCATGATAGGTTTTGCACAATGGATGGCTTTTGGCGTGCCTTTAGCCATTATTTTCATCTTTTGTAGTTGGTTAATGTTGACTAAAGTTATTTTTAAATTACCTAAAGAAAAACTATTTGAGGATAGTATTATTAAAGAAAAAATAATAGCCTTAGGCAAATTTAGAAGAGATGAAAAAATGGCTGGTTTAGCTTTTTTATTAGCAGCAATTTTGTGGCTAACAGGTTCCGACATAAACATTAGTAATTCTTTTGTGATACATGGATGGCGAAGTACTTTTAACTTAAAAGAAGTGTCTGACGCAGCAATTGCTATCGGTACAGCAATTTTATTATTTATGATTCCATCAAAAGAAAGAAAAAATGAAGCCATATTAACTTGGTCTGTTGCCAAAGAAATTCCTTGGGGGATTTTACTCTTATTTGGCGGAGGTTTTGCCCTAGCAAATGGCTTTAAAGTCTCTGGTTTATCTAATTATGTGGGCATGCTATTTACTCACATTCACATTCATTCCGAAATTTTACTAGTACTTATTATTTGCCTAATACTTACCTTTTTAACCGAAATAACATCTAACACAGCCATGACTACCTTAATTTTGCCAATTTTAGCAAAGGCAGCCATCGTTTTAGGTATAAACCCTTTATCTTTAATGATTCCTGCAACACTTTCGGCAAGTTGTGCTTTTATGATGCCAACAGCAACACCTACCAATGCTATTGTTTTTGGCAGTGGTTATGTAAGCATTAAACAAATGAATAGCGCTGGGCTTTGGCTAAACTTTATTGGTGTAATTTTAGTAACATTTATCTATTTTACTATTGGCAAAACCGTTTTAGGAATACCATAACTAATTTTTATCAAAAGATTCTAAAAATTAAATTCTCACCCCAACTATACAAACATCATCTATTTGTTCTAAATTACCTTTCCAGTTTTCAAATTTTTTGTTAATAATATTTTTTTGCTCTTCCATTGCTTTGTTTTGCACAGAGAGTAAAAGATCTCTAAAAGCTCTTGCTTTAAGTTTTTTACCTTTTTCTCCTCCAAATTGGTCAACATAACCATCGGAGAAAATATAAATGGTATCACCTTTTTGTAGTTTAAAGGTATGAGTGGTAAAAGGTTGAGGATTATCTACTTTACCAATAGCTTGTTTGTTAGGTTTTACTTCATATAAAATATAGTTGTCATCCTGAACTTGTTTTTTTGTTTCTTGATGAATAGATGACGAAACAAGTTTAGAATGAGGTTCTGAAGTTAATTTCCTCACTATCCATAATGGGTTATTAGCTCCTGCATACTTTAAAATCATTCCACTTTTCTTTCCTTCAAAAGGCAAATTATCCTCTAAAGAGCATAATGCTATATCCATGCCATCTTTTACATCCTCTTCGCTTTTTTCAAACTCTTGAATAACAATTTCTCTGGTTTTATCGAGTATTTTTCCTGGGTCCGTAATGTGATGTTCTCTTACCGCCCTGTTTAAACCATTGTTACAAATTACACTTACCATAGCTCCAGGAACTCCATGTCCAGTACAATCGCAGGCAGCAAACAACACAGTACGTTTGTTAGGTTGAACTTGTTTTTGGGAACAATTATTAGATGTTGAAACAAGTTCAGTATAACGTTCAGAACTTTCCATCCAATAAAAATCTCCTGCGACAATATCTTTTGGTTTATAAAGAATAAAAGAATTTTGTAAATATTCTTTCACTACTTTTTGTGGAGGTAAAATTGCCGATTGAATACGTTTAGCATAAGTAATAGAATCGAGAATTTCTTGCTGTTTTTCTTCTACTATTTCTTTTTGATTTTTAATAAGATTTCTTTGTTTTTTTGTAATTTGTAGTCTATTGAAGATGAAAATTAAAAATATTACCACTAAGGCTAGCACAATTCCTGTAGAAATAGTCATTATTTCTTGCTTTTCTTTTTTTTGCTTTTCAACTGCAACTAATTTCTCATTTTTAGCATCATCTATGGTTTTTTGCTTTTCATATTCGTAACTAGCCTCTAATTTTCCTATTTCCTTTGATTTTGATGCATTAAAAATAGAATCATTAATAGCTGTCATTTCTTGGTATTGTGCTAAAGCCAATTTATAACTTCCTAGGTGTTCATTAACTTCGCTTAATAAGGCTAAGCACTTTGGCTTATCATTTAGCTCGTTCATTTTTAAAACAAGATGATATGCTTTTTCATAGTATTTCTTTGCTTTACGATAATTCCCATTATCTTTTTCCATCGTGCCAATATTGCAATACGAATACACCATTATTCCCCAATTTTGAAACTTTTCAGCATATCGTAAGCTTTTTTGTTGTAAATAATAACTAGAATCTATTTTTCCTTTTCGATAATATATTTTTGCAATATTATTGTACCCAGTGGCAATTTCTGGGAAGTTATTCTTAATACAAATATTTAATGCTAATCGATAATAAACCATTGCCGAATCGTAATCTTGTTGTAAACTATGTAAAAGCCCTAAATGAGTTAATGTTCTTGCTAGCTGTCGGGGGTTATCATACTTTTTTGCTATTTTTTTACTTTTTGCATAATACTTTTTCGCGTTTTTATAATCTTTTAACGAAGCATAAATTTCTCCAATATTACCTAGCGTAATACACATTCCTTTAAAATTTTCTGTATATCCGTAATTAGTCATAACTAGTAATATTAGCAATTACAAGTCTG
>CAZVEW010000249.1:0-3367 GCA_964625955.1 uncultured Vicingus sp. | reverse complement strand
TTACTTCGGTAATTAAAAAATGTACTTAATTGATTATGTTAGTATCAAATAATATAAAAGTGATTAAAAAATATTTTAGTATGAAAAAGTTATCAATTGTATGTTTTATATGCATTTTTTCAATAGCATTAGTTGCACAAAAAACAGCACTACCAACAAGTATTAAAAAGGGGTTTACAAAGCAATTTCCATCAGCATCAATATTAAATTGGGAAAAACTAGCTAATCAAGATTATAAACTAGATTTTCAAGAAAATGATAAATCTAGCATCGTAATTTTAGATAAAGATGGTCAAATATTATTTATTAAGAATAAAGTTGATTTTGAAGATTTAAACATTAAAATAAAAAAGGCCATTCAAAATAATCAAGGTAAAAATTATCTGATTAAAACAATTTATGAAAATATATCTGCTACCAGACCATCAATTTTTGAAGTAACTTTACAGGTAAAGAAATCGAAAAAACAAAAAAAACTTACCATTGATAGCCAAGGAAATATTTTAAAAAATCTTTCTAAATAAGAGGCAAAAACTAATAGAATATAAATATTTCTAAAAAAAATTATAACTTCAATTTTAATTGTTGAAGCGATTGTTTCTTTTCCTCAAACACGCTTTCTTGGAATGGTATCGTTAAACACAACCATTAGTTACCATTTGTAGTATTATTTTGCCACTTATGTATTTTCGGCATTAAAAGTACTTTTAATAGTTATCTTTGGGACTTAATAAATTTGAAAAATCATAATATGAAAAAAATTCTAATGTCGGTTGTGTTGTTTATAGGAATTGTAAGCACCCAAGCCCAATCGAATAAGATTAAGTTTGAACAATACAAACTTAAAAATGGGATGAATGTAATTTTATATGAAGACCATTCAACACCAATAGTAGCAGTAACAGTATTATACCATGTTGGATCTAAAAACGAGGACCCAAAGAGAACTGGTTTTGCCCACTTCTTTGAGCACTTAATGTTTGAAGGTTCTGATAATATTGGAAGAGGTGAATATATGAAAATGGTAAACGCTAATGGAGGAATCTTAAATGCAAATACAACTAGTGATAGAACATTTTATTTTGAGATATTGCCTTCAAATCAGGCTGAATTAGGTTTATGGATGGAGTCGGAGAGAATGCTACACTTAAAAGTAGATTCGATAGGTGTTCAGACACAAAGAGAAGTTGTAAAAGAAGAATACAGACAATCGTATGGCAACAGACCTTACGGTACCTTTTTAATGGAAATATTTAAAAGAGCTTTTACTGTCCACCCTTACCGTTGGACAACAATTGGTTCATTAGCAGATTTAAACAAAGCACAAATTGATGAGTTTAGACATTTTTATAAAACTTATTACGTTCCAAACAATGCCACTTTAACCATTGCTGGTGATATTGATAAAAAGCAAATAAAAAAATGGATTAGTAAATATTTCTCCACAATTCCAAAAGGGACAATAAAGATGAACAGGCCAACAATAGTTGAACCAATTAAACACAAAGAAATAAGAGATACTATTTACGATAATGTTCAATTGCCAGGCGTTATGATGGGGTATCACTCTCCAGCACAAGGCACTCCAGATGCTTATGCTGTTGATATGCTTGCTCAAATCTTATCGCAAGGTAAAAGTTCAAGAATGCAAAAAAGCATTGTAGATGAACAACAAAAAGCATTGTTTGTCGGTGCTTTTCCTTTTCCATCTGAAAACCCTGGTCTTTCTTTAATGTTTGGCATTACAAACGTGGGCGTTAATCCCAAAGATTTAGAAGATGCTATAAATACAGAAGTAGAAAAACTGCAAGACTCTTTAATTACAAAAAAAGAATTTCAAAAATTAAGAAATCAAATAGAAAACGATATGATATCTCAAAACGCTAAAGTGGAAGGTATTGCCGAAAATTTAGCTAATTATTTTGTGTATTATGGAGATGCAAATTTAATTAATACCGAAATAAATAGATACATGAAAGTAACTAGAGAAGACATTCAGCGAGTGGCTAAAAAATACTTTAGAAAAGATAACAGAGTTGTTTTATATTATCTTCCAAAACAAAAAAAGGAGAAAAAATAAATTACAACTAATAAAATAATTAAGGTTAAAATATATTAAAATGAAGAAAATTATATCAATAATATTTGCAGTTAGTTTAGTTTCAGGTATTTATGCACAAAAACTAGACCGAAGCATTAAACCAAAGGCGGCTCCTGCCCCAGAAATAAAGTTAGGAACACCTGAATCATTTACTTTACCTAATGGATTAAAAGTTTTTGTTGTCGAAAAGCACACTTTACCCGAAGTATCCTTCTCTCTTTCTTTAGATATTGACCCTATACTAGAAGGAGATATGACTGGATATATTTCTGCAGCAGGTCAGCTATTAGGAAGAGGAACTAAAAACAGAACCAAACAACAATTAAATGAGGAAATTGATTTTATTGGGGCTACTTTAAGCACTTACTCTACAGGAATATACGCATCCTCATTAAAAAAACATGAAGATAAACTATTAACCCTGATGTCAGACGTTTTAATGAACGCTGAATTTAAACAAGAAGAGTTAGATAAAATTAAGAAACAAACTAAATCTAGCTTAGAAAGTTCAAAAGATGACCCTGATGCAATTGCTGCTAACGTTAGGTCTGTTCTATTGTACAGCAATAAACATCCTTATGGAGAAGTTACAACCGAAAAATCTGTTGATAATATTACCTTAGAGAAATGCAACGAATATTATCACACTTATTTTAAACCTAATGTAGCTTATTTAGCTATTGTTGGTGATATTACTTTAGCTGAAGCAAAACCTCTAGTAGAAAAATATTTCGGCTCTTGGAAAAAAGCAGAAGTTCCAACCCATAAATATAGAACACCTTTTCCATCTAAAACAACCCAAGTGGATTTTGTACATAAAGAAGGTGCTACACAATCTGTTATAAATATTACTTATCCTGTAAACTTAAAACATAACAGCCCTGATGTAGTAAAAGCAAGAATAATGAATGCTATTTTAGGTGGTAGTGCCACAGCTAGATTATTTATGGATTTAAGAGAAGGACATGGCTTTACCTATGGTGCATATTCTAGGCTAAGTGCTGATGAATTAGTTGGTAGTTTTAACGCCTCAGCAAAAGTAAGAAACGAAGTTACCGACAGTTCAATTATTCAATTCCTTTTCGAACTTAATAAAATGGTAAAAGAAAATGTTACCGAAGAAGAATTACAGAATGTTAAAAATTATATGACAGGTACTTTTGCATACTCACTTCAAGACCCTAAAACAATAGCAAGATTTGCAATAAATACCATTCCAGTTGCCAGCGCATAACGCACTGCTTTTGCAACTATATTATTTTGAGT
>CAZVEW010000248.1:0-3370 GCA_964625955.1 uncultured Vicingus sp. | reverse complement strand
GCTGCTCTGCCGCAGAGCGGCTTCGTTCAACAAGGTAATCAAACGGAAAAATAACAGTTGGCCATCGCTTCGCAAGTTTAGCAAACAATTTGTGCCGCTTAATGCAAGCGTTAGCTGCGTTAGCTGCGTTATCATCATCTACACCGTACTAAAAAAGAGTTGTAAATTTAATTTGTTGAGTGTATTGTATTGAAAAATAGGGATTAACAGATTGCTTCACACTAAAACAAGGAATGTCATATCCATGAAAACACGCGTATTGTATTATATTTTTTTTGTATTCTTTTGTAATTATTCTATTTCCTCTGAAATTGACTTGTCGGGTAAATTTTGGGAACATTTTGATCTTCCAAATAGATTTCCACAAACTATAGTTTTATCAAAAAAATTAGAACCTGTTTATTTTGAAACAGGTAATAATGTTGATAGATTTAACAAGTTCAAAAAAAATTTCGTTCCCTCCAAGGTAGGAGTGGATAATGTGGAATTGATAAACGCAATGATCCATAGTGAAAAATTTGATGTCGTCAGAGACGCTTTTTCCAAAAGCAATAGTAAATATTTATTAATTAATGTATCTATCAGTAAAGAGATTTTTTACTGTAAACCCTGCTCAATCCAGAAAAAATATTTATCAACAACATTAATGGATGATACCAGTGTTTTGTATGTAAATTTAATCCGTTAAAGTAAGTTTGATTTTTTTACAAGACTTTTTTAACGTAATTTAAAGGAATTGCCTGTAAATGGCAATAGTAATTAAATTTATTAATTACTTAATTTTAGAAAATAAAAAGGATACATATGAAAAACAAAATTTTAGGTTCGTTGGCTATATTCACTGCAAGCGCTGCTTTTTCTACTTTAGCAATGGCTGCTGAAGATGTTGTTAATCCCGACGGATATTTCGGAGGGTGTATATTTAATTTTTGTTTTATGATTACATGGTAAAATAAAACGTAAATTTTTTTAATGAATAACCATCAGTAGTTGCTTCTGATGGTTTTTTTATGTTGATTTGTGTGTAAACGCAGCTAACAAGGCAATTCAAGTGGAAAAATTACAGTTGGCTGCGGCTCGTACCTCGCGCATTTTAGCCAAACTGCATTTTTCCGCTTAATATGGGCGTTAAATTTTTATAGCTCACTCAAGGAGAATTAAATGAGCGGTATAGTAAACCTGATCATTGATGGAGAAATTCACAATGTTAAGCGAGGAATATGTATAGCGGATGTTGCTGACAAGATAAATAATATGAATTTTAGTTGCTTGCGAGGAAGTTGTGGTAGGTGTGTTGTTAAAGTTATAGAGGGAAATTTAGGGGATATTACAGAATCTGAAAAATCATTTCTTGAATTGATGGATTTGGACGGGAGTAAATATAGGTTATTTTGTCAAACGATAATAACAAAAAATAGTGTAGTAGAAAAATATTAAGGAAAATAACTAGATGTTTAGTAAAACAATAATGGACGAACTCAAGCCTTTCGCAAGATCAAATAATTACCACTGGTTCTTTGCTATATTTAAAGATTACTGTCAAATTTTAATAGCAATAGGAGCTTCTTTATATTTTCAAAATATTATAGTTTATTTAATTGCAATCTTATTTATAGGTAGTAGACAGCGAGCATTAGCCACGCTACTTCATGATTCTGCCCATCGAGTTCTTTGTAAAAGTCAAAGGTTAAATGATTTTGTGGGGAAGTACCTTAGTGGTTATCTAATATTCCAGAGTTTTAAAACCTATGTAAAATCACACGTCATCTTACACCACAATTATTTGGGAAATGAAGATAAAGATCCTGACTACCAACACTACTTAGCAAGCGGGTTATTTGTTTGTCAAAGTAAATTTTCTTTTTTTATAAAACACCTAATCTTTCCTTTTTTGTTAAGCAAGACTCCCTTGTTTATTAGCTACTTGGTCAGGAATAGACTCGGCACTGTAAAAGATAAAGAGGTCAAATTCATAATTTTATATTGGTTAGCTATTTTTTCCGTATTTGCTACCACAGAAACTTTAGATATTTTATTTTTATATTGGATTATCCCGTTAATAACTAGCTTTCCATTAATTGGTTGGTTTATTGAAATGGCTGAGCACTACCCAATTATTACAAATAAAAGTGATCTGTATAAATCTTGGAATCGATTTAGCTCTAAACTTGAGTTGTTCTTGACGGGAATGCACAATGAAAATTACCACCTAACACATCACTTAATGCCAGATATTCCTTATTATAATATAAAAAAAGCACATGAGATTATGCTCTGGGACAGTTCATATAAAGAAATTAATGAAAAGATGGGAGGGATTTTTTTATCTGCTAATGATAACCCATCACTTTGGCTAAAAATATACTCAGATTATAACTGCAAAGAAGATATTGTTGTGGAGGGAGGGGATGAACATTAATTCCAAATTGTCAGGGGTAATATTTGCCCTACTTGCTGCGCTTTTTAATGGGACAGTTGGTGTTCTCAGTGTTAATATTTTTAATTCTGGTTTAACTCCTGAAGGTGTTGCGTTTTTTAAATGTCTCATTGCTCTACTTATTGTGGGTATAATATTATTTTTTAGCAATAAGACTAAGTATGTTTTTCGCTACTTGAAGCTTAAATGGCATAGTATTGCTATTTGTTCTTTCTTTGGTTTTTTTGTGCTTTATCATTTTGAAACAGCTGCTTATGAGTCTGTAAATGTTGCTGTTGTTGTTTTTTGTTTGTTCGGGGCATCTACCATTACAACTTTTTCTGTAGAGGCTTTGTTAGATAAAAGGTTTGTTGGTGCTACTGAATTTATTTCAATGGCACTTGCCATGCTTGGGCTTTATTTTATTTTTGTAGATGGCGAAGCTGGATTACATAATAGTTTAGGCCTGCTATTTGCGATATTTTCAGGTGTGGGGTATGGTTTATTTATTGTGTTATCTAAAAGGTTAAACATTGGCGCTGGCTTAGTTCCAGTTTTTTCTTTGTTACTTTTTGGAGTGATCTATTTGTTTTTTCCTTTTGCATTTAATGGGTATAGTATTCCATCCCTTAATAATATTAGTTATCTATTGTTATTGGCGATACTCCCTACAATCGGAGGTTTTTGGTGTACAACCAAAGCATTAACCATATTAAAAAGCCAGTCTGTTCAGCTCATTGAATTAACAGAACCAATTTTTGCAATTTGTTTTGGTGCTGTATTTTTAGGACAGCTTACTACTTCTTTTCAGGTTATTGGTGGATCATTAATAATGCTCTCAATTTTATCATACGAATTTTCACCAATTAATTTAATTAGAAGGCAAAAAGCATAGATTTTAAGGGCTGAATATTAAGTGCTAATATAGCGACTGTAGATAACAAAATTTAACAA
>CAZVEW010000247.1:0-3445 GCA_964625955.1 uncultured Vicingus sp. | reverse complement strand
ACATTTTATCTCGCGTAAAGCCATGAATATTGATGGTTTAGGAGAAGAAACAATTGATTTATTGTACGAACAAGATTTAGCAAAGAACATTGCTGATTTATATGCATTGAATTACAATCAATTATTTGAATTAGAAAGTTTTAAAGAAAAAAAATCACAAAATATTATTGATGGATTAATCGCCTCTAAACAAATACCTTTTGAGCGAGTGTTATATGCCATTGGCATTCGTTATGTTGGAGAAACCGTTGCTAAAAAATTAGCTCGGCATTTTAAAAATATTGACAATATTATTAATGCGACATTTGAAGAATTGATTGCTGCCGATGAGATTGGTGATAAAATTGCTGAAAGCATTATTCAATTTTTTAAAGAACCAAAAAATATTGAAATTATTAACCGATTAAGAAATTTTGGATTAAATTTTGAACTTTCGGAAAACCAATTAGCCAATACAACAGATAAATTAGCCAACCTAATATTTGTAGTTTCTGGTGTATTTAGTAAGTTTAGTAGAGATGAATTAAAAGCTACCATAGAGAAAAATGGCGGTAAAGTAAGTAGTTCCATCTCTAAAAAAACCAGTTACATTGTTGCTGGAGAAAACATGGGACCAAGCAAATTGGCTAAGGCAAAAAATTTAGGTGTCGAAATTATTGATGAAAATCAATTTTTAGCAATAATAGACTAAATTTTATACTAAACAAGTAACTATAAAAATTGTTCTATAAGAATATATGCAGCAGCTCCAGAAAAATAACCAATCAAGGCTAACCAAGTCATCTTTTTAAGGTACCAAATAAAATTAATTTTTTCTAACCCCATAACAGCAACCCCTGCTGCTGAACCAATGATTAATGCACTACCACCTGTACCAGCACAATAAGCTAAAAATTCCCAAAAAACATGATCTGTTGGAAAATCATACATTCCCATACCAGCAGCTACCAATGGAACGTTATCTACAATACTCGATAATAAACCTATACTAATTGTAATTAAGTTTTGATTGCCTATAGATTTATCAAGCCATAAAGCTACATCTGTTAATATCCCTGCAGATTGTAAACTTGCCACACCTACCAAAATTCCTAAGAAAAACAATACACTTGGCGTATCAATTTTTCTAATAATAGTTAAAGGAGAGAACATCTCCTTTGCCATGGTTTCTTTTCTTTTGTGAATTAATTCAGTAACAATCCAAACAATAGCTAGACTAAAAAGCATTCCCATAAAAGGTTCTAAGTGTGTAACAGTTTTGAATACAGGAACAAATAATAGGCCTCCTATACCTGTAAAAAATACTAAATTTCGTTCTCTAGTAGAAATGTGTTTACTAGCATTGTTTGCTAATTCAGGTCTTTTTATGTTTCCTTTAAATTTAAAAGATAATATCAACAAAGGAATAATTAAAGAAATTAAACTAGGTATAATTAGCCTAACCATAATGTTTACCGTTGTAACTTTTTTTCCTATCCATAGCATTGTAGTAGTAACATCACCAATAGGAGACCATGCTCCACCAGCATTAGCGGCAATTACAACAATACCTGCAAAAAACATTCTATCGTTCTTATCTTTAATTAGTTTTCTTAGTAAAGAAATCATTACAATAGAAGTAGTTAAGTTATCTAATGCTGCGGATAAAAAGAAGGTTAAAAAACTAATAATCCATAATAATTTTGCTTTGTTAGTAGTTTTTATGGTATCAGTAATAATAGCAAAACCATTGTGTGAGTCTATAATCTCAACAATAGTCATTGCTCCAATTAAGAAAAACAAGATGCTTGCTATTTCACCAAAATGTTCTAAAAGTTTCTCATCTATTAAATGAGCATCTCCGCTACCAAAAGCATAAACCGCCCATGTAGAAACACCAAGTAAAAGAGCTGGAGCTGCTTTATTTATCTTTAAAGGATGTTCTAAAGCTATCGCAACATAACCTAGAATAAAAATAATTGACATTATAATAAGCATAATTCTATTTTTTAGGTTTAAATTATTTTAAATTAATTGCTTTAAAGCTATTTCGAATGCTGTTTTAGCAATATTTATTTTTGAGTTATTATTTTTATTAGCATTAATTAAAGCTTGCTTAATTGTTGTTGAGGCATCGTTAAATATTGCTTTGTCAGACAAATCGACATTAGATTCCATTAAATAGGCAAAAACCCTTGCCATACCGCAATTAGCTATAAAGTCGGGGATAACGCTTATTTTTTCATCGGCAAATTCTCCTATTAACCCAAAAAATATTTCATTATCGGCAAAAGGCACATTTGCACCACAAGAAATCACTTCTAAACCTGCATTTATTAGCCTTTCCACTTGCTTTTTTTCTACCAATCTTGAACCTGCTGCGGGAATAAATATATCTGCTTCCAAATCCCAAATTTTATCATTTATTTCATCAAATGGGATTATTTTGTTACTTGATAAGGCATTACCTTTTTTATTTAAATATAGTTCACGTATTTCTTCAAATGAAAATCCATCTTTATTAATTAATCCTCCTTCCCTATCAATAATTCCAACAATTTTTACCCCATCTTGGGCAAAATAATAAGCTGTTGCCGAAGCTACATTTCCCCAGCCTTGAATAATGGCTTTTTTCCCTTTTAAATCATTATCTGTATAAATATTGTAATAATGTTTAACAGCTTCTGCAACACCAAAACCTGTTATCATATCAGCAACCACAAACTTACGCTTAGGATCGGGAGATAAATTCACATCTTCAATTGGTTTTAAAACGCCTTTTCTTAATTGAGATATTTTATTAATTTTTTGAATCTCGGTAGGGTTAAAATGTCCTGTTAAAACTCCTTCTTGTGGATGCCACACATTGTAAGCTTCTGTAATTGGAATTACTTCATGAATTTCATCTACATTCATATCTCCTCCTGTGCCATAGTAGCTCTTTAAAAAAGGGGTAACTACTTTGTACCATCTTTCTAATACCCCTTTTTTTCGCGGATCTCTTGGGTTAAAGTTAATGCCAGATTTAGCACCACCAATGGGTGGACCAGAAACAGTGAATTTAACTTCCATGGTTTTTGCTAACGAAGTAACTTCATGTTTATCTAAGCCAAGTCTCATTCTCGTTCCTCCACCAGCAGCTCCTCCTCTAAGTGAATTAATAACTAACCAACCTTCAGCCTCAGTTTCTGCATCTTTCCATTCAAACACTATTTCGGGTTGCTTGTTCTCAAACTTATCAAGTAATTCTTTCATTATTATAATTTAAGCTTTACCATTTTACGGCTGACAAATGTATAAAATTCATTGAGTAAAAAATATTTATTACTATTATTTTCGTCAAGTTTCGGATTTTAGCTGACAAAGCATTTCTTTTTTTGATTAACATGCCTAAAATCATTGTTTATTTTTATCGGTTTACCTACTTTCGCTAGATTAAAAATTTATTATAAAATTTAAAATATAT
>CAZVEW010000246.1:0-3496 GCA_964625955.1 uncultured Vicingus sp. | reverse complement strand
TGTTGATGAATTTCCTTATTGCCAAACAACACAATTAATGTATGCTTATCAATTAAACAAAAATAATAGTATTTTATTTGATGAGCAATTAAAAAAAGCAGCAACTTATTGTACGGATAGAAAAAGATTGTTTGAGCAATTGCATCAAGAAGTAAAAAAAGAAAAACAAGCTGTTGTAGAAGAACAAAAAACAATTTCTTTAAAGAAAACAGAAAGTAAAAAAGAAATAAAAACCCCATTAGATGATTTAGAAAAAAACTATTTAAGCGAAGCTATAAGTGCCGAAATATTATTAGAGTCATCAGAAATTGAGGAAATCCCTTCTATTTTAGAAAATAAAAAAGAAGAAACAAAAGTTAATCGGTTTAACCCAAACATAACACATACTTTCTCAGATTGGTTAAAATATTTTAATGAAGAACCTATTAATAACGATAAACAAGCCAAAGAAAAAACCCTGAAACAGGTAGATTTAATAGCTAAATTTATTCAAGAAAACCCTAAAATAAAACCAAAAAAAACAGCCTTCTATTCACCTGTAAATATGGCAAGAGTTAGTGTTGTAGATAACGATGGACTGGTAAGCGAAACTTTAGCACTTATTCATGTCGAGCAAGGCAACTATCAAGCAGCAATTAATACTTATGAAAAATTAAGTTTGAAAAATCCAAAAAAAAAGAGTTATTTTGCGAACCAAATTAAAATTTTAAAACAAAAATTAAAATAATGTTTACACTAATCACAATTTTAGTAATAGTAATATGCGTGTTATTGTTGCTTATCGTACTCATTCAAAACCCAAAAGGAGGGCTAGATGCAGCATTTTCTTCAAACAACCAAGTAATGGGCGTAAGAAAAACAGCCGATTTTTTAGAAAAAGCAACATGGACTTTAGGTATTGCCCTAGTGATTTTAAGTATAGCTTCTGCTGCAGTAAATCCAACTAGTACTTCTACAGATAGCACAAATACAGGAGAATCGAAAATTCAAGAATTAATTGATGAAAAAGCCGCTCCAGTAATAGCACCTAACTTAGCCGGTAATCCTAGCTCTGCAAATCCAACCAACCCAAAGGATAAAAAAGCACAGCCAAAATAATTATTAGGTTATTGTAAAATGAAAAAGTGTCAGTTTAAAGCTTAAACTGACACTTTTTTTTATTCCATTTCGGTAAAATTGTCTTAAATAAAAGTTAAAATTTAATTGGCATAATATATGACGATAGCTGCACGAAAGAAATTTATTTATTCACTAAAAATTAAGTAAAATGTCAATTAAAATTAAACCACTTGCAGACAGAGTGATTGTTGAACCTGCTGCTGCAGAAGAAAAAACTGCTGGAGGAATAATAATTCCTGACACAGCAAAAGAAAAGCCACAAAAAGGTAAAATTTTAGCTGTTGGTAATGGTAAGTCTGATGAGCCAATGACCGTAAAAGAAGGCGACATTGTTCTTTATGGAAAATATGCAGGAACAGAAATTACTGTAGAAGGAAAAGATTATTTAATTATGCGAGAATCAGATATTTTCGCAATCGTGTAAATTAAAAATTAACTTAATTAATTGATTAGAGATTAATTTTTAATCTCGGAATATCCAATTTAAAATTAAAAAAAAATGGCAAAAGACATAAAATTTGAAGTAGAAGCTAGAGACGGACTAAAAAAAGGCGTTGATAAACTAGCCAATGCAGTAAAAGTTACATTAGGTCCAAAAGGAAGAAATGTAATTATTGATAAAAAATTTGGAGCACCTCACATTACCAAAGATGGTGTTACGGTAGCAAAAGAAATTGAATTAAAAGATGCTATCGAAAACATGGGAGCTCAAATGGTAAAAGAAGTAGCCAGCAAAACTGCCGATGACGCAGGTGATGGAACCACAACAGCAACCATTTTAGCTCAATCTATTATAACCGTTGGGCTTAAAAATGTTGCTGCAGGTGCCAATCCAATGGATTTAAAACGAGGCATAGATAAAGCTGTTTCAGCAGTTACCACAGAACTAAAAAACATTTCAAAAAGTGTTGGCACCGATAACGAAAAAATTAAGCAAGTTGCCACGGTGTCAGCCAATAATGATGAAACGATAGGAAGTTTAATTGCCGAAGCCATGGCTAAAGTTAAAACAGAAGGAGTGATAACTGTTGAAGAAGCAAAAGGAACAGAAACTACTGTCGATATTGTTGAAGGTATGCAATTTGACAGAGGTTATTTATCTCCTTATTTTGTTACTGATGCAGAAAAAATGATTGTAGAGATGGAACAACCTTATCTTTTAATTTACGATAAGAAAATCTCTAACATGAAAGATTTATTACCAATTTTAGAACCCGTTGCTCAAGCTGGTAAACCTTTATTGATTATTGCAGAAGATGTTGATGGAGAAGCACTTGCAACATTAGTGGTAAATAAAATTAGAGGAGGATTAAAAATTGCTACCGTAAAAGCTCCTGGCTTTGGTGATAGAAGAAAAGCCATGTTAGAAGATTTAGCAATTCTTACTGGTGCTAACGTAATTTCTGAAGAACAAGGATTTAAATTAGAAAATACCACTTTAGAGATGTTAGGTACTGCCGAAAAAATTACCATCGATAAAGACAATACAATCATTGTAAATGGTGCTGGTAAAAAAGCAGACATTAAAGCTAGAATTGGTCAAATTAAAGCCCAAATAGAAACAACTACTTCCGATTACGACAAAGAAAAACTACAAGAACGGTTAGCTAAATTAGCTGGCGGTGTTGCCGTACTTTATGTTGGTGCTTCTACCGAAGTTGAAATGAAAGAGAAAAAAGACCGAGTTGATGATGCACTCGCTGCCACAAGAGCTGCTGTTGAAGAAGGAATTGTTCCCGGAGGAGGAGTTGCTTTAATTAGAGCAGAAAAAGGATTACAAGGATTAAAAGGCGATAATGATGATGAAACAACAGGAATTGCAATTGTTAGAAGAGCATTAGAAGAACCTTTAAGGCAAATAATTAGCAATGCTGGAGGTGAAGGTGCTGTTGTGGTTCAAAAAATTAAAGAAGGAAAAGCTGATTTTGGCTACAATGTTAGAACAGAAGAATATGCCAATATGTATAAAGCAGGAATTATTGATCCAACAAAAGTAACAAGAATTGCCTTAGAAAATGCTGCATCTATTGCATCGATGTTGCTAACTACCGAATGTGTAATTACTGATGAACCAGAAGAAGCTACTAGTGCAGCAGCTATGCCTCCAATGGGTGGAATGGGCGGAGGAATGCCTGGTATGATGTAATTATTAACTAGACGGAAATAGACCGTAAGACTTAAGACTCTAATCATCATCAATTTAAAAGGAATAAAAATTCCGATTAATTGCTGTTGGGTTAGTAACATAAAAAAACCTCATCAATTTGATGAGGTTTTTTTTATGTTAACACGGTAGCAAATATTTAACCCGAATTTTAGAGCCTCTAATTATAAGCGGGACACGTATGTGGTTTAATGCCATTTCCTTCACCGACAC
>CAZVEW010000245.1:0-3503 GCA_964625955.1 uncultured Vicingus sp. | reverse complement strand
ATTTCCACAATTATTTTAACCGTTAGTTATTTACAAATAAATAAAATGGGAAAAATTAAAGATAAAGTTTTTAATGATTACGTTAATCCAGAAGAACAAATAAATAATGTTTATTCCAATTTTCAGCGTACACAATTTATTATGATGCAATTTTCAATGCCTGCATTTGCTAGTAAGTTTAGTAAAAATGCTGATGAATATAATATCTTAAAAGAGTCTATTGATACATCCGTTGATTCCCTGTTAAAAACAAACCTGGACGAGCGTTTTAAAAAACAAATTGTTGATGTGAAAACAATATGGAACGATTATAAAAATTTGGTTGCAGATGCAATTCTAAGTGCATCTGCTTCACAAAGCTATGATATGGCTGCCGATATAGCCACCTCATCGGGTGAAGAGGTCGGAGTAAAATTGCAAAGAAAATTTGATAATGTTCAAAAGCAGTTATTGTTAAAAGCTGAGCAACTTGATAAAAATATTAAAAAATCGGTTTTTACTTCTTTGGTATTTACTATTGCCGGAGCATTAGCCGGTAGTATTGTATTTTTGATATGTGTATTCTTTTTAGCACCGGCAATTACCAAACCGCTAAACAAACTTAAAGAAATAGTTAAAGAGTTTGCTCTGGGGAACTATGAATTAAAGATTATTCAAAAATCTAAAGATGAGATTGGTGAATTAACCGAATCCTTAAGGATACTACAAAAAGCTCAAAAAGATAAAATATTAGCAGCGGAACAAATTGCTTCAGGTGTAATAAGCAAAGTTACACCTACATCGGAAAAAGATGCCCTATCAATTGCTTTTAATAAAGAAATAGATACTATCGAAGCTTTATTAAATGAGACAAACAATTTAATAAATGCTAATAAAAATGGAGATATGAGTCTCCGTAGTAAGTCAGCCGACTTTGACGGTGAATGGGGTAAACTTCTTGAAGGGATAAATTCAATTCTTGATGCAGTAACCGCACCTATTAATGAATCGGCAAATGTTCTTAAAATAATGGCAAATGGTGATTTTACAATAAGGGTTTCGGGTAACTATAAAGGTGATCATCAGTTAATGAAAAATAATATTAATACAGTTAGCAAATCACTTTCCGATGCATTGCGGAAAGTAGGAGAAGCTGTGCTGGCAACCGCAAGTGCTGCAAATCAAATTTCCGCAAGTGTTGAAGAAATGGCAGCGGGTGCCGGAGAACAAACACAGCAAGTATCTGAAATTGCACGTTCGGTTGAACAAATGACCCAAACAATTTTAGATAATACAAAAAATGCTACTATAGCTGCCGAAAATGCGAAGGGTTCCGGTGACAAGGCAAAATTAGGCGGGCAGGTGGTAGAAGATACTATAAAAGGAATGGAAAGAATAGCCGAAGTAGTTAAAGAATCAGCGGAAACAGTGGAAACTTTGGGAAAAAGTAGTGACGCAATAGGAGAAATAATTCAAGTAATTGACGATATCGCAGACCAGACCAACCTGTTGGCATTAAATGCTGCAATTGAAGCAGCTCGAGCAGGCGAAAAGGGCCGAGGCTTTGCAGTAGTAGCTGATGAGGTAAGAAAATTAGCAGAACGTACAACAAAAGCTACAAAAGAAATTGCCGATATGATAAAGAAAATTCAAAAAGATACAAGCGATGCCGTTCAATCTATGAACCAAGGAAGAGAAGAAGTTGATAAAGGTAAAGCTCTGGCAAATAAAGCAGGTGAAGCCCTAAATGAAATCATCACAAACGCACAAAAGGTTTCGGATGTTGTTGCACTTGTAGCCGCAGCTAGTGAAGAACAATCTGCTACTGCCGAAGAGATTAGTAGAAATATTGAATCTATTAGTAGTGTAACTCAACAAAGTGCAAGTGGTACGCAGCAAATTGCGCACGCTACAGAGGACCTAAGTGGATTAACACAAAACCTTGAAAGGTTAGTTGGTCATTTCAAGGTTGATAATGTTGAAAATATTGAGGAAACATCTCACGCATTTGTTGCTGAGTATAAAAACAATTAATCTGTTGTAATATAATTTTGTACTTATTGAAATAATGTAATCTATTAGAAATTGGTTTTCGGATTATTAATTTATTAGGATCTCACCTCGGTCCTCTCTTAAAAAGAGAATAAGAAAATTGTAAAATTCGAAAACCAATTTAGATAGTGTATAATCTATTAGAAATTTATTTCAATCTATAAACCCTGGTTTAATTTGTAATTAAATCAGGGTTTTTAATGCCATCGTTTTTCTTCCAGTTGGTTAATATTATACAGATAGATATAAATTGTAATCAAATTAAACACATAATTCAGTATTTATTAACGGCACTAAATTTGATTAAAAAACAACAAATTATCTGTCGGTTAAAGGATTAAAAATATTAAAAAAAAGTTCGATAATAGTAATTAAAGGTTCTTTTATTAAAAATATAAAATAAGGAAATTATAATTTTGAGTGATTCAAAAGATATCCAAATTGAGAATTTACAGGTGAATCCTATAATGAATCTAAAATCAGAGGACCCTTCGGAAAGAAGTTCTGCTATTGAATCTTTAATAAATGAAGACCTTAGTGAAGAAGTGATAAAAATTTTATGTAGTATGGTTGGCGATCCGGATAAAGGTGTTCGGAATTCTGTTGATTATATGCTTTCATCAAACTCAAACCCGGACATACCTTCCAATTTAGTTAAGTATATCTCATCGGAAAACATTAATACAAGAAACCTTGCTGGTGAGATACTTTTAAAATTAGGCAGTTCTTCAGTAGAAGCAATGCTAAATAGCCTCAAAGATGCAAATGATGAGGATGTAAAATTTTTAGTTGATTTATTAGGTCTAATAGGTGATGAAAAAGCTGCTCCTGCAATATTAGATATATTACAAAAAAACAAAGACGAAAACGTTATACTGGCGTGCATCGAATCGCTCGGTAATTTAAAATATCAAGATGCACTTGATACGATAATATCTTTTTATGATGTCAACGAACTATATAAGACAACTATCTTTGAAGCAATTGGTAAGATAGGCTCTTCAAAAGCTCTAGATTTTATAACCTCAAATTTTCAAGCTGAAGATGACTTAACAAAATTTTCAATGATTGAAAGCTTGGGAATGATAGGAAATGAAGAAACATTGTTTTTTCTTATTTCAGTGCTGGCAGAATTAAATGGTCCATTAATTTGGCCAATTATAGAAGCGATATTCTTTTTGAAAGAAAAATTCAATTTAGATATACCATTCGATGAAAGAATGAAAAATTTAATTCTTGACACAATCGATGAAGCGGATGTTAGATATAAAAAAACTGCAGCCAAATTAATTACAGCTTATGATAGTAACGAAATTATGCCGGCGTGTTTGAAAATATACGGGGAAGATATTGAAACAGATGAAATAATAAAACCCAAAATATTTGAGGCTCCGAAAGAGTTTTTTGAACTTTTACCTTCTTTTATTAATAAAGATTCAAAAAACTTGATGAGCCTGCTGGAATTAACAGTT
>CAZVEW010000244.1:0-3509 GCA_964625955.1 uncultured Vicingus sp. | reverse complement strand
GTTACCCTTAATTGCTAGGTATCCATAATGAAAAGGAAAGGTGAATAATACAGCGACAATTCCTAAAGCTATTAATTTATTTTTACTCATTCTTTTTCTTTTAATTTTTTACACCTCGAAAGTAATAATTATTTTTGGTTCAGCAAGTAAATCAATTAGCTTAATAGTTTAATTCACAGAATTAAATACCTTTGCATTCTTCAATTTAACATTGTTACAATGAAATATTACGGGCAATACGAACAAGATAAATATTTAGATAAACTTTTTAAAAGAAAAGAAAAGGGCATTTTTGTAGATATTGGAGCACACGATGGCATAACATTTAGCAATAGTTATTTCTTTGAAGAACAAAGACATTGGAAAGGTGTTTGTGTTGAACCTATTCCTGAAATCTTTAAAAAATTATGTAATGCCCGAAATTGTATTAAAATAAATGGTTGTATTTCTGAAAAGATAGGCACAGAAAAATTTTTACGTGTTAAAGGAGAATTTGTTGATACTGAGATGCTAAGTGGTTTACTTAATGATTATGACGTAAGACATTTAAAAAGAATTGATAGGGAAATAAAAGAATATGGAGGAAGCAAAGAAGAAATTGAAGTTAAGTGTTTCAATATCAATAAAATATTAAAAGAAAATGAGCTTAATAAAATTGATTTTTTTACCATTGATACAGAAGGAAATGAATTAAAGATTTTAAAAACCATTAATTTTAACGATTTTGATATAGATATCTTTATTGTAGAAAATAACTACCAAACGGAAGATATAAATAATTTTATGATTGCAAATGGTTTTAAAAGAATAAAAAAAATTGGGCAAGATGAGGTTTATAGAAAAAAAAATAACCTAAACTTTTTGCAAAAAATTGCTTAAACAATTAAAAAACAACAGAAAAAAATAATTTAATTTGACAGACAGCGAAAAAAACTATATTAAACTTTTAAAAGAAGTTATTGTTGATATTGATAATGCTAATAGATTTCAGCTAACCCCATATCCACCACATAGAAGTAATTTTGTAAAAAGATTTGCTATTAATTCTTTAATTAATACCCTTGCAAAAAAAGACTTAATTATTACTGGTGTTAACGAACAAGGTGTAAAACAAAGAGAAACAGGACAAGGCTGGCCAATTAATGGTTACACCATGATAGGAACTAAAAGGTTAAATAACATTCAATTTTGTATTGAGAGCGTAGTTAAAAATAATGTAGAAGGTGATTTTATTGAAACTGGTGTTTGGAGAGGCGGTGCTTGTATTTTTGCTAAAGCTTTATTTAATATTTTAGATAAGAATAGAACCATTTGGGTTGCAGATTCATTTGAAGGTTTGCCAAAACCTAACGACCAACTATACCCTGAAGATAAAGGAGATGATTTGTATTCTATAGAACAATTAAGGGTTTCATTAGAGCAAGTACAACAAAATTTTAATCGGTTTAACTTGTTAGATAAAAATGTTAAATTTTTAAAAGGGTGGTTTAAAGACACCCTTAAAACTGCTCCCATAACAAAAATTGCCATAGCACGTTTAGATGGAGATATGTATGAATCTACCATGGATAGTCTAATTAATTTATACCACAAAATTTCTCCAGGAGGTTTTGTAATTATTGATGATTATGGCATGATAGAAGCATGCAAAAAGGCAGTCCATGATTTTAGAGATAAAAATGGAATAACAGAAGAACTCATTAATATTGATGGAAGCGGCTATTATTGGCAAGTAAAAAAATAGAGTATAAGCAAAAATATAAAAAACTTTACTCTTTTATAAGTTGTAAAACTTTACTTCCTTTTTTGTTACTAAATCTAATAAAATAAACACCATTTTTATATTTACTAACATCTATTGTGCTGTTCTGTGTTGTTATGTTTTTATGGTAAATAACTTTTCCGAGTACATTGGTAATTTGCAGTGTGGCATCTTTTAAATTGTTATTTCCTAAGTTAATGTGAATTATTTTATTTGTCGGATTAGGATAAAAAGAAATAGGTTCAATATTAGTGGCTAATTTTGCAACAGCAACATTGCCACCACTTAAATCTTTACGTGTAAACCAAATATTTAAATTGCCATCGCGGGTATCTCCCCAAACAGCATAAACCGTATCGTTTATCATTTTACACGACATAAAATCGTTGCCACTATTCTCTAATACACTATTATAAGCAACACTCGAATCGCTTAACGTAAAATTAGCAGAAAAACTACTTGACGTTTTCCAGCGTACAGCAGCATAAATTTCAGTACTTACTTTATAGGTTGAATCTGGTGCATTTCTTCTATCACGCCAAGTAACTAATAAATCACCATCGGTATCAAAATCAGCCCAAATTAAATCTTGCATTCTATTGTTGGCTATTGGGTCGTCATTTACCCTCACTGGTGTTGACCAAGTTAATCCTGCATCTAAACTTTCGGCAATGTAAACATCAAGGTCGCCATTATCGAAATTAGGATAAGCAAATACTAAATGGTTTTGGTTGGCTGGGTCGGCAATTAGTTTATATCCTTTTTTTGGCAAAGTATCTGTATTAGCATTTGTAATTACCAAACTTTGGTTGTGGTTAAAAGAATTACCTGCATTATTTGATGATGCAATAATGTATTGTGCATATAAATTTTGAGCAGGTACATAACTTGGGTAAACGGCATAAAATGTGCCGTTAGCCGACACGCAATTAGTGGGCATAGGTTGTGGGATAAGGCTGCCAGCTAGCCAACCTGTTGTATCAAGATATTTCCATGGTTCAAAAGATGCTCCACCATCTATTGACCGAATCAAATAAGGGTGGTACGGGGCAGGAACTGGTCCAAATACATTAGGATTCATGGTGGTTACATATATATTGCCATCATTTGTTCCACCAGAATTATCGATTGACATCCACGGTCTATCAACAGGCTGTTGAGTGCCATTGGAATTTACATTAATAACTTCAATAGGAGTTCCCCAATTTAAACCTCCATTGGTAGATTTTACAACATAAACAGCACCTGCGACTGGAGATATTTTGTAATCGATAAAACATAAAAATAGGTTGCCATTGTTATCAAAAGCCAAAGAAGGGTCGGCAGATTGGTAACCACTTACTATATGAGGAATGTTGGTGGTAGTACTCCATGTTTGTCCAGCATCGAAACTTGTGCGTATTTTTATGGTGATACTATTATTGAATTTCCAGCCCATCCATGCGACAACTAGATGTTGAGAATTATTTGGGTTAATGGCTAAATAGGGTTCGCCATCAAAAACAACACCGTTAGATAAATTTTGATTTTGAGCTATTGTTGTAAAAGAGATGACGCAAAAAATGATGGTGATTAGTGTTTTCATTATTGTTTTATAATTTTATAAGTACTGCTACCTTGTTGGTCGGTAAATTTTATTAAATAAATGCCGTTATTATATTTGTTTAAATTTATATTTAATTTTTGAGTATTATGCAATCGTACTATCGAAAGAAGTTCGTCTCTGTCGTCAAAGTTATTGCTGCTC
>CAZVEW010000243.1:0-3545 GCA_964625955.1 uncultured Vicingus sp. | reverse complement strand
TTTGCAAAGCCAATAGAAAGCACTTACAAAATGAATGGCATTTACTTACCAAATTGTCAAGAAGTTACAACTGCTCGCGACCAAAATGCAATATACAGAGTGTTGGCGTGTCGTTATTTTTTTAGAGAAATGTAAGCCCAATTCTCCGATTTAATCCTTGTTCAAAAATTCTAATCAAAGTAGAAAGTTGGATATTTCCTTTAGCGTTTTCTAATTTAGAAATATAACTTTTTTTTGTCCCTGTTTTTTCTGCTAATTGCTCTTGTGTCATTTTCGCTTCTTTTCGAGCTTCTTTTAACATTTCAGAAATAATGAACATTTGAGCATTTTCCTCATACTGATTTCTACTTTCAGTTCCTGTTTTTCCATGTTCAACTTCAATGAGTTGTTCAAAATTTGTTATGTTTTTATATTTATCCATTTTCTTTGTTTTTTTGATGAAAATATTTCTCCATTAACTTTGTCGCTTTTTTAAGTTCCTTTTTTGGTGTCTTTTGTGTTTTCTTTTGAAATCCATTAAAAAGCACTACCAATTTTTCTCTATCAAAACAGCAAAATATTCTATAAATATTAGATTGATATTCAATCCGAATTTCATACAGCCCATTTGTTCCAATTAAATGTTTGAGAAACTTTTCAGGAACTCTATCCACTTGTTTTATTAATTCAAAAGTATATTGAATTTTTCCTTTGACCTTTGAATTCTGTTTTTGATAAAACTCAATAAAATGATTTTCAAAGAAAATTATTTTTCTAATCATTCAGCGAAGTTAACTTAAAAGATAACATTTTCCAAGTTTTTAAGATGTTTTTTTTCGTTAGGTTTAATGAACGCCAACTACCAAATATACGAAATAAGTGCTTTATTACACTTATTTATTATGATAAAATTACATTTCTTATTATAAATGGCATCTTTATTCATCATTTGGTTTATTTAATACCGCTTGTACAATATTTATTTGAATGTCATCTTTTATATCAATTCCAATGTCACCGAAGCCCAAATCACTTTTTTTAAGGTTAAATTGTATCGTTAATAGACAGGAATATGTTCCGTGACTAGATATGTGCTCTAGGTGACCAGCCCCTTTTATTTCGTTTTGATTGGTAGATAATATTCCTTTCACTTCGAAATCAATGGGAGGATGTCCTTTAGTGTTAATATAATCTACATCTAATTTTCCGTTAAATTCAATAATTTCATATTTCATTAAGGTTAGTTTTTTATCTAATGAATCAATGCCTGTAATAAAAGTAGATTTATCCATTTTCATTTTAAACTTAGCATTTTCATAGTTTAATAAAACGAGTACTTCTTTGCTTGTTATTTTGAGTACGGTATCTGCAGAAACAACTGTTATTACCATATTTCCATTTTGGGTACGATATACATCTTGTGCATTAGCTTGAACACTCAAAACAATACCTATAGTAATTAAATAGTATTTTATTGAAAATTTCATGTCTAGTTGTTTTAATTAATATTAATCGCCTTTAATCTTAAGGCATTAGCAATTACAGAAACCGAACTAAAACTCATGGCCGCTGCTGCTATCATTGGCGAAAGTAAGACTTCTATATTTATAAGGTATAAAACACCTGCCGCTATTGGC
This sequence comes from uncultured Vicingus sp., assembly GCA_964625955.1. Classification (GTDB taxonomy): domain Bacteria; phylum Bacteroidota; class Bacteroidia; order Flavobacteriales_E; family Vicingaceae. The sequence continues at coordinate 1,929 of CAZVEW010000243.1, read as the reverse complement.
ACACCAGACACATTATAGATAAAAGCAAAAAACAGGTTTTGTTTAATATTTTTCATCACAGCATGGCTTAAGTTTTTTGCTTTTACAATACCTCGTAAATCTCCTTTAACTAGGGTAATTTCAGAACTTTCTATGGCTACATCTGTTCCTGTTCCCATTGCAATACCAACATCAGATTGTGCTAATGCGGGCGAATCGTTAATACCATCTCCTGCCATAGCTACTATTTTTCCTTTGGCTTGTAATTCTTTAATCATGTTAAGTTTATCCTCTGGCAAACATCCTGCTTTAAAATCGCTTAAATGCAATTCATTAGCAACAGCTTTGGCTGTATTCTCATTATCACCAGTCATCATTATCACTTCAACCCCTTTATTTATTAACTCAGTTATTGCATTTTTACTTGTTTCTTTTATTGCATCAGAAATGGCTACATAGCCAACTGCGTTTTCCCCTACAGCAATGTAAGAAACTGTTTTCCCCAATTTTTGTTCGGCTACAATTTTGCTGTTTAGCTCATCTGGCACATTAATGCTATATTTTTCCATTAATTTAATATTTCCAAGAGCAATTTTCTTGCCATTTACTGTTCCAACAACTCCTTTTCCTGCAACTGCTTCAAAATCTTTTACTTCAATTAATTGAACTTTTTTTTCTTTCCCATATTTTACAACTGCCTCTGCTAGTGGATGTTCGCTGTATTGATTCAATGAAGCAATTTGTTGTAATAAATTTGCTTCATCATAACCATCAGTAGCAAAAACTTTATTAACAGATGGTTTCCCTTCTGTAATGGTTCCTGTTTTGTCTGTTATTAATACATTCACTTTGTTCATTGTTTCTAAGGCTTCGGCATTTTTAATTAAAACACCCGATTGAGCTCCTTTACCTACACCTACCATAACCGACATTGGAGTTGCTAAACCTAAAGCACAAGGACAAGCAATAATTAATACTGCAATGGCATTTACAAATGCGTAAACATACGCTGGTTCTGGTCCGAAAGCTGCCCAAACGCCAAATGTAATTAAGGAGACTGATATTACAATTGGCACAAAATATTTAGCAATAGTATCGGCTAATTTTTGGATTGGGGCTCGTGAACGACTGGCATCGTTTACCATCTGAATAATTTGAGCAAGTAAGGTATCTGCACCAACTTTTTCGGCAATCATTACAAAAGATTTTGTTCCGTTTATAGTACCAGAACTTACTTTATCTCCTTCTTTTTTATCAACAGGAATTGGTTCTCCAGAAATCATTGATTCATCTATACTGCTATTGCCATCAGTAATCTTTCCATCAACAGGAATTTTATCGCCAGGTTTTACACGAAGCAGATTACCCACCTTAATATTGTGGATAGAAACTACTTTATCTTCTCCATCTTCAATTAGTGTAGCCTCAGAAGGTGCCATTTTTAGCAGTTCTTTAATTGCTCCACTAGTTTGGCTGTGTGCTCTTGCTTCTAATAGCTGCCCTAGCAAAACCAAAGTTAAAATAACCGCTGCCGCTTCAAAGTAGAGCTGTACTGTTCCTGATTCTGTTTTAAATTCATCAGGAAAAACATCAGGAAAAAACATGCCTACTACACTAAATAGAAAAGCAACGCCTGTGCCAATTCCAACCAAAGTAAACATGTTTAAGTTCCATGTAATAATGGATTTCCAAGCTCTTACAAAAAACATCCAACAAGCATAAAAAACCACTGGGAGTGTTAAAACTAATTGCACCCAATTCCAACTTTGCTGGCTCATTAGTTTGCCGAGAGGATTTCCAGGCATTAAATCGCCCATAGCAATAATAAATACAGGCAATGAAAAAGCTGTTGAAATTATCATCTTTTTCACTAACTCTTTATATGTTTTTTGTTCTGCACTTTCGCTTGGTGCTAAGGGAATTAAATCCATTCCGCAAATTGGGCATGAA
>CAZVEW010000242.1:0-3617 GCA_964625955.1 uncultured Vicingus sp. | reverse complement strand
AACAGAAAAAGTACAAAAAGTAACCACTAAAATTAAATCTGCTATTATTTATTTGGATGGTGCAGAAATACATCGAACTAAAAAAGTAACGCTAGTAAAAGGCAGAACAAAAGTTGTTTTTACTGGTTTATCTCCCAAATTTAATCCTACAAATATTCAAGTAACAACTACAAATAATATTGAGCTATTGGCAATATCTCACCGAATAAATTATTTAACAAATGTTAAAGAAAAACCTAAAGTAATAAAGCTAAAAGATTCTTTAGATTTAATTAAGCAACAAAATATTGCTTATTACAACAATAAAGATGCTTACAGTATTGAAAAAGATATGTTACTGCAAAATAAATCTATTAGAGGAAACGATAAAGGAGTTTCTATTATAGAATTAAAGCAAGCGGCCGATTTATTTCGCTCTAGAATTATGGAAATTAATAAAGCCATAGCTAAAATTGATAGAAGCGTAAATAAAAATAAAAAAATTATTTCTAGAATTAATAATGAATTAAACCAACTTAACGCTAAAACAACCTACTCGCGAGGAGAAATTACCTTGTTGCTTAATGCTAATGTAGCCAAAACAACCGAAATTAATTTAAAATATATTGTTAGTAATGCAGGTTGGACTCCATCGTACGATATTAGAGCAGAAGATATTAATAAACCTATTAATTTAGAGTATAAAGCGTTTGTTTATAATAATACCGATATCGATTGGAAAAATATCAATTTCAAATTATCTACTGCCGATCCAACCATTAGTGCAACACAACCAAAAATGACTCCTTGGTATTTGAATTATAAAAACAATACCTATAGTTATTCAGGAAAAAGAAGCTATTCTAATCTTTATCAACAAAAACCTGAAGCAGACAAAAGACAATATATCTATAATGAGAATAAACAAGGTTTAGCTCAAAATGCTTATTCCAACGCTCAAAATGATGCTGTAAGCGAAATACCTGCATCGGATTATGCCAGTGTGTTTGTGCCAGAACTAAGTGCCGAGTTTAAAATAGAGAAACCTTATAGCATTCCTTCTGACGATAAACCCTACATTGTAGATGTTGTAGAATATAAATTGCCAACTTTATACAAATATTATGCAGTTCCAAAACTAGAAAAAGACGCTTTTTTGTTGGCTAGAATTACCAATTGGCAAGATTTAAACTTAATTGAAGGGACTGCCAACATCTATTTTGCAGGTACTTTTGTTGGACAATCATACATTTCAACCCGTAATGTTAGTGATACTTTAGATATTTCTTTAGGACGAGATAAAAAAGTTTTGCTTACTCGTACAAAATTAAAAGATTATAGTGCCGTAAAATACATCGGTGCTAACCGAAAAGAAACTCATGCTTACAGAATGGTGGTAAAAAACAACCGTAAAGTACCTATCAACATTGAGGTTTTAGACCAATTACCTGTTTCTCAGGATAGTGATATAGAAGTTGATGCAGAAGAAATATCTAAAGCGATTAAAAACGATTTAACAGGTGAATTAAAATGGTTGTATAAAATTGAACCAAACCAAAGTAAAACAATTGATTTAACTTTTACGGTTAAATATCCTAAAAATAAACCCATTAAACTTGGAAAATCGAAATATAGGGCAAGAAAGACAAGGACAAAATTTTAAAATTTTGTCCTATATTATTAACTATACAGAAAATAGACCGCAAGACTTAATATTTCAAGACGCTGATTTTCGTCAATTTAAAAGAAATAAACACAGGGAATAGGAACACTTTATTTATTTTCTATTTGAGATAAAACTTCAAGTACTTGGGGTAAAATCATATTCTCGGTATTATTTAAAATAACAAAATCAGCCAAAGGTATCTTCTCTTTGTCTGGTAATTGATTTTTTATTCTACTTGCAATATCTTCCTCACTTATGTTGTCTCGCTGCTTAATTCTGTTTATTCTGGTTAATTTATCTGCAACAATTAAAATTAAGCCATCTAATTTTTTATAACCACCAGTTTCTATTAGGATTGCAGCCTCCTTAAACACAAATTTTGAAGATTTGTGTTTTAATAGCCAATTTTTGAATGCTAAACTAACTTTTGGATGAATGATGGCGTTGAGTTGTTGCAAAGCCTTTTTATTATTAAAAACTAAGTTTGCTAATTTTTTTGTGTCTAATATATCGTTTGGGTAAATTTCTCCGAAGTTATTTTTAATGCTTTTGATGGCTTCATTATCAGAGTTAATTATTTGTTTTGCGGCATTATCAGCGTTAAATACAGGGTAGCCTAAATGTATTAATATTTTTGAAATAGTTGATTTTCCACTTCCTATTCCGCCAGTTATACCAATTATTTTTTGGTAATTAGTTTCTTTTTTTAAGGATGTATTCAACTTTTTTAGGATTTAAAGTAATGGATGTAAAATAGGCTGGATATTCTGTTAGACTAACTTTTAGTTTGTTGCTAAAGTCGTTATTAATATCATTAAAGTCGATTACGGCTTTTAATTTTGTGTTATTTTTATTCGCTATTTTGCTTAAGGGCAACATATATTTAACCTTTATTTCGTTTGGTATAGCTTTTAATAATAAACTGTCTGGTACATTAATACAATCTATTGTGAGCAAGGTTGCAGATTCTGTAAATTTTTCGACAGGAATGTATAATACTATTTTTTTAGTACTAAAAGAAATTTTATTGGCATAATAAGAGCTATCAAAACTAACACTTCCTGAAATTGTTTTATCTAAATTTTCATATTGAAAATAGGCCGTGTTAACACTATTAATAGTGTCTATAAATGATTTTGCTCCTGAAATACTAACAACTGCTGGAGCTACTTTTATTTTACCAAATAATTGGTACTGTTTTTTGTAGGTGATTTGAATTTTAGGAATAACTTTTACTTTCTTTTTTACTTTTTCATCAATAATAAAGTGAATAGTCTCTGGTGAGATATTTTTCAGTTCAATATTTTCTCCTAACTGCATTAAAATTTTAGCCTGAAAGGATTTTGTAGGCAGCATTATTGTTTGAATTGATTTTTTTTGTAATATTTTATCTTTTAATAAAGATAAATCTATTTTTAATTTAGGCTTGTTAAATCTTAGTTTGTAAGACATTAAATCGAAGCCTAACCCCCTAACGGTTAGTGTTAGAGAAGATGGTAAATCGTTAACAATAATTTTATTTTTAGGCATATTTTTATAGTAAACATCAAATTTAATTTCTGTTTTATATCTGTTGCCTAAAGAATTAAGTACCCAAAAGAAACATGCTAAAACAAAACAAAATAGAAAAACGTAAAGCTCCCTCATAAAGGAAGCTTTACCTATTTTTCGTTTAAGATTTGATATTAAAGTCTTCAAATCAAATTATTTTTTCTCTAACTCTTCTGCCGAAAATTCTTTTGCAATTGCTGATTTTTCAATTTTCAATTTGTTTCCTCCTTCAACTTCAATTATTGCTGTGGCATCTTGAATGCCAACAATTCTACCATGAAGTCCTCCAATGGTAACAATTTTAGTCCCTTTTTCTAAAGATTCCCTAAATTTTTTCTGTTCTTTTTGTTTTTTCATTTGTGGTCTTATCATAAAAAGATAAAACACAATAAAAATAAGTCCAAACATTAATATTTTTTAT
>CAZVEW010000241.1:0-3638 GCA_964625955.1 uncultured Vicingus sp. | reverse complement strand
CAGGTGTTAGGCATGCTATGGCTAAGTAAATGCCTTTATTTTTTAAAAAAGTCGTTCTTTTATTTTGTAAATCTTTTATTTTTAAATGAGGTAAAATTTCTTTTTTGAAATAGGTTTTTAAAAATGCAACTTGTTTTTCATTAATTTGATGTTGGGTAATTAAAAATATATGGTGTTTTTTTAGTTCGGGAATAAGTTCTTGGTTAAAAATTCTCCCAAATTCAATTTGTTGTGCATGTACTTTCTTGTGTATTTTCTTTAACAATTTTTTAACATACACATCTTGTGGTAAATTATTTGCTTTTTGGAGCTTTAAAATATGTTTGTAAGAAGCAACTCTTACCCTATAAAATTCATCTAAATTAGAAGAATAAATGGCCAAAAATCGTAGTCGCTCAATTAGCGGAACTTCTTGATTTATAGCTTCTTGCAACACCCTGTAATTAAAGGAAAGCCAACTTATTTCTCTATCAAAATATTTTTTCATTATTAGCGTTAAATTAGCTGTTTCTTTTTTAGCTTACAAAGGTCTAATATTAAGAAATAATTATCATGTCAACACATTGACATTAAAAACATTTATAAAGTTGTATATTCGTTTACTAAATTAAATAAAAATTGAAAGCTAACCACGTATTAAGAGAGTCGCTGTTGTTTATCCCCGATATAAGTGGTTTTACTAAGTTTGTAAATCAAACAGGCATTGTGCATAGTGCACATATTATTGCCGAATTATTAGAAATAATTATTAAGAACAATATTTTAGGGTTAAAAGTTGCCGAAATTGAGGGCGATGCCGTTTTCTTTTACAAAAAAGGAGCTAAACCAACTTTAGCCGAAATATATCAACAGTGCGAACAAATGTTTTTAGCTTTTCATCAGCACATTAGATTGTACGAAAGAGATAGAATTTGTAATTGTGGTTCTTGTGCTAACACTTCTAATTTAACCTTAAAGTTTGTTGTGCATTATGGAAGTATTATTGAACGAAATATTGCAGGACATTTACAATTGATGGGTTCAGATGTTACCACCATTCATAAGTTAATGAAAAACAATATTCCAGCACATCAATATTTACTTATTTCTGAAAACTCTTACCTAAAAACGGTAAGCACAAATTTGCCTCAATGGGTTAATTTAGAACAAGCTCAGGTTAGTTATAAAAATGTAGGAAACATCAACTATCAATTTACCTATTTAGCACCTCTTTTAAAAATGGTGCCACCTCCGCCTAAAAGAAAAGAACTGATACAGGTTGATTTTCCTGTTGTTTTAACCATAGATATTAATTGTGAAATGGATAATGCTTACAATTTACTTAAAGCCATTCCACGAAAAATAGAGTGGGTAGTTGGCATAAAAAAAGTAAATTATCATAATAAAAGAATTGAAAGGGTTGGGACAAGTCATGAGTGCGTTTTACCTTTAAACACTTTACACATAGCAACTTCTAAAAATGAAGTTTTTGATGATAAAATTATTTATGCCGAAAATATTAATGCTTCAGGAATTTATCCTGCCTTTACACAATTATTTTATTTAGAGAAAGCAGATAATAATTCATGTAAACTTAAAGTAGAAATTCACCATGAAAGTAAACTTTTAAAGAAGTTTATTTTTGAAAAAGCAATGGGAAATGCCGTTAAAAAATCGTTAATTAAGTTTAAACAAATTTGTGAAAGAGAGGATATTACTTAGTTAGAATGGCTACACTAAAAACAATTACAGAAGCAATCATTCCGTACATAAAAGAGAGGTAACCGTATCTTAAATATTTATACTTTTTTGCAAGAACAGTTCCTAGCGAGTGTAAATCGTTAATCATGGCACTGTATAAATAACTTTTATCAGTCATAATTTCTTTAATACTCTGCTCAAACTCAGTAAGATTTAAATGATAAAAATTACCAAAAAAGAGCAAATTAATTCGTTTTTTCTTAATGGCATCGCACGAAAATTTTATATTATTAATTTTAGGATTGGTGGATAGTGTAGCAAAAATTATGGTAACTAAGCAAACAATTAAAATAAAAATTGTAGGAATAATTAATTCTTCGTGTTTGTTAAATTTTGGTACTAATTGTGATAGCGTGATGGATAAAAAAATAGCATTAATGCTTAACATGATGTTGGCTTTTTTATCGGCAATAGCACTTAAACTAATATGGTTGCGCATGGTTGTTCTAAACATGGTATCAATAGCACGTTCTGAGTTGTTTTTTTTGCTTATAATTTTCGTTTTTTCGTTTTCTTTAGCGTTTTTTTTTTGAAGGCTCTCTAATTCTTTTTTAAAGCTTAGAATATTGATGTTTTTTTGCTGCGTATAATGCAATTGAGCATATTTGGTATAATATTGATGAGATTCAAAAAAGGATATTTCTTGTAATAGCCATTCTTGCTGGGTTAAATTTATATTTAATACAGCAAATTTCTCTTCTTTTAATAAACGCGAATTAGTGTAAAAATTATCTTTACCCAAACCTATTAAATCAGCATCACAAATTATTTCTTCTAATAAATTAGTGGGTTTCGTAATTTCCCTTGTCGCATTGATACACCCAACAACTTTAATAATGTTTTCAGGTGGAAAGTTGGCAGTTTTTAAGAATTTTTCAGCTTCTTCAATGCTAAAATCTTCGTGATTTTTATACGATTTTAAATAACCAACATCATGAAACAATGCAGCAACAAGCAAGATTTCAAAATCTTTTTGTTTAAGATTTAAAGCAATCCCTATTGTTTTGCAGGCTTCAAAAACATTATTGGTGTGCTTATAATTATGGTAAAATAATTTGCCTGTATCTGAAGTCTTGAACAAATCAAACACATAATTTTCTGAATCTTTAATAACTAAACTTTCAAAATCCATAAACTTGTTTTAAGCGTAACCAATAGTACAAATTAAAGTTTAAAGGTTGTAAAAAAATGTCAATTTATCGACAAGCAAAAGATTTTATTATAAACAACTAAGTTAAACAACTTTATTACCTTTGAAAAATTACTTTAAATAAATACATGAAATTTTCTGATTTTAACTTTCAATCTCAAGTAATTGAAGCACTCGATGCTATGGGATTTGATACACCAACACCAATTCAAGAAAAAGCCATTCCTGAGATTATGAGCAATAAAGATGTTATTGCTTGTGCACAAACTGGCACTGGAAAAACGGCAGCTTTTGTCCTTCCAATTTTAAATGTAATTTGCAAAAGAGGTAGCTCAGAAAAAGTAAGCACCATTATTATTGTCCCAACCAGAGAGTTGGCAATGCAAATAGATCAACAAATTGAAGGCTTAAGCTACTTTACTAATGCTACTTCTATTGCAATTTATGGAGGAGGAGATGGACAAAGCTTCGATTCAGAAAAAAAAGCATTAACCACTGGGGCAGATATTGTAGTTTGCACGCCAGGCAGATTTATTTCTCATTTAAATATGGGGTATTTCGATACTTCTGGCGTTAAACATTTTATTTTAGATGAAGCCGATAGAATGTTAGATATGGGCTTTAATGAGGATATTACTAAAATTGCTGAGAAACTACCAAAAGAACGACAAAACTTGATGTTTTCGGCTACCATGCCACCAAAAATTAGGCAACTTTCTAATCAATTATTAAAAAATCCTTTTACCAT
>CAZVEW010000240.1:0-3676 GCA_964625955.1 uncultured Vicingus sp. | reverse complement strand
TTTTTTTTTTTTTTTTCCCGACTATCTTCATTTTTTCTACAAATGTTTTTTATTTGTATATTTCATATTTGGTTGCACCTTACGGTATTAATTTTTGGATTAACAGGTGTGCTAGGCAAACTTATTTCAATAGATGCTTATTTGTTGGTTTGGTATAGAGTGTTGATTGCTTTAGTTTCGTTGGCAATTTATTTTTTAATTACAAAATTTTCGCTAAAAGTTGATAAAAAAATATTACTAAAAATATTGCTAGTAGGGTTAATTATAGCTGTACATTGGGTTACTTTTTTTGAGGCAATAAAACAATCTAATGTTTCTGTAGCTTTAGTTTGTTTTTCTAGCACTACTCTTTTTACATCAATAATAGAGCCTTTGCATTTTAAACGCAAAATAAAAAGCTATGAATTTATTTTTGGGCTAATTATTATGGTTGGTTTATACTTTATTTTTAGTTTTGAATTTAAGTTTATTGTTGGCATGGTTTTAAGCGTTTGCTCTGCGGCTTTAGCATCTTGGTTTACTGTATTAAATGGCGTATTGATAAAAAAAACTAATGCTAAGTTGATTTCTTTTTACGAATTGCTTGGTGCTTTTGTCGTGGTTTCTATTTATTTGCTTATTGCAAATAAAATGAGTTTTTCACAATTTATTATTCCTGTTGCAGACATAAAGTGGCTGTTAATTTTAGGTGTTATTTGTACGGCATTTGCTTTTGTTGTTAGTGTTGAGGTAATGAAAAAAATATCACCATATACAGTAACCATTTCGGTAAATCTAGAGCCTATTTATTCTATAATTTTAGCACTTTTAATTTGGCCGAAAACAGAAACTATGTCTTTTGGGTTTTACATGGGAACAACCATAATTATTATCACCATTTTTTTTAACGCAATATTAAAAAAAAGAACTATAAAGCGGCTAGCTGCTGAATAAATTCATTCTTTTTTCGTCTAGAAATTTCAGCGTTTGAATCGTCACTCATTACTACATATCCACCATCTCCTTTTACGTATTTTTTAACATGCTCTAGGTTAATAAGGTGAGAACGGTGTAGCCTAAAAAAAGATTCGTTACTCAACATTTCCTCATAATCGCCAATGGGTTTTGATATTAATGTGGGTTTCTGATTACCAACAACATACATTTTTGTATAACTCCCTTCGGATTGAAAACGAATAATATTTTTTATTTTAATAAAATTTAAACCTTCGCCATCAGGTATAGCTATTTTTTGATTTGCATTTTCTGCACCAATATTATTAAGTAATGTTTTAAACTTATTATTAATTAAATTCTGGTCATGTTTTTTTGATTCAAATCGCTCAATTGTTTTAAGTAACTCTTCAGGATTAATAGGCTTTAATAGATAATCTAAAGCACTATATTTTATAGCTTTTATAGCATATTGGTCGTAAGCAGTTGTAAAAATAACATCAAAATTTATGGGTGAAATATTTTCTAACAACTCAAATCCGTTGCCAGTAGGCATTTCTATATCTAAAAAAACCAAATGTGGGTTTAATGTTTTAATTAGTTTTTGAGCATCAATTATGTTATCTGTTTTGGCTAAAATTTGCAATTGAGGGAAATTGCATATTAAATTTTCTAATGTTTCTTGACATCCTTTTTCATCGTCAACAATAATTACTTTATACATGGTTTATCATTTTTAGTTCAACGGAATAAACAATTCTATTCTTGTTCCTTTTGCGATGTTATTCTCCATTAAATCAATAATTTTAATATTTAAAGTGCTGTTTTTTAGAGAGTTTAGTATTTCTAATCGTTCTTTGGTAATACTCATTCCAAAAGAATTTTTGGTGTTCTTTTTCTGTTTTATTTCCATCGATTTTTTTCTGCCAATACCGTTATCTTCAACTACACATTTTATAAGGTTTTCATTAACCAACTTGAAGGTAATGCTGATTTCTCCTGTGGTTTGTTGAGGTGATATTCCATGCCAAATAGCATTTTCTACATAAGGTTGAATTAGCATTGACGGAATTTTATCAAACTGATTATCAATATTTTTATCTACCTCAAAACGGTAAGTAAATTTATTGTTTAAACGTAATTTTTCTAATTGTAAGTACAAATCGAGCGTTTCAATCTCGTCTTTAATACTTATGGTTTGTTTTTTTGTGTTTTCTAATGTGGCACGCATGAGTTTGGCAAATTTCGATAGGTAAGTGATGGCTTCTTTGCTTTCGTTTTTTGTAATAAAATTTTGAATAGAGCTTAAGGTGTTAAAAATAAAATGAGGGTTCATTTGCGAACGTAAAGCTTGAAGTTCTGAAATTAATACCTTCCTTTTTCCTTCTTCAATAATTTTATTTTTAAATTGTGTTTTTTTATTAATTATAAAAGTGATAATTAAAATTATAGCAATCAATAAAAGTAGCACAGAAGTAATAAACCAAATCGAAGTCCAAATAGGAGTCGAAATATTAAAACTAATTACTGCAGGAAGCTTACTCCACAAGCCATTATCACTCATGGCAAATACTTTAAAAGTGTAATTACCAGGGACTAAAGAACTGTAATACACTTTTCTATCAACCGAATAATTCCAATTAACCTCTTTACCCTCTAAAATATATTTAAATTGTAATTCTGATTGATTATTAATAAAACCACTTATATTAATTTCTATATTATTTTGATAATGAGATAGCTTGTAATAATTTAAGGAGGCAGTATCTTTACCATTAATTTTTACTTTATTAATAAAAACAATGGGAGGAATGGTGTCGATAATAATGGTATCTGTACGTAAAATATTGTTAGAATTGCTGCCTAAAACAGGCACATTTTTTATAATATGAGCACTTGTAATATTTTCATTTTTAGTATTGGTAGATGAAAAAACATGAGGTGTTGAATAATTTGCAAGTTTATTTTTTTCGAGTTCATAAACACCATGTCCAGAACTCCCAAACCAAATATTTTCTTTGTTATCTTGCGTAATAGAAATAATAGTTTTATTGCCTAAATATCGCACCACAGTGCTAGATTTAAGTTCAGCATTTGTGTAACAGCTTACTCCTCCGCTATTTAAGGCAAACCAAATTTTACCTTCATTATCTTGAAAAACAGTTTCTATATTTTTTTCTGTAAATATTCTATTCATAACTTTTGATTTGTTAAAACGGATAACTTCATGTTGTTTGGTAAAAATAAAAGAACTATCTTTTAATGGTAAAATATTGGTTTTTGATGAGGTTATATTATCAGCTAAAGTTATTGAATAGGGAGATTTGCCTATATTTATATATAAATTTTTGTTGGTTACTAATTGGTTGGTGCCAGAAATATATTTCTTATCCATTTTGGTAACATAATAAGGATAATGTTTAAAATCGGTAAGGTTAACAATGGTTTGTTTTGTTAAATCAATTTTTAGCAGTTCGTTGCCAATAACAGTGCTTACATAAAAACAGTTGTTGGTAAAAATTACGGAATTAATTATTCTACTATATAATTTTTTAGCTAATAGTTTATTAAAAGGCATTGGAATTAATTGCCGATTATTAATTTTAAATATTTTACCATAAATAGACCAAACATAAAGTGCTTGTTTAGTTTTTACAAAACGAGCAAGGTTTTGTTGCTTAATTAATATGGTAAATTTGTTGTTAGTAAAGGTGTAAATGCCTTTATTGGTGGTAAAAAATAA
>CAZVEW010000239.1:0-3702 GCA_964625955.1 uncultured Vicingus sp. | reverse complement strand
AGGAGTCTTATTTTTTTTCTTACTTTTTTTATGCTTTCAATGTATGGATGCAATGTTTACAGTGTTATTTATACTGATAAAGACCAATCAATTGCGTTCGATAAATATAAAACATTTGCTTGGCTTCCTCATAAGGTTGAGGAAGATGTGCCTTATCACAATCAAATTATTGTGAATAATACCAAAAATTATTTCTCACATTGTTTTATGGCGAGAGGAATGATTGTGAATGTAGATACTCCTGATGTGTTAATACAATTAGATATAAAATCAAAAGATAAACAAACAACAGAACAAGTGCCAGTATACGATACTTACCAAAATTCGTATAACAATAATCCATATAATACCCCATATGATAATATCTATAACTACAATCCTTATCAGTATTCAGCCACTTCTCCCAACAATCCGTATTATAGCCCATATTCTAATCAATACAATTACAATCTTCCACCAAATTATAATAGCAACTACTCTTATGGTTACACTACTCAAACTATTAGCTATACCGAAAGTACTATTACATTAAATGTGATTGACCGAATATTAAATAAAATAATATGGACATCTGTGGTGCAAGCCGATTTGTATAATCCTTCGGAAATGAAAAACAACCTTCATCCTGCTGTTCATACTATTTTGGATAGTTATCCTGTAAAACCCATATCTGACAAATACATGAAAAAATATAAAAAAAGTAAAGAATTTATTTAAATTAACTTATTGTTAAACAGATGATTATTAGGAAATAAATGAGGTAAGAGCTAAGTTGGGTTAGAGTTTTGAGACGATTTTTTCGCTGAACCAACTTGCTCTACCTCTCTATTAAAATGAGAAAAATTAATAAGATAAAAATAGTAAAAATATTTTTTATAATAACATTTGCTTTTTTATGTGTTATAAATGTTAAAGCTCAGCATAATCATGGTGACGGGGGAGAAATGATAGCACCTAAATTACCCCCTCATGGAGGAGAAGTTAAAGAAGCAGGTAAATATAAAATAGAGATGGTTGCTAATTTATTCTTAAAAAAAGACCAATTGATGTTTTATCTCTATAAAGGTAATTTTAGGGCAATTTTGAATAAAGATGTTGAGGCTTCCATTGTATTAAAGACTAAGGCAGGTAATATTAGTACACCAAAACTACAAGCCAAAGGAGATGATTTCTTTGTGGCTCAATTAAGTAACACTAACGCATTTTATGTTACAGTAACTTTTATAACAAAAAATAAAGGAAAAATAATATCTGCAATGTTTATGCAGCATGGAGTAGGTCATCATCAAACTACAATATTTACTTGTTCGATGCACCCTGAAGTAGAAACCGAAAGCCCAGGTAAATGCCCAAAATGTGGGATGACATTAGTACAAAAAGAAAATTAAATAACTTAAATAATTAATATAAACAGTAAAATTTAAAATTATGAAAAAAACAATTTTAACAATAGTAATTGCCGGATTTTTTACACTAGGATTAACTATGCTAGCAAGCTGTGGAGGAAGCAGCGAAAAAGAACATGAGCACACAGAAAGTGAGGGAGCACATGAACAAATGAACGTGGAAGGAGAAGATCATGAAGAAATGGGTGGAGATGAAAGTATGGACATGGACATGGGAGATAAAGCAGAACTAGCTGTTTGTCCAAAGTGGAAAGATGGAGATCATAAACATGCAACTTATGTTTGCCCGATGTGGGAAGAAGAGGGAGAATTAGAAGAAGCAGGTGATTGTCCTAAATGCGGAATGACACTCCTCACCTTTGATGACATTAAAGAACAACATGATAGCCAAAAACCATGAAGGTAATAGGTATCCATTAATTAAGTAAATGTATTATAAATCAATAAAAAATTAAAATTATGAAAGCAACAAAATTAGTATTAGCCCTTGTAGTAAGTCTTTTTAGCTTCTCAGCTATTATGGCTCAAAGTCATGACCATTCAAAAATGGATCATTCGAAAATGAAAATGGACGCAAAAAAAGTATATACCTGCAAAATGCATCCAGAAATTAAAAGTGATAAGCCAGGAGAATGTCCTAAATGTGGAATGACACTTGTTGAAAAGAAAATGGATATGAAAAAAGGTAAAATGGCAAAAACATATACATGTGGTATGCATCCAGAAATTAAAAGCGATAAACCAGGAAAATGCCCTAAATGTGGTATGACATTGGTTGAGAAAAAAATGAAAATGGATAAAAAAATGAAAATGAATTAAGACTTAAAATATATTTATATAAAACTAAGTCCTGCTATTAAGAGAAGAGATGCTACTTATTCATTCCGGTTTAAGTTAGTGCAAATTAATACGTAATAAGTACGCTCTTTTCTTTAGCAGGCACAATAAACCTAATTAATAACACTTAAAACAATAAAAAAATGAAAACATTAATTATTTCAATGATTATTTTAACTGCAAGCCTTGCAGCAAGTAATCCAGTAAAAGCACAAACACAAGCTAAAGGAAAAGTAGAATCAAGTTATGTTTGTTATGTTAACAATAAATACATGGGTAAGGAACAGATACCTGTGGAGGTAAATGGCAAAACATACTATGGATGTTGCCAAGGGTGTGTTGGAAACCTAAAGAAAAATAGAGCTGTTCGTTATGCTAAAGACCCTTTAACAGGAAAAGAAGTAGATAAAGCTACAGCTTATATAGTTATAAAGGAAATAGGGAAAACGGATGTACTTTATTTCGAAAATAAAGCTAATTATGAAAAATTTAAAAAGAAATAAAGACTGTAAAAAATATTTAATACTGTTACTTATATTGGCATCTACATCCTTAAGAACACTTATTGCCCAGCAAAATGAAGAAACTAATGCCTTAGATAAAACCAAAGTTTGTATGGTTGATGATGAATATAAAGGAGAACAACAACTTACAACAATTATTAAAGGAAAGACTTATTTTGGTTGTTGTGATCCTTGTATTCAAACACTTAATGCAGATTCATCCTTTAGGTTTGCAATAGATCCATTTTCAGGACTTAAAATTAGTAAAGCTGAAGCATACATTGTAAGAAAAACAATGAAAACTGATGCAGTAATATATTTTGAGAACAAAGAAAATTATCAACTATACCTTAATAAGATTAAAAAATAACAGCACAATAAAATTAAGTTTAAACTAAAAATAACAATTTGAAGATATCATATAAAATAGGACTAATAATATTTATCACCTTAAGTGTTAATAAAGCTGTTAAAGCACAGAGTAATGAAATAAATCTTTCTGGAACAATTTTATGCGGAAATGATGTCAAAGGACCATTAAGCTTTGTAAATATTTATAATAAAAACACCAAAAAAGGAACGGTAAGTACTACTGATGGAACATTTAGTATTAAAATGGGAAAGAATGACACCATACTATTTTCTACAGTACAGCACATAGAACAATCTTACTACATTAAAAAAAATGAATTTTTTCATGATAAAAATATAAAAATAACAATGAAACAAGATACTGTTTGGTTAGATGTAGTTTCAATAATAGGATTTAAAAAATTTGAAAAATTTGAACAAGAAGTTCTTCAACTTAAATTACCTAATAATGATATCTCTTTGGTATTACCAGTAATTGATAAATATGCCAAACAGAATTATACAGGCGAAGGAGTGTTTGAAATAAAAGGCCCCTTAACTTATTTGTCAAAAAAAATTCTAGCGATAGGGAAAAGAGAGAAGAA
>CAZVEW010000238.1:0-3702 GCA_964625955.1 uncultured Vicingus sp. | reverse complement strand
TCAAACCTCAAACTTCAAACCTCAAACCTCAAACTTCAAACCTCAAACTTTTAACTGGTAATTACGAAGGTTTTGAAACTCATTATCAAGTATTAAAAGATGCTTTAGCAAAAGATTCTAATCAAATTTTAGAAGAAATAAAAAAATCGAATATTAGAGGACGAGGCGGTGCCGGTTTTCCGATGGGATTTAAATGGGAAGCGTGTAGAAATGAAAAAAATAAGGATAAATTTATTATTTGCAATGCCGATGAAGGTGACCCCGGAGCTTACTCTGACCGATATTTGTTGGAAAAACAACCACATTCCGTTCTGCTAGGCATGATGATTGCTGGATATTGCACACACGCCAATTGGGGAATTTTATACATTAGAGCAGAATATCCCGAAGCTGTTGAAATTGTGCAAAATGCCATTAACGAAATTAGAGCTAACAATTTACTTGGAAAAAACATTAATGGCAGCGGTTTTAACTTCGATTTTAAAATTATAAAAGCTCAAGGTGCTTATATTTGTGGAGAAGAAACCGCTTTAATAAACTCTATTGAAGGACAACGACCAGAAGTAAGAACTCGCCCTCCCTACCCTACGCAACAAGGACTTTTTAATAAACCAACAATCGTTAACAATGTAGAAACTTTAGCCGCAGCTTACCACATTATTAAAAATGGTGGAGATGCTTACAATAAATTAGGAACCGAAAAATCGAGCGGAACAAAATTGGTTTGTTTAGATAGTTTTTTTAACCACCCCGGAATTTATGAAGTAGAAATGGGTACACCTCTTGCCACGGTTATTAACGATTTTGGTGGTGGATTTAAATCTCCCATCAAAGCCATGCAAATTGGTGGTCCTTTGGGAGGAATTGTTCCAATAGCAAAAATAAATGATTTAACTATTGATTTTGAATCGTTTACTAATAACGGTTTTTTGTTAGGTCATGCTTCAATCGTTTGTATTCCTAAAGATTTTTCGATGATGAAATACATTGAACATTTATTCGATTTTGCATCTTACGAAAGTTGTGGAAAATGTTTCCCTTGTAGGTTAGGCACAAAACGAGGACACGAAATGGTACAAAAAGCCATCAACGAAAATTATAAAATTGATAGCATTTTATTTAATGATTTATTAAACACATTAGCTCAAGGCTCACTTTGTGCTCATGGTGGAGGAATTCCTTTACCTATAAAAAATGCCATGCAATATTTTAATGATGAATTAAAAACCTATTTTGCATAAATGAGCTTGTTTACACCAAATACTGATAGTTTTAATAATTACTATGATAAAGGTAAATATTTATTGGCTTGGCGGATATCCTTATTATTTTCCATTATTTTTGGACTTCTATCGATTGTATTTGCGAACGGGGACCATAAAGCTTTAGTTAGCTATTTAGCAACATTTACTATTGTATTATCCACTGTTATTTATTTGTTTTTAACTAAAAATTTCAAACCTATATTTTGGATTTACGCTATTAGTGGAACGGTAATGGCAAATTTCGCAATGAACTATGTAATGAATTTTACTCATTATGTTGATTTTATGTGGATTGTAGCTTGCATATTACTTGCTTTTGTTGGGTTAGGGAGAAAATATGGTATCCTATTTATAATTATTAATGCTTTAGGAATTGCCTATTTTTTCTGGTTCTCATTAAATACGCATATTCAAATTTTACAACAAAAATCTAATGTTGCATTAATTGGTGATTATATTGAAGTTTTATTCGCTTTTTTTGTCATTGCTTATCTATTACATCAATACTTAATATTTAATGAATATTCCGAAGCTAAATTAAAAGAAGCTAATTACAAATTAGAAATTCAAAATAAGTTAGTTACTGCTAAAAACAACGAGAATACAACCTTAATTAAAGAGGTACACCACAGAGTAAAAAATAACCTCCAAATAATTATTAGTCTTTTAAGGCTGCAAAAAGGAGAACTTAAATCAGATGAATCTAAAAGACACTTTTCTGAGGCAATTAACAGGATAATGGTGATGTCGTTAATTCATAAAAAACTTTATCACCAAAATGAACTTGCCAAAATTAATATTGAATCTTATTTAACCGATTTAGCTAATGATATTAAGTCTTTATCAGATTTAGGAGTTCCTGTAACAATTAACATTCATTCTGAAATTAAAGAAATCGGTTTAAAAACAATTGTACCATTGGGGTTACTCTTAAACGAATTACTAACCAACTCTATTAAACACGCCTTTTTTAAGAAAAAAGAAGGCTTAATAACAATTACTATTTCAGCAAAAACAAATAATTCTTTTTTATTAGGATATACTGATAATGGCACTTGGGTTGAATCGGAAAAACCAAACCCAAATTTTGGCTTAGAATTAATTGATATTTTAACTTCTCAATTAGAAGGAGAATTTGAAAGAACATCAAATGAAAATGGAACGACCTACACCTTTAATATTAAAAATATAGATTTAGAAAAGTAAATAAAAGCCACTAATTCACTAATTTTATTAGTGGATTAATGGCAAAAGAAAATATAAGATGAGCAATTTAATATACAAAGATGAAAGTTATCAAATTATTGGAAAATGCTTTGAAGTCCATAATAATTTAGGTGCTGGATTTTTAGAAATAGTTTACAAAGATGCTTTAGAATATGAGTTTAGAAAAGCTAATATTCCCTACGAAAGAGAGAAACAATACACAGTACATTATAAAGATAAAATATTGCCACATAAATTTTATGCTGATTTTGTGATATATGATAAAATAATTCTTGAAATAAAAGCAGTTGCTGGAATAGCAGATGAATTTATAGCTCAGGCAATTAATTATTTGAAAGTTTCTGATAATAAATTAGCATTAATTGTAAATTTTGGAGAATTGAGCTTAAACTCGAAACGAATTGTTTTATAGAACATTCGTGTATTCGTGGCAAAAAACAAATATTAAATTTATAGGTGAAAAAGTATTAGTGAATTAGTGGCAAAAGAAAATATAAACTTATGAAAAATACAGCATACATCAACAATCGACCTTACGAATTTAACGATAAGGAAACCATTTTAAACTTTGTAAAACGTATCGAAGGAGAAAAAATAATTCCAACCCTATGCGATGCTCCTAATTTAGAAGCTTTTGGTTCTTGCAGAATTTGCAGTGTGGAGCTTGCTTTAAAAAAAAATGGAGCAACTAAAACCGTAGCTTCATGTCATACACCAGTTATACCTAACAGTTACATTTATCCCAATTCTGAAAACATTCAAAAATTAAGAAAAAATATTATTGAGCTGGTTTTAACCGATCACCCATTAGATTGTCTTACTTGCGAAGTTAATGGTAATTGTGAGTTGCAAGATGTTGCTGCAAGTGTTGGTATAACTGTAGTCCGTTACCCAATAGGGAAAACTCATTTTAGTAGAGAAAAAGACAAATCTCACCCTTATATGCGTTCCGAGCTTTCTAAGTGTATAAATTGCTACCGTTGTGTTAGGGCTTGTGATGAAGTGCAAGGACAGTTTGTGTTAAGTATGGCTGGCAGAGGTTTTGATACTCACATTGTAAAAGGTTTTAACGATAATTTTATGGATTCAGATTGTGTAAGCTGTGGAGCTTGTGCTCAGGCTTGTCCTACCGTTGCTATTACAGATGTTTTCCATTCCAAATCAGTACAAGCAACAAAAAAAACTAGAACCATTTGTACATATTGCGGAG
>CAZVEW010000237.1:0-3732 GCA_964625955.1 uncultured Vicingus sp. | reverse complement strand
AAAAGTCAATCAAATTTAAGATAAAGGAAAATCTGCACAAGTCAACCTAGCTAATTATCCGTGCAAAGGTTTTGGCGAAAAGAAACCAGTAGCTTCAAACAAAACAGAAAAAGGTAGAGCTAAAAACAGAAGAACAGAGTTTGTTGTGGTAAGCAAGTAATACCAAGCCTACTTCCATAACCTAAAATTACCGCCAAAAACAAGTACTTTTTGGTAAGCAAAAAAGCTTTGCGACACCTTTTCGTTTTTATTTGCAGAGATTCTAGCTCTTGGCATATTCATGTAATTACCTTTAAGTTCTGCTTGGATAAAAAAATGCTTAAAAAATGTAAAATTAAGCCCCACTTTACAAGAAAAACCATATCCAGCAAGGTTAAAAGCCTCAAAACGAGGTTTGTTTACAAGCGAAACTTCCGTATGAGGCATTAAAACTCCTGCTCCCACTCCTTCAATTAAATTAAGCTCAAAATGCTTACTAGTAACTTTCATTATTTTCAATAAATCATCAACCCTGTTTAATTCTATATTTAAAAGGTTTAGCCCATTAGTATGCTCAAACTCTAAAAAATCTCTTTTCATCACAATATCCTCATTAACATAAACTTTATCATAATTAGTTCCTGTATTAAGTGTTCCATCAATTTTAACTGTTTGACCGAAAGACATCACATACTTTAAATGATCTATGCCAAAAGAAACAGAATAATTATCTTTAAAATAATAACCAATTCTTGTACTTGTTTGAGTTTCTGTAAAATGAGTTGGGCTTAAATAGGGATATAAACCATAAGGTGCTACCCTATCAGTTGCAACAACATCATGAAGTATAAAGTCAAAACCTTCTCCTTTAAAATGCATGTCAGATTTTGTATAACCACTCTCGTGCCAACCCTGATATATAAAAAACTGACCTTTTTTTCCTTTTATAGATTTTGTTTCATCTGTTTGATTTTCTTGTGAAAAAATTGTGTTAAAAGAAAAAGCTAATAACACTGTTAGCAACGTAGCATTAAATTTCATAATAATTTTAAAAAAGCTAAATTATTATTTAGTCAACCACTTTATGATGATTCTCATCATACTTTTAATAAAAGCCTAAAAAACAAGTGATTATTTATTCTTTTCCTCCTCTTTTAAAGCTTCGTTTATAGAAACCTTTTTACCATTAATATACGCGACTACAAAAGAATCGGTATAACCTTTATCAGCTATTGCTATACGTGCATCTTTTGCATCTTCGTAAGTAGAAAAATTACCTGCAACATACCTGTAATAAATATTATCAATTTTTTCTGAAGTTACAGGAAATATTCCATTAAAATGCTTTATCTTTTTTCCTTTAAAGAACCCTATCTGAACTTTATAAACTAAGCCTTTAGGAAGCTCTTGATTAACAGGAATGGGTACTTTTTCGTTATAAAAATCCTTTTTATTGGTTGTAAAAATATCTTTATCAACAATTTTAACCATCTCCTTACTTAAACTATTTTTAACGCTTATCAATTTGTCTTCACTATTCTTCATTTTTTCAAGAACCTCGGCATATTCTTTTTTTAATTGTGCTATAGCACTATTGATATTCTTAAGCTTCGAACCACTACTTTTCTTTGCTTCTTCTTCTAGGGTTGCAATTTCATCCTCAATTTCAATCAAGCGTTTCCCATACATTTCTTTTACCGTCATATAAGAATATTCATCGCTTTCTAACCTTGTTGCATCTCTACTCGAATCTTTCGTATTTTTACCATCAATACCATTGTTCATTGCTTTATGATACATAGCTCCATCTTTTTTATTGTAGGTTGTATCTTTTTTATTTTTCCAATCAAATAATATCGAAGCTTTATAGGCATCTGTAATTGCATTACCCATTAAATACATTGATTTAAGAACAACCTGCTCATCGGCATTACTTTGAGACTGATAGAACTTTTTAATTGCTTTCTGCTGATAATCTTTAGCATAAAGCATATTTTCTTTTGCAGTATAACTTGTATCATTAGCCACTAAGATAGCACTATCAGCATATTCCATTGCAATTTGTGCATAAACAATTCCTGTATCGCAATTTTGTTTTACAGCTAAATTTGAAGTTGAGAAATAATTATTCCGTGCCAATAGATAAGCCTCTTTACTGTACTGAGCAGACAAAATAGCATAAGCTTGTGCCTTATTTTCGTAATCATTAATATTAATAAATTGAGCCTTGGCTTGTTTTACAAAAAACAATAAGCAGCAAAAGAAAAATAATACTATTTTAGTTATAAACATAATGGTGTAAAAAACAAAATTACAACTTATAATAATATTTTACGTAAAACTCAGTAAATTTGGACAATAACTTATAATAACTTATCTTTGTTGAGTAAACGACTACTGTGTATGCAAAATTTAAAAACATCATCACTTATTTTTATTTTTATTTTAACAAGTGTATTTAGCTTTGCACACCGAAGTTTTACTGACAATACAGATTCCGATAACGAAGAAAAAGAAAGTGCTAAGAACTTTGGCGTTGTGTTCGATGGTGCTTCAATAAGTCTATCTGCAGGAATGAATGTTTACTTTGGTGACATTGCTGCTTACAAAGTTTTTCCTCGCCCAAGCCAATTTGGAGAACAAATTACTGGTGCATTTAAAGCTTCTATTGCAAGAGATATTAAATGGGGTTTAGGAGCTCAACTTAATTACCAAGCAGGCTCATTAGCTGGCACCAGGAAAACAGGGAAAAACTCATCAACTTTAAGTTTTAGAAATAAATTTTTCGATGTTTCGTTTCAGGTTAGGTACTTGTTGAACGATGCTTTATTTAAAAAAAATGAATATAACAGAATAAAACTATATGCCCAAGTAGGCTTTGGTGCAATGTGGTACAGAACACAACTATACGATTCTCAAACATTTAACACTAAAGATTATGAAGGTTATATTGAAGTAGAAAATACCAAAGGTGTGGCTCAAAAAACTTTGAGCGATAAAACTGCTAGGGCAAAAACATGGACTATTCCCTATGGATTGACTGTTGTTTATAAATATAATTACAAAATGGATATTCATTTAGATTTCACACAAAGCTCTACACTAACAGACAGGTTAGATGCTTTTAGTAGAAGTTGGAGTGCCAAAGACAAGTATAATTACATTGGTTTAGGCATTACTTATAATTTTAATAGAACTTCGGACGATGCTCCAAAAAAAAGAAATAAACAAGAAGACGCCTATTCCTCTGAAAATGAACAAAGTTCTAGCTCTAACCCAGAAGATATACGAAAAAGTATTTTTTCAAAAAATAAAAAGAATAAACACAAAAAAGGAAATGATGATGATTTACTAAATATTAGGCTCAAGTTATTTGAAACTCAACTCAAATTGTTTGAAATGCAATATTTGTTGGGTCAATAAAATTTTTTAACAAAAAAAGAAACAATCTCTCATCATAACCTTTCCTCTTGCCGTTAAATAATTCTTTATTTCGTTTTGAGCTTTGGTATTTGCAACTGTAATTATACTCTGTGCATTTTTTACCTCATCCAAATAATTAAAACTTAATAATTGTTGCTTGTAAATTTCTTTACCTATCTTTTTAGGATTATCACAAATCCAACAAAACTTAATATTATTTTTTATTAATAACCTGGCAACAGACTTTCCTTTTTTACCAGCCCCCCAAACAACTAGAGGTCTATCCTTTTGATAATCTAATTTTAAGAAATAAGCTGTTTTTATATTAAT
>CAZVEW010000236.1:0-3743 GCA_964625955.1 uncultured Vicingus sp. | reverse complement strand
ATTAACGAATCGTCAAACAATAAATCGTTGCCTGCTGCAGCACACGATAACATTCCAAAACGAACGCTATCGGCTCCATATTTATCAATTAAGCCTAAGGCATCTGGCGAGTTTCCTAAAGATTTACTCATTTTTCTGCGTTGTTTATCTCTCACCATGCCATGAAAATAAACTTCGTTAAATGGTTTTTCGTTTTTAAATTCGTAACCTGCAAAAATCATACGAGCCACCCAAAAGAAAACAATATCCCAACCTGTTACCAACACATTGGTTGGATAATAATAATCGAATTCTGTTTTATCTTCACTAAAACCATCGAACACAGAAATTGGCCATAACCAAGCAGAAAACCAAGTATCCAATACATCTTCATCTTGTTTTAAATCAGTTAATTGTAAATTATTATTATTTGATTTTTCTCGTGCTAATTCAAGTGCTTCTTCTTTGGTTGCTGCAATTACATAATCGTTTTCTTTATTATAATAATAGGCAGGAATTTGGTGTCCCCACCACAACTGACGAGAAATTGGCCAATCGCGAATATTTTCTAGCCAATGTTTATAAACATTTTTAAATTTGGAAGGATAAAATTTGATGTCGTCATTCATTACATGTTCCAAAGCAGGTTTTACCAATTCTTCCATTTTTACATACCATTGTAAGGATAGTTTTGGTTCTACAACTGTATCAGGATTTCGTTCGGAATAGCCAACATTATTGGTAATTTCTTCTTCCTTAACCAATAAGCCTTGTTCTTTTAGTAATTCAACCACTTTTTTTCGTGCAATAAATCGGTCTTCTCCAACAAAAACTTGACCTGCTTCACTAATTGTTCCATCATCGTTAAATATGTCTATTATTTCTAAATTATGTCGTTTTCCAATTTCATAATCGTTAATGTCATGGGCTGGGGTTACTTTTAACATACCTGTACCAAATTCCATATCAATATAATCATCGGTAATAATGGGTACTTCTCGGTTTACCATCGGAACAATTACTTTTTTACCATGCAAATGTATGTAACGCTCATCTTTTGGGTGCACACAAACTGCCGCATCGCCCATTATGGTTTCTGGTCGAGTGGTTGCTATGGTAATAAATTCATCACTATCGGCTAATTTATATTTTACATGATATAATTTTGATTGCACATCTTTTCTAATTACCTCTTCGTTAGATAGCGTGGTTTGTGCTTTGGGATCCCAGTTGACGATTTTCCAATCTTTATAAATATAACCTTTTTTGTTTAAGGCTACAAACGACTTAATTACCGCATCAGACAATTTAGGTTCCATGGTAAAGCGTGTTCTATTCCAATCGCAACTTGCTCCTAATCGTTTTAATTGGTCTAAAATAATGCCGCCATATTTATCTTTCCACTCAAAAGCGTGTTTTAAAAACTGCTCTCTGCCAATATCATATTTACTTATGCCTTGTTCTCGCAATTGATTTACTACTTTAGATTCGGTGGCAATAGAAGCATGGTCAGTGCCTGGCACCCAACAAGCATTTTTGCCGTCCATTCGGGCTTTTCTAATCAAAACATCTTGTATGGTATTATCGAGCATGTGTCCCATGTGCAATACGCCTGTAACGTTTGGTGGAGGAATTACGATGGTAAATGGCTCTCTTTCATCTGGTTTAGAGCTAAAAAAATTGTTTTTCATCCAGTAATCATACCATTTATGTTCTATCTCTTGGGGGCTATATTTGCTTGCAATCTCCATTTCTATTCAAATCTTAAATTGTTATAAAGTTTGCAAAGGTAAGTTTTTGTAAAACAAAATTCAATGAGATAAAGTTGAAATTTGTTTTGTTAAAGAAGTGTTAACGATAGTTATTAAATAATAATAAATAATTACGTTTGTGGGAGAAAACATTTAAAAAATAAACTATGAAAAAAGTATTATTAACATTTGGTATTGTTGCATGTACATTTATAGGAGTAAATGCTCAAAATACAGCTACTAAAGCTGCACCAGCAGTAAAAGTAGTAAATCCTAATGCTCCTGTTATGACTTTTGAATCGAAAGTTGTAGATTATGGAACAATAGAACAAAATGCTGATGGTGTAAGGTATTTTACCTTTACCAACACAGGAAAAGAACCTTTAATAATTTCTAATGCTCGCGGTAGCTGTGGATGTACTGTTCCTACTTGGCCAAAAGAACCTATTAAGCCAGGAGAAAAAGCTAAAATTAAAGTTAAATATGCCACCAACAGAGTAGGTGTAATTAACAAATCTGTTACCCTTACTTCTAATGCTTCAGAACCAACTATAGTTCTTAGGATTAAAGGTACTGTTTTAGCACCAAAAACATCTCCAGTAAAAGAAACTACAGGAGCACCTGTTCAACATTAAATTTTGTTTATTTGCTTGACCTATACAAGCTGTATATTCAAATTCATTTTAAGCTTGCTACTAAAATTAGTAGCAAGCTTTTCTTTTGTCTAAATTATTAATGATTTTTCTGAAATTTTAAAACTAAAAAAACAATAGGATATAACTTCTTTCTTAATTTCGCAAAAATAATATTTCAGATATGCTAGATTTATCAAACAGAGGACAAGAAATGCCCGAATCGCCAATTAGAAAGTTGGTGCCTTTTGCCGAAAAAGCAAAAAAGGAAGGAAAAAAAGTTTATCATTTAAATATTGGTCAGCCAGATATTAAAACACCCGAAGTAGCAATAAATGCAATAAAAAACATCAATTTAAATGTAATTGAATATAGCCATTCAGCAGGCATAGCATCTTATAGAAAAGGGCTAGCGGATTATTATAATAAACTAAACCTAAATGTTTCTTTTGAGGATATTTTGGTAACCACAGGTGGATCTGAAGCACTACTTTTTGCATTTAATTCATGTCTTAATCCACACGATGAAATAATAATTCCTGAACCTTTTTATGCCAATTACAATGGTTTTGCTAAAACTGCTAGTGTAAAAATTGTTCCTGTAACTGCTAAAATTAGTAATGGGTTTGCATTACCCCCCATTACTGAGTTTGAAAAATTAATTACCCCTAAAACCAAAGCTATTTTAATTTGTAACCCTAGCAACCCTACTGGTTATTTATACTCGAAACAAGAGTTAGAATTACTTGCTAAAATTGTAAAAAAACATCAATTATACCTAATAGCAGATGAAGTTTATAGAGAATTTTGTTACGATAATAAAACACATTATTCTGTTTTTAATTTAAAAGATATTGACAATAATATTATTGTTATAGACTCTGTATCAAAAAGGTACAGCATGTGTGGAGCTAGAATAGGTGCTTTTATTTCAAGAAATAAAAAATTAATAGCAACAGCTTTAAAATATGCCCAAGCAAGGTTAAGCCCACCAACATTTGGGCAAATAGCAGGAGAAGCAGCCTTACAAACACCTCAAAGTTATTTTGATGAGGTGATTAACGAATATGCCCAAAGAAGAAATATTTTAGTTGAAGAACTTAATAAAATTGAAGGAGTAACATGCCCTATTCCTGGAGGTGCTTTTTACGCAGTTGTAGCATTGCCAGTTAAAAATGCCGAAAAATTTTGTCAATGGTTATTAGAAGATTTTGAATATAACAATCAAACCGTAATGATTGCACCTGCAGCTGGTTTTTATGCAACAAAAGGACTAGGAATAAATGAGGTTCGTATTGCTTATGTATTAAAAAAAGAAGATTTAAAAAATGCCATAACTTGCTTAAATGCAGCTTTAAAAGTTTATCCAGAAAAAATTATT
>CAZVEW010000235.1:0-3750 GCA_964625955.1 uncultured Vicingus sp. | reverse complement strand
TTCTAAAAACATTGATTTTTAGCTTTTTAGTAGTTTTTGCAGTTTCAGGTCCAATACAAATTACTTTTTCTTTATTTAATTTTATCTTAAGTAAAGAAAAAGCTTTTACAATAGAACTACTTGTAAAGGTGATGTAATCAATTTTTTGACTAAATATTGTTTCAATTTCTTTAATAGAATAATTTATAGGAGAATTCTTATAAATTGAAATAGGATAAACGGATGCACCTTTAACTCTTAAAGACTCTAGCATATTATCCTTCGCAATTGCAGAGCGAGGAATTAATATGGTGTCATTATTTTTTATAGAAATTTCTTCACCTAAGTTTTTGCTAGTGTACTTTGAAGGAGTAAAATCAACACGCAATCCTAGGTTTTCAATAGCCATTTTTGTTTTATCCCCAACAACTGCAATTTTACAGCTAATTAATTTTGGCGAGATAAGTTGAAAGAAATATTTAACAGCATTGGTACTAGTAAAAATAATCCAATCGTAATTTAATTGATTAAACTGTGCTATTAACTGATTAGAATTAATTGCTTTTATTTCAATTAAAGGAAATAGTATTATACGAAACCCTAAATTAGATAATTTTTCTAAGAAAGGTTTAGCTTGTTCTTCACTTCTTGTAATTAAAACAGTTTTATTTTTATGCGTTGACATTACTTAACGCTAATTTTAATTCACTTTCAACTTTTTCTTTTAGTTGTAAGGCCAGTTTTCGGGCAATTATTTTTTTATTTTCAATGGTTCCAGAAATAGTATCTCTTGCACAAAATTTACCATCTTCTGTTGCAAAAAATCCATCTATGGTTATTTTATCTCCTTTAGCAATGGCATGAGCGGCAATAGGTAAATTACATCCGCCACCAAGTGCAATTAAATAAGCTCTTTCGGTATAGGCTTCGTTTTTAGTGGGTTCGTGAACTATTTTTTTAACCATGTTCAACACATAACTTTCTTTATCAATTAACTCAACACCTAAAATTCCTTGACCAACGGCTGGCAACATCACTTTGTCGTCAAAAAAATCAGTTACAACGTTAAGCATGTTTAATCGCTTTAAGCCTGAAACGGCTAAAATAACAGCATCATAACCTTCCGTTTCCATTTTATGAATCCTTCCATCAACATTGCCCTGGATAAATTTATATTCTAAGTCTGGTCTAATTTGCTTTAGTTGAGCACTTCGTCTTAAACTACCTGTACCAATAACAGAACCTACTGGTAGTTCCATGAATTTTTTACCTGATTTTGAAATTAAAGCATCTCTATAATCTTCTCTTTGTGTTACAGGAATAACTCTTAATCCAACAACATCTTCTGTAGGAATATCTTTATAGCTATGAACAGCTATGTCAATTTCTCCAGCCAACATAGCTCGCTGAAGTGATGATGTAAATGCTCCAACAACATCAATATTACCATCATCACCTTTTGTTCTAACAATTTTTGTTTCAAATTCATAATCAGGTTCAACCTTTTTGAGTTCTTCCATTAACCAATTGGTCTGAGTTAATGCTAATTTACTTCCTCTAGTTCCAATTCTTATTTTTCTTTTGGGAATAAAAATGTCTATACCTTCAATATTTAAAATATTCTTAGCGGTATTAATGGGATTGTCTTGTTCATGTAAGTTTTGAGCTATTTTTTTTAACCCATCAATTGTTGGTTTTGATATTTTTCTAAGTAAATGGTGACTAAATTTTTTAAGTAATTCTTCTGTATGCTCGTCAACATCTTTCAGCTTAGGTAGTAACCATTTTAATTCTTCATTTTTAATAGCTTCTAAATTATTCCAGTATGCCTCAATTATTGGAGCAACTTTTCTGTTTTTTAACCATACCATAAACCAATCAACCTCCTTATTTACAAGTTTTTTTGCTCTTGGTATTTCATCATATCTTTTTAACAAACTATCGTAAGTTATTTTTTTAATATCATCTAAATCGTACAACCAAATATTTGCATCTTTTTTTAACTCGGGATTAAAATTTCTTGGAACGCCAAAATCTAAAAATAGTTTTTGTCCTCCACTTTGTAAGGCAAAAGTTGCTCTTGGGCACTTACTTTCTGCCATAGTTTCTTCATGTAAAAGATTAATCTCCCCCTGTGTTCCTCCTATAACTATGTTGGCTTCAGATAGTGCACTGTGCATGTTTTCCATGTTTACTGCTTCTCCATTCCATTCTTTTGCCATTTCTTCTGCCCTATTTTGATCATGACTAGCAACATAAAGTTTTTTAATGGCAGTTCTATCTAAAACAGTAGTGACTAAATTTGCCATATTTCCAGTACCTATTACTAAAAAAGTACAGTCAGGAATATTAAATCCGTGTTTATTAATTAATTCAAATCCAACGGTAGCTAGTGAAGTAGAAAATTTTCCAATATTGGTTTCTAGTCTTACCTTTTTGCCCGTATGAATAGCTTGTCTTACTAGTTCATCTAACACAGGACCTACTGTTTTTAACGACCTAGCTATCTCAATACCATCTCTTATTTGACCTGAAATTTGATGCTCTCCAACGGCTTGAGATTCTAACCCTGCAGCAGTTGAAAACAAATTTCTAACGGCAATTTCACTATCTGGTAAAATGGATAGGTATTGTCTATAATTACCAAATTGATCAAAATAATTTAAAATTTTATCATGACTTCTTCCTATTGCATATATCGAAAGCCTGTTACAAGTGGAGATAATAAAGATTTCTTTATACTCTTTTTTTAGTTCCTCCAAAGCAACTAAAGTTTGCTCTTTGTTTAAAGCTAATCTTTCTCTTACAGCTATTGGTGCAAATCTGTGGCTTAATTCAACTCCTACTACTTTTTCCATACTTTATTTTTATTAAAGCAAATTTACCAAAAACATGTTAAAGTTTTCTGTGTTTTAATTTTTACCTTGCATAAGGTTTTTCAAAATTAAATTTAACTTTAAATTGTTTAGTTTATTTTTAGCCCGTAGTGCATTATTAAATAGTATTAATTTTCAGATTGTTAATGTTTCTATCAAAGGTAAATTTATTAATAAATTGAATAATTGTTGAAGCTTTTTTAGATATTATTCGAGTTTTGAACCCTAGAAAAGACTTAAAATAATTTCTTCTAACCATAAAATTGGTCACATAATTGAGAGAATAAGGCTTCTTTTTTGAATAATGCAATTAGTTTTATCCATGTTTAATTGTAACACTTCTAATATTCTGGATATTTACCAAAAATTAAGAGACATTTTGCATGTCTTTAAAATAGACCTTTTCTTGAACTTTTGGCTTTCTTCCAAGTGGCGATTCGGCAATTCTAATACCCCTTTCTTTGATTCATTGTCTATTTTCTTTTGTAGAAAATCCTTTTAATCCTAAAAATATTGCATTTTATAAAAACAAAATAAAATTCTTGTAATTTAATCTATTTCAAATCCTAGTTTAATAATTTTCTTTAAGCAAAATTAAAACAATATTTTAATAGAGAAATCATTCCTACCATTAAATGCTAGTCCTTAGAAAAATTTATTTCATTGATTATCATACAGATAATAAATTTCTTAAAAATTAATTTAAATTATATTTGTAGGTGTCGAAAATAGAGGTACATTTGCAGCCGCTTAAGAAACAACGGTTTCAATTTAAATTAAGTTTTTAATGATTTTTAAATTTCGCTCAACATTAATTTCAAAATAAATTAAAATTAATTTGGTGATTAAAAAAATAGTTGTACTTTTGCGTCCCTCTAACAAGGAAATGTCCTTT
>CAZVEW010000234.1:0-3754 GCA_964625955.1 uncultured Vicingus sp. | reverse complement strand
TATTTCCAATTTTTGCCCAACATTAGAAACGTGTTCGCGTTTCCATTTCTAAATAAATACCACACCAGTACCTAGGCAAATCTAAAGCGGTTAACTAGGCTCAATTGAGTCAGATAACCATTAAGGTAAGCCACCATGAAATCAATTGAAAACAATATCAATGTACAAACATTTAGCGACTGGCTCGGCGTTAATTCTAAAGAGTATTTAAACGAGTCTACTTGTTTTATTCATCCCCATCAAATTGGCGAAGTACGCGCCTTGTTTGAACGGCTTGCCACACTAACCCGAAAAGATAGAAAGCTAGTGATGCAATGGGGACTTTACGTTCAAGATATTATAGTGGTACAACTTATCATTTGGGGAACATTAAGGCTACAAGATGAAAAAGATGATCTTAATATTTTGGGGAGTAAAATAGAAAATAAATTAAGAATTCTTTTATTTACTCCTTATAACCCTATGCGGCATACAAACCATCAAGACGAAAAAGTTAATCAATCATACTATTAACTAAACTATGAGGCTTGTTTTTAGTTGTTGGTCTAACACACCAAAATAATCAAAATATGCATCTAAAATCGCCATGTCTGCATCTGATAATGTATTTATCCAATCGACAACTAAGCCAGCTTTAAAATACAATTCAAGGTGTTTTAAATGCTGATATTTTGAAATAATGTTGATCACGTTAATTTGATTTTCGGTCATACTAAAACCTTTAAAATAAAGCGGCTAACCAAGAGGAACTCAACCAACCTCAAGGATAGCCTAAAAACTACAAGTAAGGGCAAACCATAATTTCAACGATTTCAAAATTAATATTACTTTCACCATTCGCTAAAAACTGACGTTTTACCACTTCATGCGCTTTTTGGCGTAATGACGGCGGCACCACTAATATTTTAGGCATAATACGCAAGGGGCTACCGTTATCACCTTTAAGGCTAGCCATACCTGTATAGACTTCATTGAAATTTATATCAGTTAAATCTTTGTCACACATCGCGGCAAGCTGCCAAAAACCATACCCCGCATTACCACGGGCGCGAATACCATATAAATATTCATCTTTAAGAAAAACGTTACTGTCGGTATCTTTATCTTGCGATTGCATTTGTGGTTTTATGCGCTCTTGCCAAATTAACGGTTGAATAACGCGACTGGTATCAAGTAAAAACCACGGGGCGACCACTGGCGTTCCTGTTGTATACAGGTTACTAACGGATTGAATAACTTCACGACCAACAGGGTGATCAACATCAAAAAAGAACTGACCATCAAAACAAAGTCTACTTTTGCCGTTAGCTAATAACTCAAAAATAAAATCATTCGGAAAACTTGCCGCTTCACGACCAAAATCTTCAAATAAAATACCGTATTTACCGTAATCATTATCTTCAAAGTCGGTACGCTGTACGGCAACAGTTGCTTCAAATTTACGGTTTTTAATTTCATATTCATAATCACTTAGGCTATGAATAACTCCATCACCAACCCATTCACGTATTTTAGGTATTTGACCTAAGAACCCATACCCCGTAGAGGCTGACGTTGAGGGTACAACGGTGGCTATTTTCGTGTAAAGTTGCTGTTCTTCATTACTTACCCCTTGTTCAAAACGGGTAGCAAAGGCGGTTGATGCTTCTTTTAAATTAGTAGTCATTGTTATTACTCTTTATGTTGGCGAATTCTTCGGGTGAAACGTTTGTTTGTTTACAGGCTTGTAGTTCTTTATCGGTTAAGCCGAAAGCGTTAAGGTTGTTCTTTTCTAGGTCGATACCGCGCGCTTTTAACGCGTGAGTTTGTGGTACTAATATTTGTACATTCCCTAGTCCTAACGCTGAAAGCTTTTGCGTTAACGATTGAAACTTCGTTTGACCTAAGTGTTGGCGAATAGCTAAAAAATCATCTTCAAAACAGCGAGGAAATACATAGTTAGTCATAGCCGTTTGAACATCGGTACTACATAAGTGTATTTCTTGTTGAGTTTGTTGATTTTTCAATGCACTTAAAATATCGCTAGGGCTGTTCGACTCAATATTTATCAATTCTGCTATTTGCGACATATCACGTAAATCTTGCAATTTACTTAGATTAAAATCTTTATGACTACAAAAGGCATTCATTTCTAACGCGGGATGATTGGTTAGCGTCACATTAACAATTTGAGTGATCATGTTCTGGCCATCTATCATCGGAATGGTCGCCAATACTGGCGACAAATAACGATATTCTTTATTTGCGATCATTTGCTCTGCTTTGGGTGTCCATTCAACCCGACCAAAAATAGCGCCATCTTTAAGGGCTAACTCTTTTATCCAACCAGCGGCAGGCTTAACCTCTTTTGATTTATCATGTATGGAATGCTCGTAATCAATGTTCATATCTACTTTTTTACGGGTTGATAATTGAATAACTTCCTGAGGATTAATAATGACAAACTCACGACCATCGTTAGTGATAAATTCAGGCTCGTCAGGTAATAATTGGATCCACTCTGGCACTGTATTGCCTGAGTGTTGAATATCGGTTGAAAGGGTTAATATAGTCACGCTATTGGCTCCATGTTTTTTGTTTTATGCTCTTTTAACAGGCGGTAAATATGCACAATTGAAATATTATGCTTTTTCGCTAATATCTTTTGATTTCTACCGTTGAACTCACTAATTATTTGTTCACGCTTTAAATTAGCGTTAGCAATACGTTTTTTTGAGATATAAAGGGTTAAACCACCGCATTCATCTTCAATTTTATCCGTTACGTCTTTAGCAATATTAGCCGCTGCATGGCTATCGATATTTTTATTCACTAAGGCATTTTGAATGCGTAAATATAAATCTTTTAAGTTCATCGCAACGCCTCTATTTTACTTGCGCGATAATGGCGTAAAATTTTATAAATATTAGAAATTGAATAACCATATTTAATCGCTAATTCTTCTTGATTATGTCCCATGAATTCGCTAATTATTTTAGCGTTAGTCAGTAAGCTGTTTTTAGCGCAATTTTTAGGGATGTAAATAGAACAACCGCCTAATTCAAACTCAATTTGTTCGGTCGCTTTAATCGCAACGTTATGTGCTACACGTTGCCCTATACCGTGCGTTAATAATGCCGCCTCGAACGACTCAATTAGCTCTAGATAAAATTCTTGTGTTGAATTTAGTATTTGTTCAGCCATTAATTTTGTCCCGTATTGAAAAACTAAGGAAAATATAAAACAAGTGACTAACTCATGTTAGTAACCTGAGTTACTAAATGATTGACGGGGATTTTTCATCGGCTCAATTTTGAGCCAATGAGTAACGTGCTCAAAAGGGAGCGCGTTAATTAATCGAAAGTGTTTTTATAAACGTTTTATAAAAGCCGCTTAGCGACTTTAAGCGAGAATTAACATCATTAGGCAGGGTAAGAAGAAAACGCGCTTAAATGGCGTTTAGCGCGTTTTAGTTTCAGCAAAGTTCGTGTTGCGAACTTATCGCAAAGATTTTATGCAATAGTTGCGTATTTTTTTTCTGTCACGGTGGCAGAAAGTTAATAACACTTTTTATTGTAATTTACTGTTAATTATTAAAAACCAGTCACCATGGCGGACTGGTTTTTAGTTTATTTCTAATAAATCTCTTAAAAAACAAGGTTCATTGTTTTTTTTACAGTCCAACATGCGGACTGTAAATTAATACCAACCGTATAAAAATAAATTGATTTAATAAGTTAGCTTTATCAAATATGTCACGGTGACAGAAAATGAA
>CAZVEW010000233.1:0-3769 GCA_964625955.1 uncultured Vicingus sp. | reverse complement strand
ATTCCTCATTTGCATTTACAAAAACGCCTACTTTTTTTATGCTATTCGGAATTTTTACATTTGGAATTTTGGTTATATTTCGTGATGAATTTTCATGAAAAATAAAACCAATAAAGTCAGGCTGAACTTTAACAAGTTCAGCAATATTATTGGTTGTTCTCATTCCGCAGACTTTAAGTTTCATAATGTCTTTTTGTCATCCTCAGCTTGACTGGGGATCTGTTTTTCAAGTTCTTTTAATTCTTTCTCCTTAAGGAGGGAGATATTATCAATAAATCGTTTACATTCCAATTCTGGCGAAGCTGTTTTCATAAATTTTTCTCCAATCAAAAACCCATCAAAACCATGTTGTTTTAATTCGATACTATTTTTAGGATTACTAATACCGCTTTCCGCAATTTTTACCGTATCTGTTGGCAGTTGCTGTGCCAAACGAATGGAGTTTTCAAAATCAACTTCAAAAGTTTTTAGGTTTCGATTGTTGATTCCTATTAATTTAATTTCAGGAATGTATTTGTCCAATTCTTCTTGCGTATGAACTTCTAATAATACTTCCAATCCTAATTGGTGGGCTAAAACTGTAAATTGTTTAATTTCTTCTTTACTTAAAACTGCTGCAATTAACAAAATAGCATCAGCACCAATCGATTTTGCTTCAATAATTTGGTATTCAGCAACGGTAAAATCTTTTCTTAAAATAGGACAAAAATTAAATTTTCTAGCAGTTGTTAAGTCTTCGTTTTTTCCTCCAAAAAAATAAGTATCTGTTAAAACAGAAAGAGCAGAAGCTCCTGCTTGCATGTAACCAATAGATATTTTCTCGACATCAGCAAATTCGTTAATCATGCCTTTTGACGGTGATTTCCGTTTAAATTCGGCTATAATTCCACTTTTATCTGCTCGTTTTATGTAGTGTTTTAAGGATACACATTCCGATTGAAAATAAAGGCTTTGTTCTAATAGTTTTATAGGATATGTTGCTGATTTTTCGGCTACTTCTTTTCTTTTGTAGGCTATTATTTCGTCTAAAATTTTCATAATATTAGTAGTCAGTTTTTAGTTATTAGTAGTCAGTTTTTTCAGACTGTTAAAAGCTCTGCCCGAAATCAAAGATTCTTCAGCAATAGCGACACATTCTGTTAGTAATTTATTCGGTTCAAAACATTTTATAGCAAACGATGAATTTGCCAATACCACATTTTTTTGTTCTAATGTACATTCATTTTTTAACACATTAATAAATATTTTGGCAGCTTCTTTAATTGTTTCTCCTCCAAAAATATCTTCTTGTTTTTGCGTTTTAAATCCTATTGATTCAGGAGCTAATAATTTTTCTCCTTTATTAGATATGGCTTTAAACTTTCCTGTTAAAGAAATTTCATCATACCCATCTAAACTATGTAAAATGGTGTAGTTTTTATCCGAATTTTGAAGCAAATAATTGTAAATACGAGCAATTTCTAAATTAAAAACACCAACCAATTGGTTTTGAGGGAAACTTGGATTAACCAATGGTCCGAGCATATTAAAAAAGGTTTTCATTCCTAATTCTTTTCGTATTGGCCCCACATTTTTCATAGCTGGATGAAACAACGGAGCGTGCATCATACAAAAGTTGGCATTATTAATTTGTTGTTTTAGAACGGATTCATCATTGGTAAATTCGTAACCCAAATATTCTAAAACATTAGAAGAACCACAAGAAGAAGAGACGCCATAATTTCCATGTTTTGCCACTTTATAACCTGCACCAGCAATTACAAAAGCTGATAAGGTAGAAATATTAAAAGTGTTTTTTCCATCACCTCCTGTTCCGCAAACATCAATGGTGTTAAAATCGGATAAATCTATTTTTAAACATAAGTCTAATAGGGCATTTCTGAAACCTGTTAATTCTTCTACAGAAATATTTCGCATTAAATAAACTGTTAAAAATGCAGCTATTTGCGAATGATTAAAATCTCCTTTTCCTATCCGAGTTAAAATGTTGTAAGCATCTTTTTCGGAGAGTGTTTGGTGTTCGAATAATTGGTTTAACGTGTTTTTCATTTTTCTTTGTTTCGTTATTGCGAGGCACGAAGCAATCTTATTGTTGAGATTGCTTCATTTTATTTTTAGATTCCCAGTCAAGCTGAGAATGACAAAAAATAAAATTCGCAATGACGTTTATATTTTTAAAAAATTAGTAATCATTTCCTTGCCGTGTTCTGTTAATATTGATTCTGGATGAAATTGAACTCCGTAAACATTAAATTCTTTATGTTTTAACGACATAATTTGTCTATTCTCTTCTACGGAAGTAATTTTTAATTCATCAGGAAATCCCTCATTAGCAATAACCCAACTGTGATACCTTCCAACATTAAATGCTGTCGGTAAACCTTTAAACAAAGCGTCTTCATCATCTAAAACCGTTAAAGGTGTTGCCACTCCGTGAAAAACATTATTGAGGTTGGTTAATGTTCCACCATAAACCTCACCGATTGCTTGCATTCCTAAACAAACGCCTAAAATCTTTTTTGTTGCTGCATATTTTTTAATGAGTTCTTTCAAAATTCCTGCATCTTTTGGTAATCCCGGACCGGGAGAAAGAATAATGGTGTTGTATTGATTGATTTCTTCCAATGTAATTTCATCGTTACGAAATACATCCACTTCAAAATTTGGGTTTGCTTCTACATAATGAACCAAATTATAAGTGAATGAATCGTAATTGTCTAGTATTAATATTTTTTCCATTGTTTAAACTTTTTTCGTCATTCCGACCATAGTGGAGGAATCTTTTTGCTCATTTACTCAAAAGATTCCTCTGTTCCGCTCTGCTTCAATCGGAATGACAGTTTCATTTATATTTCTTCCGCCAATTTTAACGCTTTTTTCAACGCTCCTAATTTATTATTTACTTCTTGCAATTCATTTTCTTCATTAGAATCAACAACAACTCCTGCTCCTGCTTGAAAAAATAGCGTGTTGTTTTTACTTAAAAAACTTCTAATGGTAATCGCATGATTTACACTTCCATCAAAACCAAAAACACCAATTGCTCCGCCATAAAAACCACGATTTTGATTTTCGTATTGGTCAATTAATTGCATGGCTTTGTATTTAGGAGCTCCTGATAAAGTTCCTGCTGGAAAGGTATCGGCAAAAATTTGTAACGCATCTGAATCAGTGTTAATATCTGCCTCAACTTCCGAAACCAAATGTATAACATGACTATAAAACTGTGTTTCTTTGTATGTTTTTACAGTAACATTTTTTCCATGTCTGCTTAAATCATTTCTTGCTAAATCAACTAGCATCGTGTGTTCAGCATTTTCTTTAGGGTCTTTTGCTAACTCTTCTGCTAATTTTTTATCATCAACATCATTTCCTGTTCTTTTAAAAGTTCCAGCAATTGGATTAATCGTTGCCTTTCCGTTACTTGCTTTTAATTGAGCTTCAGGAGAAGAACCGAATAATTTATAATTTCCGAAATCGAAATAAAATAAATAAGGAGAAGGATTTACCGAACGTAAAGCACGATAAACATTAAATTCATCACCAGTAAATTGCTGAGAAAATTGCCTCGAAAGTACCATTTGAAAAACATCTCCTTTCTGGCAATGTTCTTTTCCTTTTGTAATTAAGTTTTTAAAATCAACATCAGAAACATTCGTGTTTTCATCCCCATTTAATTTGAAATGATATCGAGGATGATTGTTACTGCTCACCAAATCAACAATTTTTTTGATGGTTGATTTAGCTCCTTCAACAATGTTTTCTGTTA
>CAZVEW010000232.1:0-3782 GCA_964625955.1 uncultured Vicingus sp. | reverse complement strand
AACCGAGCAAGAAGAAGAAAAAACCAAATGTGGCACCTTAAATTGTTGCTGGCATTTTAAAATATTAATTAATGAATTTAGGTTGTTATCATAATATTTTAAAGGATTTTTTACGGATTCGCCTACCCATTTATGTGCTGCAAAATGAATGATGCCATCAATATTTTTGTGTTCATTAAAAATATTTTTTGTTGCGTCAAAATTTTTTAAATCAACATTATAATAGCAAATATTTTTGCCCGTAATATTAAAAATTCGTTGGTAAGTATCTTTATTAGAAGTGGCATAATTATCTATGGAAATTACTTCCCAATCGGTATTTTTTAATATCTCTATAATGGTATGAGAGCCAATATATCCTGCTCCGCCTGTAATTAATATTTTCATTTTTGATGATACAATTAGTGAGGTAAAAGTAGAAAAAATAATTCATACCTATTTTGTTTGTCAGCCCTTTTGAAATTAAATTGAATTATTTTAGGGTGTCCAGCTAAGATAATTAATAATGTCAATCTATTGATACTTTTTAATACAAAATATGTCAATGTATTGATATTTATGTGCTGTAAACTTCTTTCAAATCAACATTATTAATCCGGTAGCAATTAATCGGAATTCTTGTTTCTTTTAAATTGATGAAAATCAGAGTCTTGAAATCTTAAGTCTTGCGGTCTTTTTCCGTCTAGTTAATATAATATCTCCTATTTTTATTGATGATATTTTAACGCTTTATGGTTACCTAATAACAATTTTTTCTTTAATTAATTGTTCGCCAAATTTGATTGAAATAAAATAAATACCACTACTATAAGTACTTAAATCAAACTGTTGCCTATTTAGTCCTTTCGTTGCTTTGCCACTGTAAAGCTCAATTATTTGCTGTCCAATGGCGTTATTTAGTTTTATTTTTACTGTTCCATTTGCTGGCAAAAGATAGGCTATATTAATTGTGTTATCGACTGGATTAGGATATAACGAGATTAAAAGAAATTTATTTAATGCAATACAAAATTCGTTATTACTCGGAATTTCATCAACATTTCCGTTAGGATTTAAAGCGGTAACACAAATTAAATCTGGCACTTTTCCGTTTAAAATTTCAAAAGAGCTTGTAAATTGATAATCCATCGAGTTGCCTACATTTAAATTGCCACTCCAATTTTCCATAATTGAGCTAGAGCCAACTATTTTAGCTATCATATTGATGCTACTAATATCGTAAGCACCATAATTAACTAATTTTGCCGAAATATTAAGAAAGTTACCATTGCTTAAAAAATTATAAGTAACATTTACAACACCAACATCTAAAACTGGCCTAATTACTTTTATGGTTTGAGTTGTGCTATCAACGCAACCAAAAGTACTTGTAACTACTAAATTAATATCAAAAATATTAGAATCGTTATAAATATGTGTTGGTGAAACTAAAGTAGAAGTATTGTTATCTCCAAAATCCCAAAAATAATTATTATTACCAGTTGTTTGGTTAGTAAAGTTAACTGTTAATGGTGGAGCTCCTATTGCAGGGGTGAAAGTAAATTGGGGAGTTGGCAAAGGATAAATGTTAATAGTATCTTGCAAAGAATCTGTGCAGCCAACGCTTGAGGTAACCAATAAATTAATAAAATACGTGCCAGTATCACCAATATTAAAAGAAAAGATAGGGTTTTGGTTGGCAGATTGGTTACTATTTCCCTCTACATTCCAATTCCAATTTGTAATAGTGCCTATTGTTGTTGTACTACTGTCATAAAATTGTTGGGCTGTTAAAACACAAAAATCATTTGTAACAAAATAGGCTGTTGGATTATTATAAATAGTTATTAAATTATTAATAGAATCGTAACAGCCATTATTTCCTGTTGCAATTAAGTAAACATTGTAAACACCTGCATTGTTGTAAATATTGCTAGGATTAAGTAATGTACTGGTGTTGGTGTTTCCAAAATTCCAAAAAATACTAGCAATGTTTCCTTGCGAAGTATTTGTAAATGGAATTACTTGGTTTACACACCCAACAGTAGTGGTGAAAGATGCTATTGGTGAAGGTTTTACCACTACTACATTTGTTACTGTATCTTTACAATTATAATTTGAACTTACAATAAGCTGTACATTGTAAATATTTGATGAAGCATAAGTATAGTTAGGGTTTTGTTGTGATGAGGTGTCCGTTGTGCTGGTATCTCCAAAATTCCATAGCCAATTAGCTAAAATACCATCATTTGAGAAAGAATTGCTGGTAAAATTAAGTGGTAATCCAGCACAAATTGGATTTGTTGTTGTAAAAAAACCTGCTGCAGGAGGTTGATGTACCTGTAAGGTGGTGGTAATGCTATTAAAACAGCCCGAATCTGTTGTTATTTGTAATGTAACAATATAAGAAGTAGCTGTTGCGTAAAAATGTTGCGGATTTTGAATGTTGCTTGTGTCTCCATCTCCAAAAATCCAATGCCACGCAATAATATTACTACCATCGGTTGTAGAAGATGTATCGTTAAATAAAACTTGCTCGTTGGTGCACAGTGTTGGAGCACTAAAACCCACGGTTGGAGCTATTCCGTTTAAAGTAATTTGAATGGTATCTTTAGCTAAACAACCATTATTATTAATTACTTGAACCCAATACCGACCTGCAGTATCAATTTTAATTTGGGCAGTTGTATCCCCTGTGTTCCATAAGTAAGATATAGCATTAGTTCCCGAAAATAAACCCAATGTAGCTCCTTGGCAAATTGTTTTATTAGAACCTAAGGAGGTTTGTACTGCAAACGAGTCCACTTTTATGGTGATGGTATCGGAATATTTAAAGCACCCCAAATTATCGGTAACTTTTACCCAATAATTTCCTGCTTGGGTAATGTTTAAAAGTGAATCGGTAGAAGAATCACTCCATAAAAAATTAAAATCGGTTTTATTAAGATTGGTATTCCATGTTAAGGAATCATTTACACAAAAAATACTATCCGTAGGGTAATTAATGGTTGGAAATTGCACATAAATAGAATCGGTAGAAGTAAAACCAAAAATATCGGTTACTGTACAAGAATAATAACCGGTTTTGTTTACAATTAAAGAATCTGCGGTGCTACCATCTTGCCATAAATAAGAGGTAAATCCTTTTCGTGGGCTTAAAATGGTATCGCAAAAATTTGCCTTATAAATGTTTGTTCCTAAGTTGATGGGAGGGGCGTATTTGTTTCGTAGGTAATTTTCTATGTCCATTACTTTGGTTGTATCTAACGAATCACTACATATAATAATTTCTACAAATTCTCCATCCCAGCACATATTAGCAATGGATCTATCTTTTGTTATCCGATTAACGCTAACATTTCCATTAGTTACCAATGAAAGTATCGAATACTTTGTTTCTTTTATTAATGCACTTGGAGCAATATTTACTGAATTCATTCTCGAAGTTCCGTTAATAATAAATGGAGATGCAAAAGGGGTTGAAAATAACAGATTACCCATGCCACTTAAAAAATCAAACTTAGTACTATGACCCAATAATGGAGCACGATTTTGATTTCCTGTTCTGTGTTTAAATAGCAAAAAAAAGGTTCTTCCATTTAGTATTTCATTGAACGACATAAAATCGTTGATACCATCAAAAACAAGAGATGAATGTCCGTTTAAGAGTTTAACATTATCAATTTTTATGGGAGAATCTGTGTTCACATTTTGAACGGCATCATTCATAAAACTACTTTTATCCTTCACTTTCCAAACGGTATCTGTGGTAAATGGATGAATTTTTACTGAATCTGCTTGAT
>CAZVEW010000231.1:0-3784 GCA_964625955.1 uncultured Vicingus sp. | reverse complement strand
CCTTAGAAACTCAAATTGGAATAACTTTTTTTGCCTATTTTAACACCCTACTTTTGTTAAAAGAAAAAACTAAGCCATTTATATAATTTCTTTTATCTTATGATAATAATTACTTTTGTTGTTCAACAATTATAAATAAAATAGCATGGCCGAAGATAGATTTCAAGCTCCAGATTATTACAATTTAGATGAGCTTTTAACTGACGAACATAAATTAATTAGAGATACCGTTAGGGCGTGGGTAAAAAAAGAAGTTTCGCCCATTATTGAAGATTACGCTCAAAGAGCTGAATTTCCTAAACACTTAATTCCTGGCTTAGCCGAAGTTGGTGGTTTTGGACCTTATATTCCCGAGCAATATGGAGGGCCAGGATTAGACCAAATTTCTTATGGCTTAATAATGCAAGAATTAGAAAGGTGTGATTCTGGCTTACGCTCAACATCTTCGGTACAAAGCTCTTTAGTGATGTATCCGATATGGAAATATGGTAACGAAGAACAACGCATGAGGTTTTTACCAAAATTGGCAACAGGCGAAATAATGGGCTGTTTTGGATTAACAGAACCTGACCACGGCTCTAATCCTGGAGGAATGGTAACCAACTTTAAAGATATGGGCGACCACTACTTATTAAATGGTGCTAAAATGTGGATTACCAACTCTCCAATTGCAGATGTGGCTGTTGTGTGGGCAAAAAATGAAGAAGGAAGAATACACGGTTTGTTGGTAGAAAAAGGCATGGAAGGTTTTACCGCTCCAGCAATTCACGATAAATGGTCGCTGAGAGCAAGTATTACTGGCGAGCTAGTTTTTGATAATGTAAAAGTGCCAAAAGAAAACTTATTGCCAAACAAATCTGGCTTAGGAGCACCTTTGGGTTGTTTAGATTCGGCACGCTTTGGCATTGCTTGGGGAGCAATTGGTGCAGCAATGGATTGTTACGATTCTGCTTTAAGATATACCAAAGAACGGATTCAATTTGGCGTTCCTGTTGCTTCATTTCAATTAACACAAAAAAAATTGGCCGAAATGATTACAGAAATTACCAAAGCACAACTATTAACTTGGCGTTTAGGCGTATTGCGTAACGAAGGAAGAGCTACCTCTGCACAAATTTCTATGGCAAAACGAAATAATGTAGCTATGGCTTTAAAAATTGCTCGCGAAGCACGACAAATGCACGGAGCAATGGGCATTACAGGCGAATATCCAATTATGCGGCACATGGCAAATTTAGAGTCGGTTGTTACTTACGAAGGAACACACGATATCCATTTATTAATTACAGGTATGGATGTAACAGGTATTTCGGCTTTTGCTAATGACGGATCTCAGTTAAAAAATTAGAAATCTAATATTTGTTTTAATTCTTGATAACGCGAACGGCTAATTTTTAAATGGCAATCATCTTTTAATATTACTTGATAGGTTTCTTTACCAAACTTTTCAATTTTATTAATTTGTTGGATGTTTACAATGTACGACCTATGAATTCTTACAAAATCTGAGCTATTCAAATGTGTTTCATAATAATTCATGGTCTGATTTTTTAAATACTTTCCTTTTGAGGTATGAATCATTACATAATCATCTTCGGAAGAGATGTAATTAATTTCGTGTAAATTAATGATGTGTAAATTATTGCTCGTTTTTATTACAATTTTATCTAATTTTTTATTTTTGATAACTTGATTTTTAAAATCTTGCAATTGCACTTTATTGTCAACACTATTTTTTGTGGCTTTTTTTACAGCTTTTAAAAATCTTTCTCTACTAAAAGGTTTAAGCAAATAATCTATTGCATTTAGCTCAAAAGCTTTAACGGCATAATCATCATAAGCAGTTGTAAAAATAATTGATGGCATATTGTCTAACAATTCTAACACTTCTAAACCTGTTAATTTTGGCATCTGAATATCTAAAAAAACTACATCGGGGCTTAGTTCATTAATGGCTTTTAACCCAGCAAAACCGTCCGAAAACTCTCCAATTAATTCAATATTATCAATATCAAGCAAATAATTTTTCAATAAATTTCT
This sequence comes from uncultured Vicingus sp., assembly GCA_964625955.1. Taxonomy (GTDB): domain Bacteria; phylum Bacteroidota; class Bacteroidia; order Flavobacteriales_E; family Vicingaceae. The sequence goes on along the minus strand of CAZVEW010000231.1, from coordinate 1,744 downwards.
TGCTAGTTCTTCATCTTCTATAATAATTGCTTTTAATTTATCCATTTTGTGGAAATTTTATACCTACCGTAAAAGTATTTGCTGTTTTGTTAATGCTAACTAAATTAGTTTGTTTATAAGTTAAAAATAATCGCTGCTGAATGTTTTTCAAACCAACACCTTCTCCTGTTTTAATCTTGCTTTTTGGATTAAATTCGTTAGAGATGGTAATGGCTAATTTTTGATTTAATAATTGGCAAGTTAAGTTAATATTGATGGGAGTTGTACTTTCATAAACACCATGTTTTATGGCATTTTCTATTAATGGTTGCAAAATCATTGCGGGTATTTTTTTGTCGGCATATTGTTTAATATTCTTAAAATTAAAGTTTAAGCGTGTTCCAAATCTAATTTTTTCTATTTCTAAATATAATTTAATATTAGCTATCTCGGTTTTTAAAACAACTAAATTTTGTTCACCATTTTTTAAAGAATACCTTAAATATTCCGAAAGTTTAATAATCATTTCTTGGGCTTTTAAAGGAGAATTTAAGGTTAACGAGCTTACCGAATTTAAACTATTAAATAAAAAATGAGGGTTAATTTGATTTTTTAAAGCCTTTAATTCTGCCTCTTTAATTAAGGTTTTTAGATTCGCTTCTTGTTTTACTTTTTCTTGAATATCTTGGTAATAAACCACCACATAATACACTAAAATAAAAGCTGAATAATAAAATATACCGCTTACAATTCTCCATGGAAATGAGCTATCTAAAAAAGACAAATAATGGACATTATTAATGGCATATCGTAAAATTAAATAGCCAGAAATAAGCCAAAAGCCAACAATTATTAGTGCAGAAACGCCATGGTTTAGGAGTAAATAAACGAAATTACTTTTTGGTTTATTATACCGAACAACATACCATAAGCTAATGCCTAAAAAAGCAAAAAAGGTATTAAATAAAATGCTATCAAAAGCACAAATATAAAATGGAATTTGGTAGTACCAATGTAAAACAGCAAAGTGCACACCAATAATTACAAACCATATTATTACATAATTTAATAAATACTTTTTGTTGTTTGTAATTGGGTTTAGCATTTTCTTGTAGTTGGTAAAACTCAAAGCCCTAAAGTTAAAAGAACTTTCTGATTTGGTAAACTTTTGGCTAATAACTTTTTACCTCTCCTCCTCCAAAAATTGTAAACCCTTTAATTACTAGTATTTTGGTTGGTTCGATATTTTTATCGTTGATAAAATTTCTTTTATCACTAAATCCACCAAAGATTGAGGTAACATCAATTTGAACATCCCAATTACGAGGCACAATAATTTCGGATCCACCAAACATCGTAAAAACATCAATTACGCAAGTGTTGTTTTGCATATCTGCAGCTGTTAAATCAATTTTAGTTCCGCCAAAAATGCTTGTAATTCTTCCGCCTAAAAAATTTTTAGCTGTAATTTTTCGTTTTCCACCACCCATAAAAGTTAACAAATCAATGTAACTTTCTGGGGTTTGGTCTCCCTCTAGCCCTTGATGTCTGTTTCTTACTGCAATCATTAAAATTCCAATTACAACAAAAATTGCAGGCCAAAACATATCTTTTACATCAAATGGAATGTCAAAGATTTTAGGAAGAATAAAAAACCCACCTATTGCAATTAAAATTAATCCCCGATAATTGTCTTTGCTTAAAATTTTTGCTGTACCAAGGGCAATTAATAACATTTGCCATGAAATGATTATGTTACTAATAT
>CAZVEW010000230.1:0-3968 GCA_964625955.1 uncultured Vicingus sp. | reverse complement strand
AATAGTAAATAAAGGTATTTTAATACATAAAAAGAAAAAGGTAATTTGAAAAAATATATTCTACTCGTACTGCTAAACATGGTATGTTTAAGCTTTTTTGCTCAAGACAATAATTGTCATCAACCAAAAAAAAAGGCAAAAAAGATTTATGAAGCAGCCATGGGCACTTCAGGTAAAGACAAAATGTCTTTGCTAAGTGCTGCCCTAAAAGTTGACCCCAATTATTTAGATGTTTACGATGAATTAGCCCACATTGCCGAAAAAAAAGAAGCTCACTCAAACACCCCCCAAGAAGTGCTTCAAAGTTCACAATTAAAAATAAAATATTGGAAAACCATTGAATCTATTTGTCCTGAATACCGCAACTTTTATTACACCTTGCAGTTGGGCGAATTATACTACGGTAGAAGAAAATTTAAAACCGCAAAAAAATATTTTCAAACTGTAACGGCTGTCACCACAGCATACAAAAACGATGAGCGATATGCTCATAAAAGATTAGACGATATAGCTACTTACTTTAAATTATTGCACGATACCGTTCCTTTTGAACCAGAATTAGTAAAAGGTCCTTCTACAAAATACGATGAATATTTACCCATGCTTTCGCCAGATAATAGGTATTTATTTTTTACACGAAAAATGCCCGATGACACCAAAAGTAGCTTTGGAAAGGCAGGTAATAAAGAATTATTTATTAGAAGCAGAAAAAATATGGAAGGAAAATTTAGTGGCGGAATCCCCATGCCTTCACCTTTTAATTTAGGTCAATTTCAAGGAGGAGTTAGTGTTTCTGTAAATAATAAGATGCTTTTTATTACCATTGTTGATGTTATCCCTTATCGAGGAAAAAATAGAGCTGGATTCGGTCAAATGTTTGATAATGCAGATATTTATTACTCAGAATTTAAAGATGGCGAATGGACAAAATTACAATCAATAGGTAGTAACATCAACACACCCTATACTTGGGAAGCACAACCAAGCATTTCATCAGACAATAAAACACTATATTTTACAAGAGTTATGGATCCATTTGCACCAAACATGGATATTTATAAAAGCGAACGCTTGCCCGATGGCTCTTGGGGAAACCCAATAAATTTAGGTGCACCCATCAATACCGATGGAGACGAAAAATCGCCTTTTATGCACTCTGATAGTTACACCCTCTATTTTTCTTCTACTGGGCATATTGGTTTAGGCGGATACGATATATTTTATTCTAAAATGAATGAAGAAACAGGACAATTTAAACAACCTGTTAATATAGGATTTCCTATAAATACAGAGAAAGATGAACATGGTTTTATTGTAAGTAGAGATGGAGATAAAGCTTACTACGGTTCATCATCTAAAAACAAAAAAGACTTAAATATTTATTCTTTTAAATTGTATGAAAAAGCTAGGCCAAAAGCTGTAGCATTTATTAAAGGAGAGATATTGGATAATAACGGAAAAGTTCCTGAAGGAGCCCAAATAATTCTTAAAAACACCAAAACAAATAAAGAAACAGAAGCTATGGTTGATAAAGAAACTGGAGAATATGTTGGTGTTGTGACTCTAAATAAAAATAAAGACGAAGATATTATGCTAACAGCAAAAAAGAAAGGCTATGCATTTTCTTCGCAATTAATTTCGGCAAATAGTATTGTTATTGGAAAACCTATAAGAACAAAAAAAGTAGAGATAAAACCCATTAAAGTAGGAGAAACATACCGTATTAACGATATTAATTTTAAAACTAATTCTTACGCCATAACGCCTCAAATCATGTCTGTTTTAAATGAGTTTATTGACTTTTTAACCACCAACCCAACATTAAAAATTAAAATAAATGGATATACCGATAATGTTGGTAAACCTAAAGAAAACCTTATTTTATCAGAAAATAGAGCAAAAGCCGTTTATAATTATTTAATTTTAGAAGACATTGCTCCTAACCGATTATCGTACAAAGGTTTTGGTGAGAAGAAACCAGTAGCTTCAAACAAAACAGAAAAAGGTAGAGCTAAAAACAGAAGAACAGAATTTGTGGTTGTAAGCAAGTAATTCAATTTAATTGCAAAACACTTGTTAACCCTCTTTTAATAGGAAAATAAGCCAACCTAAAGATTTGTAAACCACAAAAAATAGTTTTTTAAACAAAAAGCAACCTTTATTAGTAAAATTACGTACACGTTAAACTAGTTACTAAACTTTCTATACTTACAAAAAAAACTCATGCTGTAAGTGTAGGTTCTTATTGAACGGTAATTTAAAATATACCTATAAAAACCAATAGATATGAAAACACATACACACATTTTAGCCTTATTTTTACTATTTTTTGCAGCCATTTCTTCAAATGCACAAAATATAGGTATTAACGCCACAGGAGCAGCACCAGTTACAAGTGCTGGTTTAGATGTTGACTTTACTAATAAAGGAATACTGATACCAAGAGTAGCTTTAACAACCACAACACTTTTAGCTCCTGTAGTGGGCATATCAACAGCTAGTTTATTGGTTTATAATACAGCAACTGCTGGTGTTTCGCCAAACAATGTAACGCCTGGTTATTATTATTGGAATGGTAGCAAATGGATAGCGTTTGGCGGTTCGGGAGGTAAAGATTGGAGTTTAACAGGTAATGCTGGAACAAGTGTAGGTAGCAATTTTATAGGAACTACTGATGCCGTTGATTTTTCAATTAGAACAAATAATATAGAAAGAATAAGGGTTCTTTCTGGAGGAAATGTTGGAATTGGCACTGCCACTCCTACTCGAAAATTTCATCTTGTTGGATCTGCTGCATCTCCAATTTCATTAGGACTAGTTTCAAATTCAGGTAACGGAGATGCCCTTGTTTCAAGATCCGTTTCTCTAGCAGGATATGCTGCATTTTGGGGAAACAACGCATCAAGCAACCCTGGTTCTGCCTACGGAATTACAACTTCATCTTCTGCAATTCAAGGTCAAGTACCTAACGCAGGAAATTATAGTTTTGCTATACTTGGTGTAGTTGGTGGACTTGGCAATAGAATAGGAGGAATATATGGAGGTGGACCTTATACTGGACAATGGGCTTCTTTAGGCTATCAAACAAGCGGAGGTACATCTTGGGCCTTATATTATAGCAATGATGCTTTGGCTGGAGGTGCTTCAACAGGAACAGGGCGGATGTCTAATAATACTTCTACCATATCATCAGGAATGGGAATTGGTGGTTATGCTGATTTATTAGGTGCAGGAATAAGAGGTGGTAAATATGGTATGTATATTCATGGAAATAGATTTGGTATTTATACAGATGGGAAAACATATACGAATGATATTATTGCTCAAATTATTGATGGGAACAATAAAAAGAAATCAGTTGCTTACTTTTCCACTTCGACTAATGTTGATATGTATACAAGAGGAACAGCATCTCTTGTCAATGGAAGGGGTGTTGTAAAGTTTGATAAGAATTATAGCAATTTAATTTCCTCCAAGTCTCCAGTAATTGTTACCGTATCTCCTATGGGAAAAAGTAATGGGATTTATATTGAATCTACGAATTTAGAAGGATTTACTGTCGTAGAGAATAATGATGGAAAATCTAATATAACATTCTCATGGATTGCTATTGGGACAAGAAGTGGATACGAGAAAACAGAAACCCCATCAGAGTTATTGTCTAACGATTTTGAATTAAATATGCTTGAAGTTATCAATAATGAAAACAATCCTAAATCTAAGAACAAACCAATGTGGTGGGATGGTTCAAAATTAAACTTTGGTTCATTACCTAAAAATACGAGGACATTACAAACTCCAAAAATCTCAGAAGAAATAAAAAAATAATTTTTTTAATCGAAAATAACCCCTATAGGATCTACTCCGAGGTAAAAGTAAAAAGGCTTGCAAAACGTATATATTTTGGGTATGAAAAAGTCAATCAAATTTAAGATAAAGGAAAATCTGCACAAGTCAACCTAGCTAAT
>CAZVEW010000229.1:0-3971 GCA_964625955.1 uncultured Vicingus sp. | reverse complement strand
GATCATGCAAAGGTTAATTGTTAATTGATAATTGTTAATTGATAATTGATAATTGATAATTGATAATTGATAATTGAAGTTCTCAAAATAAACCAACTTCAAACCTCAAACCTCAAACTTCAAACCTCAAACCTCAAACCTCAAACAAATATGCTAATTCAAATTCATCCAAAAAATCCAGATAAAAGGAAAATAGAACAGGTGGTAACCATCTTAAAAAAAGGAGGAGTTATTATTTATCCAACAGATACTGTTTACAGTATGGCTTGCGATTTACACAATAGAAAAGCGGTTGAACGAATGGCTCAATTGAAAGGAATTAAAGTAGAAAAAGCCAATTTTTCGTTAATTTGTTACGATTTAAGTCATATTGCCGATTTTACTGTTCAATTTAGTAACAACATTTACAAAATGATGAAACGTGCGTTGCCAGGTTCTTTTACTTTTATTTTAAATGCAAACAATAGTGTGCCAAAGTTATTTAAATCAAAAAAGAAAACTATTGGTATTCGTGTTCCAGATAATAATATTGCAAGAGCACTTGTAAAACAATTAGGCAATCCCTTAATTTCTACCTCGGTACACGATGAAGATGAAATATTAGAATACATAACAGACCCTGAATTGATTCACGAAAAATACGAAACCCAAGTTAGCCTTGTTATTGACGGTGGTTATGGAAAAAATGAGGCTTCAACTATTGTTGATTGTACGGGCAACGAACCTGAAATTATACGACAAGGGATTGGCGAAATTTATTTGTAGTATTTGTCGTTAAAAAGTCATAAATAAATTATTAGACTCCTAAATATTTTGGAGTCTTTTTTTTATCTCTTTTTAACTGTTAATTTTGTATTTCTTTAAAAAAATGAAAAACTATTTGCTAATATTTATTTTCTCTTGTTGTGTGATGAAAGGAATTGCACAAAAAACATTACACATTTTTAAAACTTCAGAGAAAATTACCATTGACGGAATTTTAGACGAGAAAGTTTGGCAAACAGCCGATAAAGCCAATCAGTTTCAACAAACATACCCTGGCGATACGGCTCTTTCAAAAACAAAAACCACTGTATTAACTACTTACGATGACAACTTTATTTACATTGCTGCCATTTGCTACGATAGTTTACCCAATAAAAAATACGTTATACAATCTTTAAAAAGAGATTTTTCGTTTCCTGTTAGCGATGCTTTTGCTATTTTTATTGACCCATTTAACGATAAAGTTAACGGCTTTAGTTTTTCTGTAAGTCCACTAGGCGTGCAACGAGAAGGACTTTTGCAAGGTGGTGGAAGTTTTGGCGTTACAACAAGTTGGGATAATAAATGGTTTTCGGCTGTGCATCACTATAACGATAAATGGACGGTAGAAATGAAAATTCCTTTTAAAACCATTCGTTATAACGATAAAATTACCACATGGGGAATTAACTTTGCCCGCAACAATTTAAAAATTAACGAAACCTCTGTTTGGAATCCTGTTCCTCGACAATACAATGTTGCTTCGTTGGCATTTACAGGAAAATTAATTTGGGATAAACCGCCAAAAAAAGCAGGAACAAATGTTGCTATAATTCCCTATTTGATAGGTAGTACTAATAAAAATTTTCAATACAATACTAACAACTCAAAATTTAATGGCGGTTTTGACGCTAAAATTGCTGTAACTTCTTCCTTAAATTTAGATTTAACAGTTAACCCAGATTTTTCGCAAGTAGAAGTAGATAGACAAATTACCAACCTTTCTCGCTTTAGCTTGTTTTTCCCAGAAAAAAGACAATTTTTTATAGAAAATAGCGATTTGTTTGCTCGTTTTGGGTTTAGACAAATTCGTCCTTTCTTTTCTAGAAAAATAGGACTTAACAACGGGAATAGTATCCCAATATTAGCCGGAGCAAGATTAAGCGGTAAAATAAATAATAATTGGCGTATTGGTTTAATGAATATGCAAACAGAAGGAGTCCCAAAAACGACAGCATCTGAAGCCATTAAAGCCGAAAACTATTCTGTGGCAGCCATACAAAGAACAATTGGTAAACGATCTAGTTTAGATGGAATTTTTGTTAATCGACAAGGAATTATCAATAAAAATGCAGATTATGCCGATTATAACAGAATTATTGGTGTTGATTATAACTTACGCTTGGACAATAACAAGTGGTTGGGTAAAGCGTTTTATCACCATTCATTTTCGCCTAACATAAAAGGAAATGATTATGCCCATGCTACTTGGTTGATGTACAATACCGAAAAAATAACTGCACAATGGAACCACGAATATGTTGGCGAAAATTATAGGGCAGATGTTGGTTTTGTGCCAAGAGTTTCGCAATACAATACCAATACGAATAAATATGTTTACCTATCGTATTGGCGATTTGAACCTTCTATTGATTACCGTTTTTATCCTAAATCTAAAACCATTCAAAATTACCAAATAGGCACCCATTTAAGCGAGTATTTGAATGAAAATTATCAAGAAAGCGAAAGAAGTTTAGATGCTAATTTTACTATCAATTTTATTAGCCAAAGTAAATTACGATTGAAAATTTATAATAATAATGTTTTGCTTAATTTTCCTACTGACATCACTTTTGCAGGAAATACGCCTTTAGATTCTGGCGAATATCTGTTTAATAATGCTACCATAGCCTACAATTCTAGTAAATTTAAAACATTTAGCTACAAAATTAGTGGCGATTATGGTAATTATTATATCGGTAAAAAACTAACAACTTCAGCTTCGGTTAATTATAGGGTGCAACCATGGGGTAAATTTGGCTTAAAACTAAATCAAGATAAAATATGGTTGCCCGATGGATATAGTGATGTAAGTATTTGGTTGATTGGTCCTAAATTAGAATTTACCTTTACCAAAAAATTATTTTTCACCACTTTTATTCAATACAACACGCAAATTGACAATGTAAATATCAATGCTCGACTTCAATATAGGTTTAAACCCATGTCGGATTTATTTATTGTTTATACTGATAATTACAACTCTCCTAACCTATCAATAAAAAATAGGGCCTTAGTTGTTAAATTAATTTATTGGCTTAACATCTAATTTTAACTACCTCAAAAAAAAATCTATTACTTTTCTACTTATACCAACTTTAACATCAAAATGGCTGATATTAAACTGGTATTACATAAAACCAAGTTCTAACAATGCTTCTTCACTCATCATGTCTTTAGTCCAAGGTGGTTCCCATACAAGATTTACTGCGGCAGATTTAACACTCCACATGCCCTCTACTTTTTGTTTTACCTCTTCGGGCAAACTTTCGGCAACAGGGCAAGAAGGTGAAGTTAATGTCATTAATACTTCAACATTAAAATCATCATCAACATTAATTTCATAAATCAACCCCATTTCGTAAATATCAACAGGAATTTCAGGATCATAAACCGTTTTAAGGGTTGTTATAATCATTTCCTCAACATCTTTTTTTGTTATTTGATTTTCTAGTTCGTCCATTTTAATTAGTTTAAGGTTTGAGGTTCAAGGTTTGAGGTTAAACATTGAACTTTGAATTAAAAACCAATGCGTACATTTTTATTTGTTTTACCATTGCCAATAATCCGTTACTTCTGGTTGGTGATAAATGCTCTTTTAATCCAATTTTATTGATAAAAAATAATTCTGAATCAATAATTTCTTTTGGTGTGTGATTAGAGAAAACACGAATCATTAAAGCTATAATCCCTTTGGTAATAATGGCATCACTATCTGCTGTAAAAATGATATTACCATCAACTAAATTAGCATGTAGCCAAACTTGCGATTGACAACCTTTAATGAGATAATCTTCCGTTTTATATTGACCTTCAATCATTGGCAAGTCTTTCCCTAACTCAATAATATATTCGTATTTGTCCATCCATTCATCAAATAGCGTAAACTCTTCAATTATTTCGTTTTGTATTTCTTTTATTGTCATAATTTAGTTTAAAGTTAGTTT
>CAZVEW010000228.1:0-3974 GCA_964625955.1 uncultured Vicingus sp. | reverse complement strand
ACAAATTTGTTGTTGCAAAATAATTTTTATCGATCTAAAATGACCTGAAAATGTGCGTTTGATGTAAAAATTAATTTAAGCTGAAAGGAATATTCCTTTCGGCTTTTTTAATACAATAATTGATGTGGATAAATATGAAGATGTGTACTCTTTATGTTTTCGTAAAATACATTTTTTAATTCTTCAATATTTATTTTTTTTGAGGCAGAAATATAAACTGTTGGCATACTTTGTTTAGTCATCCACATTTTTTTTAAATCTTGCAAAGAATAATTTTCTCTTATTTTTGGCAATAGGTCATCATCATCTTTTTTTACATAAGTAAAAGCATCAATTTTATTAAACACCATAATTAAGGGTTTATCTAATGCTTTTAAATCTTGCAAAGTTTCGTTAACTACTTTTATGTGGTCTTCGAATTGGGGGTGAGAAATATCTACAACATGCACCAAAACATCAGCTTCTCTTACTTCATCTAAAGTAGATTTAAAAGATTCTACTAAGTGATGGGGTAATTTCCTAATAAAACCAACAGTATCGGTTAATAAAAAAGGTAAGTTTTTAATCACTACTTTTCGTATGGTGGTATCTAAAGTGGCAAATAATTTGTTTTCGGCAAATACTTCCGATTTACTTAACATATTCATTAAAGTAGATTTACCTACGTTGGTATACCCCACTAAAGCTACGCGAACTAACTGCATTCGTTTTTTACGTTGTGTGGCTTTTTGTTTGTCTATTTTCTGTAATTTTTCCTTTAAAAGAGCTATTTTTTGTAAAATAATTCTTCTGTCTGTTTCTATTTGTGTTTCTCCTGGTCCCCTCATGCCAACACCACCACCTTTTTGCCTATCGAGGTGAGTCCATAATTTAGTTAATCTAGGCAACATGTATTGGTATTGGGCCAACTCAACCTGTACCCTAGCATGAGCAGTTTGTGCCCTACTTGCAAAAATATCTAAGATTAAGTTGCTTCTATCTAAAATTTTACATTGCAATATTTTTTCAATATTCCTTAGTTGAGAAGGCGATAATTCATCATCAAAAACAACCATATCCACCTCATATTCAACAATATAATTTAAAACTTCTTCGAGCTTTCCTTTCCCTAAAAAGGTTTTGGTATTAGGGTAATCTAATTTTTGTGTAAACTTTTTGAGTGTTTTAACACCTGCTGTTTCTGCTAAAAAAGCTAATTCATCTAAATACTCCGATAGTTGATTTTCTTCTTGTTTTCCTTTAAGAATTATACCAACTAACACAGCTGTTTCAATATGTTTTTCTTTGGAGTTGTGAAATTTGGTTTTCAATGGCTATAAATTAAAAAAGAGTACCTTTAATTAAATATGGCTTTATAACGCCACCCCATAAAATAATTAACAATGCAATGATGTAAAAAATAGCACCTTTTTTTTGTTTTAAAAGTTTATCATTAGCCTTTTTAGAGGTTACTCGCCCTAAAGTTATTAGTACAATAGCCATAAACATTAAAAACCCGTGCTCTAAAGACCAAAAGCGTGTAATAGCATTTTTCATGGCTTCGCTTAAAGGTTTTACACTCGGACTATTAAAATATAGGACAACGCCTAGTATCATTTGTATGTGGGTAAAAGAGAGTAGTAAAAGGGCAATTATATTATCCGATTTATTGTATTCTTTTTTGTTTAACCATCCTATTAAAGATTTTGATGCTGCAATAATTAAAAAAATAAAAACCAACCACCTTAAACCTGCGTGTGCGTGTAATAATCCCATGTACATATAAAATATTTTAAGTTTGGACAAAAGTACAGAAATCTAATTGTTAAATTGGTATTAAACTATTTGTCATGATTTTTATTAATGGATTACGTTAAAGTTAACGTAGTAAAGTAAAAAAATTATTTTTTGGTGAGCTTTTTAAAAACATCTTCTAAGCTGTGAGTCTCTTTTTGCATGGTTAAAACAATTAAATCATGCTTTACAGCAAATTGAAAAATGTTATTCCTAACAGCGTCATCTTGTATGGCAAAAAACCATACGTTGTTGTGTTTGTTTTTTACCTGAATTACACCTGTTATATTTAACAAGGTATTTTCTTCAATTTTTTTATCAAATTCTACCGTAAGAACAATGTTCTCATTTTCAGTCGATTGTAAATCTTGTGTTTTATTGTCAGCAACAATTTTTCCTTCATTTATGATGATGGTTTTATCGCAAATGGCTTCTACTTCTTGCATAATATGGGTAGAAAGCATAATTGTTTTTTCTTTGCCAATATTTTTAATTAAGTTTCTAATTTCCTCTAATTGATTAGGATCTAAACCTGTGGTAGGCTCATCTAAAATTAAAACTTTAGGGTTGTGAATCATGGCTTGAGCCAATCCAACTCTTTGTCGGTATCCTTTAGAAAGTGCTCCAATTTTTTTATTTTGCTCTACGCCTAAACCAACAATATCAATCATTTCGTTTATTCTTTTTTTTCGATTGCTTATTTTATAAACACCTCCAACAAAATCTAGGTATTCTTTTACATACATATCTAAATACAACGGATTATGTTCGGGCAAATAACCAACCTGCTTTCTTACATCAATAGATTGTTCTATTACATCATAACCACAAACCTTAATTGTACCACTTGTTTGAGGAATAAAGCAAGTAATTATTTTCATCATGGTAGATTTTCCTGCTCCGTTTGGACCTAAAAATCCAACAATATGACCTGGTTCGACCTTAAACGATACATCATTTAAAGCTTTTTGTTTGCCATAAATTTTAGTTACATTATTTACCTCTATAGACATATTTTTACTTAAGCTATTGAAATGACGAAGATACTCAAATATTAATTTTAAATTTGAGTTTTTTAATAATCATTAACATTTCTATTATCTTATAGGTTAGCAATTTTATATCATTGAAAGGTAAAGTAATAAAATCTACAGGAAGCTGGTACATCGTTCAACTCGCTAATAACGAGATAATTAATGCACGCATTAAAGGTAAATTTCGATTGGGCAACATTAAAACAACCAATCCTATTGCGGTGGGAGACAATGTGGTGCTTAAAAAAGAGGAAGATGGAACGGCTGTAATTTCTGAAATTGAAGAACGAAAAAATTACATTATCCGTAAATCAATTAATTTATCTAAAAAATCGCATATCATTGCCGCCAATTTAGACCAAGCCATTTTAATTGTTACCTTATCGCAACCAAAAACTTATACTGCTTTTATCGATAGGTTTTTAATTACTGCCGAAGCTTATCATATTCCCTCAATTATTGTTTTTAATAAAATTGATATTTATAATGAGGAGGAAAAAAAAGAACTCACTAATTTAAAAAATGCTTATCAAAAAATAGCCTATCAATGTATTGAGATTTCAGCTACTAAAAAATTAAACATCGAACTACTTATACAACTCCTTAAAAATAAAGTTTCGTTAATTGCTGGGCATTCTGGCGTTGGAAAAACAACTTTATTAAATGTTATAGAGCCTACTTTAAACCTTAAAACAAGCCAAATATCAACACTTCATAAATTAGGAAAACATACCACCACCTTTGCCGAAATGTTTAAATTATCGTTTGGTGGGTATTTAATTGATTCTCCCGGAATAAAGGCTTTTGGGTTAATAGATTTTGATAAAGCAGAACTTTCTCATTATTTTTTAGAGATGAGAACTCGCCTAAATAGCTGCCAGTTTAATAATTGTGTACATATTAATGAACCTAATTGTGCCATAAAAAAAGCTGTTGCTAATAAAGAAATTGCTGAATTTCGTTACCTTAATTATTTAAGTATGTATAATGATGATGATGATGAAAATTATAGGGGATTAGGATATTAATTATGCGAGTTGTAATTCAAAAAGTAAGCGAAGCATCGGTTACAATAAATAATAAAATTAAAAGTAAAATAGCCTATGGGCTGCTTGTTTTGTTAGGTGTTGAAGCTGCTGACACCGAAATTGACATAGCGTATTTATG
>CAZVEW010000227.1:0-3993 GCA_964625955.1 uncultured Vicingus sp. | reverse complement strand
TTTTTTTGAACCATATCTACGGATATGCTTCTCAAAAATGCCTTATTCTGCAAAAGAATAATCTATTTTCATTCTCAAAATTCAACTTTAAACAACTTCATAAAAAAATATACTAAGCTAAATTAATTAGCTTAATTAATTCATTAGCATGGTTTGTAGCAAAGACTTTGGCTTTTTCTTCTGCACCATCGGTGTAATTATTAATATCGGTAGAAAATATTTCGCCTAAATATTTCATTTTGCAATAGCTACTTAATCCTTTTAAAGGGAAAACTATTTTTTCGATAACATCAGGTGGATAATCTTTTTTTGAACTTCCCATGGTAAAAGAAACGATAACTTTTTTATCTTTAAGCTTAAATCCATCACTACCAAAAGCAAATCCATAAGTAAAAACTTGGTCTATCCATTCTTTTAAAATTGCAGGCACATTGTACCAAAACAGAGGGTATTGAAAAATAATAACATCAGCATTTAAAAGTGCTTGTTGTTCTGCTTTTACATCAATATTAAAATTAGGATACAATTGTGCTAAATTTCTTATTGATGAATTATTTAAATTACCTATGGTTTTGCTAATTAATTTATTGCCAATAGAATGTGCTAAATTTGGGTGAGCCAATAGCATTAAAATATTTTGTTCCATGTTGTTTAATCCATTTAAAAATTCAATGTTAGTCATTCAAAACTTAAATAACAAACCAATGCTTCCATAATAAAAATGTCGTTCTCTGTAAGTTTCGGCAGTAATTAAATGATGTGTATAAAAAATAGTAAACCACGAAATAGCATAATTTATGCTAGCAGAAATATCGGCATTAATGCTGTTTAAACCATCGGTATTCATATTTACATTATCGCCAAAAACACGACCCTGAATAGTTGCTTTATATCCCCAAAGTGTTCCGTGAGCACCAAAATCTATGTAAAATTCACTTTTAGGTTTTTTGTTTTCATTATTTAAGTTGGTATGATAAAAAAAAGAGTTGTCAATGGTATTAAATATGCCAAATCTGGCAATAAAACCTTGTCGAAAAAAAGTTGCTTGTGTTCCTAAACTTAACGATGATTCTGAATAAATATCAAAATATTTATACCCAATAATTAAATGATTAATACCTAAAGCAATATTTCCTGCAACTTCGTTTTGAATTTGGTTTTTCCATTCAGGAAATTTTGGACTATTAATTAATTTATGAAAAGAGTTTTGTAACTTTTCTGCCCCAGAAATTGGCCCCAAAACACCTAATGTTAATTTGGTAAAATACAGTGTTTTGTTGTTAACAGCAGCAATTTTGTTCGATAAAAAACTCCAACCAGCATAAGGTCTATCAAAAGCTACAAACACACCATTTTTCTTTATATCTCTATGTTTGTCAGATGTATAACCCTCTATACCTGCATGCCAATTAATAATTATTTTTTTTAAGTTGTTGATTTTTTTGTTTGAAAAGATAAATAATTTACTTTTTTCGTTTACCACTTTTCTATAATCAAAGTGCATTCCAAAAGAGTAATACCTATCAGCAAGTTTTCTTTTAAAAGTAAGTAAATCGTTGTCGGTTTGTATTTGTAATTCTTGATTAAATTTATTTTGAGCAAAACTTTCAGTAAAGCTTAAAATTAATAGTAAAAATGTAACTATTTTTAATACCCCTTTACTTGTAAAATTTAAACCCGTTTTCATGTTCCCTAAAATAATCGAGTTAAATGTAATAGGAATTTTTACATTAAATTGTCGCTTACTTGTCAAGGCTCACGATTTGCCGTAACAGTAACTAATTTTTAGCATTCTTTTTAAGAACTCCCCTATAAATTAACTTTCAATTTTAGTCCTCCAACAACAAGAAATACCCAACCCATAATAATTAACAAACCACCCATAGGCGTTATAGGGCCAACAAATTTTAAAAACGCTAAACCAATTAAATCTCTTAAAGTAAGCACATAAATAGAACCCGAAAAAAGAATTATCCCAAAAAAGAATAATTTTGAAGCAATAATAAATTGCTTTGATTTATACCTATCTATTAGTAAGCCTAAAAACAGCAACACTACAGCATGAACCATCTGATACCTTATCCCTGTTTGAAACCCATTTAGTTGCTCTGGCGTTAAAACAGTTTTTAAAGCATGTGCTCCAAAAGCCCCTAAAATAACAGCAATAACACCCAATATTCCTGCCTTTATAATAATTTTCTTTAGCATAATTTAAATTTTTATAATCATCACAAATTTATGAATACTATTTTGTTAGTAAAAATGGATAAAAAATTAATGGTTTAGTTAAATAAATAACGAAATTCGAACTCTTTGTTAGATGTTATAAAATATGAAAAAAATACTTTTAATAGGTGCTGGAAGGTCAACTTCTTCTTTGGTACAATATTTATTGTTTAATGCCGAAAACGAAAATTGGTTCATCACCATTGCCGACCAGTCGAAAGACTTAGCAACTGAAGCAGCAAACAATCATAAATATGCCAAAGCCATTGCTTTTGATGTAAATAATGATGAAGAACGGGAACGATTAATTGATGAGGCAGATTTGGTAATTTCTATGCTGCCAGCTCGAATGCACATGGCTGTCGCAAACGATTGTATAAAGTATAAAAAACACATGGCAACTGCTTCTTATATTTCTGAAGAAATGAAAGCCTTAAATAATGATGCTAAAGCTGCAGGTATTGTAATGATGAATGAAATTGGTGTTGACCCGGGCATTGACCACCTTTCGGCAAAAAGAGTTATTGATAATATTAAAGAACAAGGTGGCGAATTAGAAGCTTTTGAAACTTTTACAGGAGGATTGGTTGCTCCCGAAAGCGATAATAATCCTTGGAATTATAAATTTACTTGGAACCCAAGAAATGTAGTGTTGGCAGGACAAGGGACTTGTAAGTTTATCCAAAATAAGCAATATAAATACATTCCCTACCATAAATTATTTAGAAGAACAGAAGTAATTGATATTGAAGACTATGGTAAGTTTGAAGGCTATGCCAACAGGGACTCTTTAAAATATCGAGAAATTTATGGCTTGAATAATATTCCTACCATGTACAGAGGAACATTACGAAAACCCGGATTTTGTAAGGCATGGCATTATTTCGTAAAATTAGGAGCAACAGACGATTCTTACGTAATGGAAGATTCTGAAAACATGACTCACCGCCAGTTTATCAACTCTTTTTTACCCTATAATTTAACCGATTCTATAGAATTAAAGTTTAAACATTATTTTAACATCCGGCAAGATGATGTGGAGATGTTTGAAAAATTTGTTTGGTTAGGAATTTTTGAAGACACAAAAATAGGATTAAAAAAAGCTACTCCTGCCCAAATTTTACAACATATTTTAACACAAAAATGGACATTAGCACCAGAAGATAAAGATATGATTGTGATGTGGCATCGATTCCGTTACAAATTGAATGGAGAAGATAAAGAATTACACTCTTCTATGGTAGTAAAAGGAGACGACCAAAAATATACTGCCATGGCAAAAACAGTAGGCTTACCTTTAGCCATTGCTGTTAAAATGATTTTAAATGGAACAATTGCAACCCCAGGAGTTCACATCCCTATTATTAAAGAAATTTATAATCCCATTTTAAAAGAATTAGAAAATTATGGCATTAACTTTATCGAAAAAGAAGTTGAACCAACGTTTTACTAAAACTGGGTGATGTTTTTTGAGTAATGGGTATTGTGTGAGTTCCCACCCCTCATTCCTCTTCATACAAAACTATTTAAAGAATGAAAATACTACTTGTATCAGCAACTTATTTAGAAATTGAACCGCTACTTTTACAGTTTAATTTTGAGCAAGAAATTAATCAAAAATTAAAAAAATACACCTACAATAAGCATGAAATAGATGTGTTAATACCGGGTGTGGGCATGACTTGCACTGCTTATTGGATGGGAAAAACATTAAATACCAAAATGTATGATGTTGCCATTAATTTAGGATTAGCAGGTAGTTTTGAT
>CAZVEW010000226.1:0-4072 GCA_964625955.1 uncultured Vicingus sp. | reverse complement strand
TTACCCTAAATGGTTTAATTAAATCGGATTTAAGAGGTGTTAACCCTGCTTTTACAAATTCGTTTACCCCTTTTGGATATGGAGAACTTGATAGCGACATTTGTTGAACAATTGCATAATTAACCACATTAATAACCACTTCTTTTACTTCTTTTACATTATCGAGCGTATTTTTTGTTGCCCCTGTTCGTCCGCTGCGTGCGGGAGAAAATACCATAATAGGTGGGTTGGCACTAAAAACGTTGAAAAAGCTAAAAGGACTTAAATTTGGATTGCCATTTTTATCAACTGTACTTGCAAATGCAATAGGTCTGGGAGCAACCGCACCTAACAAATAATGATGTAATTGTGGTACAGGAATTTCTTTCGGATTGATTGTTAACATTTTATAATGTGATAATTAGATGATGTGATAATTAGATGATTAGATGATGTGATAATTAGATGATGTGATAATGTGATGATTAGATGATGTGATAATGTGATGATTAGATGATGTGATAATTAGATGATGTGATAATTAGATAATTAGATGATGTAATAATGGATTGATTAAAAAGTAATTTCGTAATTAATATTATACAAAGAAACATTGGCTTTGTTATCGCAACCCGATCCAAATGTTAATACCCTAAGCTCTTTGTTTTCGGGACTTACATTTACAGTGCCAGTAGCCACCCAATTACAATTACCTGCTAACGTTAAATTAGAAGTAATTGTAGCGTTAAAAGTATTTCCCTGAAAAGTACTTCCATTTGCTATGCCCGAAATGGTGTAGTTATCATCTAAAAAAGTAGCTGTTGTTTCGCCTGCCGTAATATTTATTAATTGGTTGCCCGACCATCTTATACTTTTTTGATTGGCATCTGTTATGGTAAATGTGTTTACATTGAACGAATAATTTGGCAATGAATTAACCAATCCATTATAAATGTATGAAATTGTACCTGACGAAACGGTGTAACTTCCTTGTGTGTAATTGTTAAAACTTACATTTACGTTGCAACCAGCAACATCGTATTTACTGCTAAAAGTGGCTATAATTTCGCCATTTCTTGTAATTCCATTTGCAGTACAATTAGCGTTAAATCGGATAATTATACTTTTAGGATTGGCTAATGTATCAACAATTAAAGTGTCGCAGCCAAAAATAGAATTAGAATCTAATAAACTAACCATTGCTATTCCTTTTGAACTGTTAGCTGCCTGATGCACTATTTTAAAAACATCATTTACCATGTTTTGACCAACGGCATAATCAACACAAGAGTTTGTGGTTGTATCTTTGTCTCTGGTAGATTTTTTGCAACTTGCAATAGTGATAATTACCAAAAATATTATTCCAAATTTTTTCATTGCATTTAAATTTAAACTAAAATTAAATCATTTTTTCATAAACAGCAAATGTATAATCGTAAAGATGCTTACTATCTTTTAATTTTATTTTTTCTGAAACTTTTTTCCAGTTGGATTTCTCAAATTTCGGAAAAAATGTATCTGCCTCAAAATTTTCATTTATGTGGGTAATATACATTTTATCTACTAAATTTTTGGCTAATGCTTCTTTGTAAATCTGACCTCCGCCAATAATAAAAACTTCTTTTTCGTTATTTTTTTTTGCTGTATTAATGGCATCTGCTAAACGATGGCAAATAATGCAACCTGCTTCTTTAAAGTTGGGCTGTTTGGTTAAAACAATGTTGGTTCTATTTTTTAAAGGTCTAAATTTTTTTGGTATAGAAATGTAATTTTTTCTTCCTGTAATGATGTGATGGTTTAAAGTTTTAGTTTTAAAATACTTCATATCTTCTGGCAAATGCCAAAGTAAATTATTGTTTTTACCGATGGCAAAATTTTTTGAAATAGCAACTATTAAAGATACAATCATTTTTTCTGTAACCATTTTTGATGAACAATATTGTTTTTCTCTGAGGTATTAAAAACATAGTAATGCACACTATTTCTGGCTTTTATAGGTAAACTAATTTTTTTAATAACATTATCTCTACTCAGCAATACCGAAACAACATCTCCAACTTTTTTAGCTTTAATTAAATCGGCAATATTATTGTTTACCCTAAAACCATCAATGGCTAAAATTTCATCGTTAACATTAATACCTCCATCGTAAGCAGAAGAGCCTCGGTAAACGCCTTTTATTATATTATTAGATGTAGAAACACCAAAATAAGGAGTTTTATCGTCAATTATTTTTTTTACGCTTAAACCTGCGTAGCCAAAAATTTCTTTATAGTTAAAAGATTGTGTGCCATTAACATATTTCTCGAAAAAACTAGACATATTTAAACCTGTAATTTTGCTAACTGCATTTTGAAACTCTTGAGAGTTAAAGCCACGTTGATTCTTTTTATAATATTCTTTATAAAGATATTGCATTAAGTTATCTAAATTCTTTTTTCCTTTACTTGCTTTAATAATTGTTAAATCTAACATATTTGCAATAACACTTCCTTTTGTATAGTAAGAAATTGTGGTGTTGTAGCTATTTTCATTGGGTCTGTAAGATTTTATCCACGCATCAAAACTTGCTTGTGCAATGGGCTGCACCTTATCGCCCGGTTGATTTTCAATACTATTAATGGAGGAATTAAATTTATTTATAATTTCTTCTTCGTTGTAATAACCTGTGCGATACAACAATAGTTTTGCATAATAACTTGTAAATCCTTCCATTACCCAAAGTAAATGAGTGTAATTTTCGTTGTTGTAATCAAAAGGACCTAAGGCACTGGGGCGTATTCGTTTCACATTCCATAAATGGAAATATTCGTGTGCCACTAAGCCTAAAAAGCCTTTGTAATTATCTTTTCCATACGTCCATCGGTTAACCTCTAAGGTAGTAGAGCTTAGGTGTTCTAATCCACCACTTCCGTATGTTAAATTGTGTATAATAAAGGTATATTCTTTGTTAGGATTAAAACCAAAAACATCGGTAGCAGCTTGGGTAATTTTTGCCATATCTACTTTTAATTTTTCGATATTGTAATTACCTTTTCCATACATTGCCACGTGATGTAATACTCCAGCAGAAGTAAAATCGAAAGTTACTTGGTTGCCTATTTCAAAAGGAGAATCTACCAAAATATCATAATTGGGTGCTTGATAAACAAAACCTTTTTCGGTGGTTTTTGGTAAAGATGTGCTTATTTTTTTCCAATCTTTGTAAGGGTGTATAATTAATTTTGAAGGTTGATTTTTTAGCTCATCAATAAACATAAACATACTTGTACCATTAAAATAACCATGAGAGGCATCTAAAAAACTTGTCCTTACGCTTAGCTCAAAAGCATAAACTTTGTAGGTAATATTTACGGTGTTGGCTTTTTCGGCATAAATTCGCCAAGTATTTTTACTAATCTTTTCGGTTTTTAAAAGTTTTTTATTAAAAGTAGCATTTACTTTTTCTACACTTTTAGCAAATTCTCTAATAAGGTAAGAACCAGGAGCCCAAACAGGCATTTTAATGTCAAAATAATCTTTTTGGTAAGCTATAACCGTCATTTTTACTTCATAGTAATGCGTGTAAGGTTTAGGCATAGCAACTTCGTAGTTGATGTTAGCTGAATTTCCTAAGAAAGTAAGCAGAATTAAACTTAAAGTGTATAAATATTTCATCGGTTAAACTATAAAAAATGTTAAAAAGTAAAAGTAGTTATAATAATTTGCTGTAAAAAAAGTTATGTTATTTTATAATGCGTAATTGTAAAAACAAAGTTGAATTTAATGGAGTATTTTCTTTGTAAAACACTTAAAATTTTGTATATTTAAAAACCATAAAAATTAATTGTATGTCGAAAAATATGTTAGAGTACGCTAAAATTGTTTTAAATAAAGTAAGTTTTGATGTTAAGTTGTTTAAAAAAGAATTATTAAAAGCTTACCAATACTTAATAGAAGACGATGTTGAGGAATTAATGCAGTGGGTAATAAATAATTATGGAAAACAATATTGTTTAAAGCCTATTTATGTAAAAAAATAAGGAATGAGTTAGTGTGAATAGTTATTAGTACTTCCTCTCTATATTTTTTACTCGCTAGAATCAGTTTTAGT
>CAZVEW010000225.1:0-4090 GCA_964625955.1 uncultured Vicingus sp. | reverse complement strand
GAATATTATTATAAAAATTGTTACAATTGCCGCATCTGAAACCCAAACAGATAAAACAAAAACAGTAAATAACATTGTTAGAATTAGTATTTTTTTTAAAAAAATTATCTCTTTCTCTTTTATAGCATATCTATTTATTAGATAGATACCCATTCCAAGCAAACTATACTGTAGCCCAAACACATTTCTTAATAAGCCATGATGAAAAAATAATAAAGGTAAAAACCATATAATTGCAAAAATTATTTTATTGAAATTGGACTTTAATAATGTAGCAAAGGATAAATAACCTAAAATTAGAATGATATAATGTGTAATTGATTCTGACCATAAAGAGGATAGTCCAAAACCTTTATAAAATATCTGACCTAGGAGAGGTATAATTGATCCAAATCTATTCTCTCCCCAAAAATAAAGGTCGTGTGGTAATTGAAAATCATGAAGCATTAAAACAGTAACCCCATCATCTGAATTAAAAAGTGGGTAAAATACTGAAGAAAAAAATAAAAAGGATAATATTATTATTGTCCCTATTATTAAACTTGTTATTAACTGTTTTTTCATTGAATTATTAAGATGTATTATAACAATACGAAGTAAATAATTATTCAGTTAAAATCATTCTTTTTGTGTTTCTCTTACTTTCTTACTTATCGTTTTACTCTCCTGCATTTTGCCAGTCCTAGTTATTGTTTTTTTAGTATTTTAATTCGGCAAGTGCTTTGTGTGCGGAAGCCACTTTAATTTTTCGTAATACCTGTCCTAAATAGATTCTGCAAGAATAAAAGAAGAAAGAACACTAAATGTGTCTAAAATATTAGTTGAATATGTCAAGATATGTGCCATATTACAAATATACATATAATTAACGCTAAAGTTATGCTGCTATTGAATTTTATAGTTTGATTGTGTTCGTTTTTTGGCTTTTCTAGCCACAGCAATACCAGGCTTGGCTAAAAGCGACAAACAATTGGAGGTATGAACAAATTAAAAGACTAAAATGACAAGTTGCAATGGCGTTAGCAGTACTCTTATTTTGAAAGAATACTATTAGAACAAGATATTGTTCTAATAGTATTAGTTTTAAATTATGGACAAATATTAGTTGCCTGAATAAACTCTTTTTTTCTATCGCCTTGTAATTTTGCATATTTACTTTGCATCTGATAACAATAGCTAGGAGCCTTTCCTGCTGATTTAGCTGCTTTAAAACAAGAACATACTTCTGCTACATTTTTATCAAAATTAACTTTGTCTTCTTTTTTTAATTGCTTTTCTTTCATATTTGAATCCATTTCTTTTTTTACAGCAACCATAGATGGACATTCTCTCATCTTAGCCATAGAGAACATTTTTTTACCAAAACAATGACTCGATATTTCTTTTGATTTTAATTCCCAAGATTTTGCTTCCTCTTTTGTAAAGCCCCCTTTTTTCTTCGCAGCCAACTCTTCCTTTATCCCTATTGCTTTAGCGTCTGCACAATCACATACAGTTTCTAGCTTTTCTACTACAACATCACTTAATTTTTTGTATTTGGTTTGTTGTGCACTAACTGTGTAAGCTACTAAAATTAGGATACTCAATACAATGTATTCTTTTATTATTTTCATATTTATTTGTTTTTAGTTATGTTTATTTAGGAACACTAAATGAACCTTTTACAGCACCACCATCATAATTATCTACTGATAGATTTCCGCTTATCATATTATTATTAATAGAAGTAATAATAATACTTCCTACAGATTTTTCTTTATTAATTTTTCCACAGCAATTATTATTTTCCCCTCCAGATTCTATTGTGTAAGAAGCTAAGGCATTTTCAGCATTCAAATCTTCTACATCAATCATATATTCTCTTTTCTCTAACACTTTACTTGAAATATAAATTTTTATTTTCCCATTATCTCCTTCAAAATCTAAACAAGCGTAACCATATTCTTCGGTTAATTTTCCTGTTGCATTTTTAAGTTGTTGTGTCTCTTTTCCTGGCATATTGAAGGATAGTTCTACATTTGAGGATTGACTTTCCACTTCTGTAGAAGTACTTGAACCTTCGTTAGAATTATCTGATCCGCAAGCAAATAATGTTGCAGCAAATATCGTTACGTATAATGTGTATTTTTTCATAATTTTTAGTTATTATTTAATTTGTTATTAATTGCAATTGTAATTTGATGCTACAAATTTAGATTGTATTTTAGCTTTCTATGTCATCCTTAAGGATGATTTTATCGTCTTTAAGAAAATGATAAAAAAACTAAAGCATGAAATTGAAAATTTAATTTCTTGGCTTCTTAAATTTATTATTTCAGCAACTACTCCGTAATCTAAAATTGAGTTGTTAAGGTTCGACTAAATAGAAAAAGTAATAAGCAATGATGTTAGAATTACTGAAATACAACTCGGTTTAGCTAATCATTATTTTTTATCTAAACAATACTTATAATCAATAAAAAATACAGAACTAGCCTTAGTTTTATCCGAGAAAGTTACGTAATAATAAGAAATAGGAAATTACTTCTTAAACACAAAATTTCCCCCTAACACCTCGCCATCTTCCAAATAAGCAATAAGTGCAGCTTGAGCATATTATAGTTTTACTTTTCAGCTTTGTTGAAATTAGTAAAACTTTATGGCAAGCGGTAAAAGAAGTTGTGAATGTTAAATTATACCCCAACCTATCCGTAGGTACTATCATAAAAGCAACTATTACTTAACCTTATTTAAAAAAAACAGAACAAAATACAGTAAAAAGCGTTAAATTTGTAGTAACCTTAAACAAAAAAGATGATGAACATAGAAGCAGACATAAGATGGATACGAGAGGAGTTGATTAATGTGAAAGACCCGAATTTAATCGAAGCTTTTAAAAATATGTTGAAATACAGAAAAACAAAAAGAACTACAATTCAAGAAGAATTACAACAAAGAACACGAAAATCATTAGCAGCAATAGAAAGAGGGGAAACAATATCTTTGAGTACTTTTCAAACAGAAAATAAAGAATGGCTAAACAACAGATCTTCGAGGTAGAAGTAACCTATCCTGCAAAACAAAGGTATCGAGAAGAAATTTTAACCTATTTACTTGATAACTTTAGCTTTGAAAGAACTTTAGCAATAGATAATAATATTATTTTATCAACCAACTCTCTTGAAAAAATGCCACAAAGAGGACGTTTTGAACCATCTTTAGAAGATCATAAAGAATCGTTTAGGTTTATACTTCATAAAGAAACTCGAAATTTTGAAATCAAGATTATTTACTACGTGAATGAAGCGATAAACAAAGTTTATGTAACTGATTTTTTCCCTGTATTAATGCAGCCAGAGCAATTAAAAAGAAGAAGTTAAATTATACCCCCAAACTACCCGTAGGTACTATCATAAAAGCAACTATTACTTAACCTTATTTAAAAAAACAGAACAAAATACAGTAAAAAGCGTTAAATTTGTAGTAACCTTAAACAAAAAAGATGATGAACATAGAAGCAGACATAAGATGGATACGAGAGGAGTTGATTAATGTGAAAGACCCGAATTTAATCGAAGCTTTTAAAAATATGTTGAAATACAGAAAAGAAAAACAAGCATTAATTTCAGAAGAATTAGAATTATCTTTAGGCAGAGCATTATCAGATAAAGAAGCAGGAAGAGTTAAGCCACATAATAAAATTAGACCTAAATATGAAAAATGGCTTTAAAAATAGAATGGACATCAGAAGCAGAAAATCAATTAGATGAAATTATTGAATATTTAGAAGAAAACTGGACAAATAAAGAAATTAGGAATTTTTTTAGAAAATTAGAAGAAGGTTTAGCAATAATAAGTAAGCAACCTTTGCAACAGAAAGAATCACTCAGAAAAGTAGGAACATACGAATATCAGCTATCAAGGCAAGTTACAATATTATACTCTTTCAATACAACAGTTGCTACAATCTTAATATTATGGTCAAACAGAATGAACCCAAAGAAATTAAAGTAACATAAAAAACCCCAACCTATCCGTAGGTACTATCATAAAAAGCAACTATTACCTAATATTATTTTAAAAATTAGTACATTTGATTAGTAAAAGTAAG
>CAZVEW010000224.1:0-4099 GCA_964625955.1 uncultured Vicingus sp. | reverse complement strand
GTTTATGGAAACATTAAAAAACTACCTGTTACAGAAAATACACCCTTACCAAAAGCAGCATCGCCTTATGCCAATACCAAACAAATATCAGAAGAAATTATTCAAGATTTTATAAAAATAAATAAAGATAAAAAAGCCATTGCGTTAAGATATTTTAATCCTGTTGGAGCAGATATGAGTGGGTTAAATGGAGAAATACAAAATCCGCCCGACAATTTAATCCCTTATGTTACGCAAACAGCCATAGGGAAAAATAATTGTTTAAATGTTTATGGTGGAGATTATAACACCGAAGATGGCACTTGTATTAGAGATTATATTCACGTAAGCGATGTTGCCACAGCCCATATTTTAGCCCTTCAAAAATTAATTAATGATAAAAATTTTCCAAATTATGAAGTCATCAATTTAGGCACAGGAAAAGGGGTAAGTGTAATGGAAATTATAAAATCGTTTGAAAAAGTGAATAATATTAAACTAAATTATAAAATTAAAAATAGAAGAGAAGGAGATGTGGAAGCCATTTTTGCAGACAACAGCAAGGCGAAGAAAATTTTAGGCTGGCAACCAAAATTAAGCTTAAACGATATGATGAAATCGGCTTGGAAATGGGAAAAATATTTGGATAAAAATTAATTTAACATAAATGTTTGCTATCATTAAGAATTAAATTATATTTGCATCCGCTTTCGGGCGATTAGCTCAGTTGGTTCAGAGCACCTCGTTTACACCGAGGGGGTCGGGGGTTCGAATCCCTCATCGCCCACTAAATAAAACTTTCAATAGTTTAATGCTATTGAAGGTTTTTTTGTGTTGATGCTACTATTGGACCTTAATCCCTGAGTTCGGTATAAGAATTAATATTTTTTTTGTAAAAAGGATTATTTTTATTATCTTAAAGTATTAATTAACAGAAAGATAATGTAAAATAATCCTTATGAATTGAAAAATATATGCCAAATTGAACATTCTAGACATAGAAGTTTAGCTAATTTCTTAACAAATATGATTTCAGGATTATTAGCTTATTCTTTTTTACCTAAAAAACCAAGAATTAAATACGAAACAGTAAATACATACGGACAATTATCTATATGCTAAATAGTTGCTTATATCGAACTCAGGTTATTAAATAAACAATGGGTATTCTTAAACATAGAGGAATTTTAATATTAGTTATTATCAACCTTGTTTCAATATTTTATTGTAGTTTAGATAAAGGAAGGGGTGCATTTTTAGCAATCCCTATTATTTTACTCACAAATCTAACTGTAGGAATTTATAGTTTAGTTAAAAAAGATGAAAAACTGATGATAACAAGCATTATTTCATTTTTTGCTGCTCCATTTCTAGGGTTTATGGTATTCATTTTTAATTTTCCTTTCTTAACTCGTTAATTAACTTTATATAATTGTTATGAGTAATAAATAGAAAATACTAATTGGAAACTTGTTACAGACTATCATTTTGGAGGTTTTGCTAAGATTAAACCAAATTTAGTAGAATTTGTGAAAAATTTCAAGAAAAAACATGCTATTTTATTGGATTTAATCTATACAGGAAAAATGCTATTCGGTCTATATGAAATAATAAAAGGAAGTAATCATTTTAACAATAAAACTATAATTGCACTTCATACAGGCGGTTTACAAGGTAATAAAGGCTTTGAAGAAAGATTAGGAATTATAATATAATCAAATACACAATGTTAATATCTTATTATTTTAATAAAATAAAGTATTTTAAAAGCTATTAATTTTACTGCTGATTTGAAAAAAACCACAATTATATTAACACTCATTTGTTTAGCTTCCATCTTACTTAAAGCTCAACCTGCCGAAAGAAGAATGACAAGTAAAGAATATATTGATAAATACAAGAATGATGCTATTAGAGAAATGATTCACTCAAGAGTTCCTGCAAGTATTATTTTAGCACAAGGAATACTTGAATCAGGCAATGGAAATAGTCCTTTAGCAATGTATGCTAACAACCATTTTGGCGTTAAATGTCATGATGATTGGAAAGGAGAAACAATGCATATTGATGATGATGAAAAAGATGAATGCTTTAGGAAATATGAAACCGTTTATGATTCATATCGAGATCATTCAGAATTTTTGCTAAACAGAACTAGATACGGGTTCTTGTTTAATTTAAAAATTAACGATTATAAGGGTTGGGCTAAAGGGTTAAAAAAAGCAGGTTATGCTACCAATCCAAAATATGCAAGTTTACTGATTGCTTTAATCGAAGAAAATAACTTGAGTAGATTTGATCGTTATGCAAAGGTTCCTCCTAAAAATCCAACAAAAAGAAAGAAAGCAACTATTTTAGCCTCAAAAAAGAAAAACCACACAATAAAATTATATAATAACATTAAATATGTAATTGCCAAAAAAGGAGATTCTTTTTATGGAATTGCTAACATGTTTAGTATGAACGTTTGGCAAATATATAAGTATAACGATTTAAACAAATCAGATAACTTAAAAACAGGAGACATTATTTACCTTCAACCAAAACGAAATAAATCAGCAGAAGAGTTTCACATTGTTAAAGTTGGTGATAACATGAGAAGTATTTCTCAATTATACGGTGTAAAACTTAAAAAATTATATAGAAAAAACGATATGATTATTGGAACGCAACCTAATGTTGGTGACAAAATATTTCTAAAAAGAAAGAAAAAATAATATTCTTCCCCTTTTTATTTATAATTATTTACTTTGTAAAAAATTAGTAACTTTTGCTTAAGAAAAACATATTTGGTCAATTTATCTTCTTAAGAAAGCTAGTAATGAGATTATTTGGCTTTATTACCTATTTTCGTTTTAACAAGATAAATACGCCCGAAATAAAAGGAGCAGAATTACTTTTAGAACTTAAGAACAAAAATGTATTATTTGTTTCAAATCATCAGACCTATTTTGCAGATGTTGCTTTTATGATTCATGTGATTCAAACCGCTTTTTATGGCTTCCCTAATCAACTAAAATTACGAGGTATTTTAAAATGTTCCTTTTTAGATTTTTATTATGTTGCCGCCCAAGAAACCATGAACTCTGGTTTATTACCTAAGATATTAGCTCTTTCAGGAGCGATAACCATCAAAAGAACTTGGCGGGAAGCAGGAAAAAACATAAAACGAAACGTGGATAAGAATGATACTAAACATATTAAAATGGCGTTAGAAAATGGCTGGGTTATCACTTTTCCACAAGGAACGACAAAGCCTTTTGCTCAAGGCAGAAAAGGAACTGCTCATATAATCCAAGATTATCGCCCTGTTGTTGTGCCAATTGTAATTAATGGGTTTAGACGAGCCTTCGATAAAAGAGGGGTATGCTTAAAAAAGAAAAAAACAACCTTAAGTGTTACCATTAAACAACCTTTAAAAATAGATTATAATGCTAGTATAGAAACTATTCTTACACAGGTAATGGATGGTATTGAGCAAAGTAAAAAATTTGAAAGGTTGTAAACTTAGGTTGGTATTACTTTGCTAGAATTAAATCAGGTGTTTTTAAAAGTAATAAATGTTTACATTTGCGTTGTGTATGCAGTTGTAGATATTGAAGCCACAGGAGGAAATCATATTAAAGGAAAAATAATTGAAATTGCCATTTATATTTTTGATGGTAAAAAAATTATTGATGAATTCTCAACCCTTGTTAATCCTGAAGTTAAAGTAGATTGGTATGTTACTAAGTTAACAGGTATTACCAATAAGATGGTAGCAGATGCACCAAAATTTCTAGCTATAGCAGAAAAAATAGCTAAATTAGTTAAAGGAAATATTTTTGTAGCCCATGATGTTGGGTTTGATTATAAATTCTTGAAAACAGAATTACAAAAATCTGGGTATGATATTAATGAACCTAAAGTCTGTACCCTTAAGTTAAGCGAAAAACATTTACCTAATGCAACTTCTTACAGTTTGGGTAAACTTTGTGATGAGTTAAATATTCCTTTACCAGCAAAGGATAGGCATCGTGCTGCTGGAGATGCTTTAGCAACAACTAAATTATTAAGTCTGTTACTATCAGAAAATAAAACGGCAGATTCTATACCAATTTAACATCAAAATACCCGATAT
>CAZVEW010000223.1:0-4124 GCA_964625955.1 uncultured Vicingus sp. | reverse complement strand
ACCCTTAAATGGTTCGGAGTGATTAAACCTACCGATTTAAATGGTTTTTAATAAAAATATATATAGCGTTAGTTTATTACTTATAATATAATATGTAAATATGAAAAATTTCAGATTATCAATAACAATTTTTGTGGTTGCTTTGTTTAGTACTTTTAACATGAGTGCGGGAAACAATAATAGAGCAGGAGAAGCTGGTGCATCGGAGTTATTAATTAACCCTTGGGCTAGAAGTGTAGGTTTTGGAGGTGCAAATTCAGCATCTGTAACGGGATTAGAAGCAATGAGTTTGAATATTGCAGGTATGGCTTTTACTAGAAAAACAGAATTAATGTTTGCTCGTAAAAACTTGTTTGTGGGGAGTGGTGTTAAAGTAAACTCTTTTGGTTTTTCACAAAAAGTTGGAGAGACAGGAGTTATTGGTTTAAGTGTGATGTCTACAAGTTTTGGCGATATTGAAATTACCAAAGTTAATAATCCAGAAGGAGGAATAGGAACATTCTCACCAAGCTATTTAAATTTAGACTTTGGATATGCTAAAAAATTCTCTAATAGTATTTCGGGAGGATTAGCAGTAAGAATTGTTAGTGAATCCATAATGAATGTTTCTAGTAGAGGCTTTGCTTTTGATGCAGGAATTAGGTATGTTACTGGCGAAAATGACCAAATGAAATTTGCTATTGCTTTAAACAATGTTGGACCAACCATGCAAGCTTCTGGTGATGGATTATCATTTACAGTAATAAATACTGCAAATGGAACACCTTACCTTTCTACAAACAATCACAGAGCAGCAGCCTTTCAATTACCATCGTTGTTAAATATTGGAGCTTCTTACGATTTTTATGTAGCACCAAAAACAGATTCAACAACTAAAGAAATTAAAGCAATACATAGAATTACTTTAGCTGGTAATTTTACAGCAAATTCATTTACAAACGATGAGTATAAATTAGGTGTAGAATATGCCTTTAAGGAAATGTTTATGATTAGAGGTGGTTATGTGTTAGAGTCCTCAACATGGTTTGATTCTACTAAAAGATCTACAGCATATACAGGACCCTCTTTTGGCGCTTCTTTTATTGCTCCTCTAGGTAAAAAAGGAACTACTTTGGGTATTCACTATGCCTATCAATTAACAGAAAATTTTGGTGGAACTCACACCATAGGTATTAAATTAGATTTATAAAAAAAAATACATACACTACAATTAAAGAGAGCTCTATTTCAGAGTTCTCTTTTCTCATTTTAAATATTAAGGCTATGTCGCAAGTAAATTATTATACAGAAGAAGGATTAAAGAAACTCAATGATGAATTAAATTATATGAAAAATGTTGAGAGAGGGCTAATTTCTGCACAAATCGCGGAAGCAAGAGATAAAGGTGATTTATCTGAAAATGCTGAATACGATGCAGCCAAAGAAGCTCAAGGCTTGTTAGAACTTAAAATAGTTAAATTAGAAAATGCATTAGCTAATGCTAGGGTAATTGACGAATCTCAGTTAGACACCTCAAAAGCTTTAATATTATCGAAAGTTAAAATAAAAAATGTTGACAATGGGGCAATAATGGAATATACCCTTGTATCTGAAAAAGAAGCCAGTTTAAAAGAAAAAAAGATATCTGTAGATTCACCGATAGGGGAAGGTTTACTAGGAAAATCTGTGGGTGATATAGCGGAAATTAAAGTGCCGACAGGGATAATGAAATTTGAGATAATTGATATTTCAAGATAATGGATTCTGTTTTTACTAAAATAATTAAGCAAGAAATACCTTGTTATAAGATTGAAGAAAATGAAAATTTTATAGCATTTTTAGATGTATCTCCTTTAGCAGAAGGGCATACCCTAGTTGTTCCTAAAAAACAGATTGATTATATTTTTGATTTGAATGATAAATTGTATGTAGAATTTTGGTCTTTTGCAAAGAAAATTTCAAGAAAAATTGAAAAAGCAATAAAATGTAAAAGAATAGGTGTTGCAGTTATTGGCTTAGAAGTTCCTCATGCACACATTCATTTGGTGCCGATAAATAATGTACAAGATATTAATTTTGCTAAGCCTAAACTTTCATTATCTAAGAACAAAATGGAAGAAATACTAGAAGAGATTAAGAAACATTAAAAATCTATTTTGTTCTTTTAGGATTATTTTTAACAAAAGATTTCCAACCAGAATAAGTTTTCTCAGAAACAGGTTTGCCCATTTGAAAATAATGACAAACAGCAACAGCTAGTCCATCGGTAGCATCTAAATGTTTTGGAATAGCTTTTAATTTTAACAAAGAAACAAGCATTCCTGCAACTTGCTCTTTAGATGAAGTTCCTTTTCCTGTAATAGATTGTTTTATTTTTTTAGGAGCATATTCACAAATAGGAATTTCGTGGGTTAGAGCAGCAGTGATGGAAACACCTTGTGCACGACCAAGTTTTAGCATTGACTGTGGGTTTTTTCCCATAAATTGGGCTTCAATGGCCATTTCATCGGGTTTATATTCTTTAATGAGATAGGACGTTCGTTCAAATATTTTTTTTAATTTTAAAAAATGAGTACTTATTTTGCTTAATTCAATAGAACCCATGGCAATTAAGCTCATTTTATTATCTTTAATGTGAATAATTCCATAGCCCATGATGTTTGTTCCGGGATCAATTCCTAATATTATTTTATCTTTAGTCAAAAATTATTTTTTGTAGCAGTTGAATATAAAAAAATGGGTAAAACTTTAGTTAACAAATATATTAATTTACTATTTAGGATTGCTATTGGAGTAGTGGCAATTTACCTTATTTATATTAAAGTTAAGACTCAATTTGAAATTAATTTTAATCAACTTGTTGACGTTAATTACTTATTACTAATCATAGCTTTTTTATTATTTACTGTAAACTGGGGCATTGAGGCTTATAAATGGAAATATCTTGTGTCCTCAACAATAAAAATATCGTTGTTTACATCATTTAAGATAATTATGACGGGGATAACTATTGGCTTAATCACGCCCAATAGAGTAGGGGAAATACCTGCTCGCGTGATGCTGCTTAATGATAAAAAGCAGCTTAAAAATTTAATAACTTTTACCTTTATAGGTGCCTTTGCTCAAGGATTAATTACTGTAATTTTTGGTGTTTTAGCTCTTTTCTTAACATTAAATTATTTTATTCAGTTTCCATTTACATCAATCTTTTTCTTAATTGCTATAGGAATAGTTGTGGCATTAACAATACTGTATTTTAATCCTAAAATATTTAAAAAATTAGGAAACAAGATAACATTTATTAAAAAGAGGTTACTATTCGATTCTTTTAATTTGTTGTTATTTAGTGAATTACTTAATATTTTGCTAATTAGTGCGTTAAGGTATTTAGTGTTTTCGTTACAATATTATTTAATATTAACTGCTTTTGGTATTGGTTTCAGTTCTATTCAGGATTTAGCCTTAATAGCCATTTGTTTTGTCATTACTTCAACAATACCAACCATATTAATTTCTGAGATTGGTGTTAGAGGAAGTGTAGCATTATTCGTTTTTGGATTGATATCACCTCATGCTTTAGCAATTGTAATGTCATCAATTATGCTTTGGATAATAAACATTGCAATTCCATCTCTTATAGGTATTTATGGGCTTAAACAACTTAAAGTATTAAAAGATATATGATTTATATTACTTTAATAGTAACTTTTTTTACAATAATTTACAGTTCTGTAATAGGTATTATTATTTATGGATTTGTTAGGCAAAAGAACTCATCATCTCCACCAAAAATAAATAAGCAAGATGCAAATAAAATAAGTGTTATTATTCCTGCACGAAATGAGAGAGAACACATTATTAATTGTTTACAAACCCTAGAAAATCAACACTTTGATAAGCGTAATTTTGAGGTATTAGTAATTAACGACCATTCTGTCGATAACACAGTTGAGTTGCTAAATGATTACAAGAAAACTACAGAAATGAATCTTCAGATAATTTCTTTAGTAGAGAAGTTCTCAAAAAAAGAAGCCTTAAGGCTTGGTGTAAAAAAAGCTCAGTATTCAATAATTGCAACAACCGATGCAGATTGTACCATGCCAAATAATTGGTTAACCCATATTTCTTTAAATATAAATAAACAT
>CAZVEW010000222.1:0-4134 GCA_964625955.1 uncultured Vicingus sp. | reverse complement strand
GAAATCCCAGAAGATATGGATTATAAAGCAGGAGGATATATTCAAATTAAAATTCCTGCTTGTACCGTTAATTATAAAGATATAGATATAGAAGCTCACCCTCAAGACCACCCCGGAGAACCAGATAAGTTTAAGGCAGATTGGGATAAGTTTGGCTTGTGGCCTTTGGTAATGAAAAATGAAGAAGAAGTAATAAGAGCCTATTCAATGGCATCATATCCTGCCGAAGGCAGAAAAATTATGCTTAATGTACGTATAGCAACACCACCTTTTGATAGGGTTAATGGTGGCTGGATGGACGTAAATCCAGGAGTAGCCTCTTCGTATATTTTTAACCAAAAAGTAGGCGATAAAGTAATAATTTCTGGTCCTTATGGTGAATTTTTTATTAACGATTCTGAGGCAGAAATGCTATACATTGGCGGAGGAGCAGGAATGGCTCCTATGCGTTCTCATCTCTACCATTTATTTAAAACATTAAAAACAGGCAGAAAAGTATCTTATTGGTATGGAGGCCGTTCCAAAGCAGAATTATTTTACATCCATTATTTTAGAGATTTAGAGAAAGAATTCCCAAATTTTAAATTTTTTATTGCACTTTCCGACCCATTAGAAGCAGATAATTGGAAAGTAAAAAAAGACATTCATGATGAAACAGGAGATGGTTTTGTTGGCTTTATTCATCAAGTGGTTATCGACCAATACTTAAGCAAACACGATGCCCCTGAAGATATAGAATTTTATTTTTGTGGTCCACCAATGATGAACAATGCAGTAGTTAAAATGTGCGATGATTGGGGGGTCCCTAAAGAAAGTGTAAGGTTTGATGATTTTGGAGGATAAAACTTACTTGCCTAAATATTTTCATTCTCAAAATTCGACTTTTTAAACAACTTATAAGCTAAAAAATAGTTTTAACGCTTACTTCTGTTTTAATTCAATTAACTTAATCTTATATTTGCCCGATGTTAAAAAAGTGGTATATCATAATTCTTTTATTTACGCTAACGCAAATTAGTTGTAGCAAGTACCAAAGAATATTAAAAAGTTCTGATACCCAACTTAAATACGATGCTGCTGTTAAATATTACGAAGCAGAAAAATATGATAGGGCAATGCCGCTGCTAGAAGAATTAATTCCTCTTTTTAGAGGTACAGAAAAAGCAGAAAAAGTTTATTATATGTATTGTTACACTAATTTTCAACAAGATATGTTGTATGGTGCAGCTTACCATTTTAAGAAATTTGCAGTAACATTTCCAAATAGTAAACATGCTCAAGAAGCACTCTTTATGCACGGTTATTCGCTCTATTTATTATCACCAATATCAGAGCTAGACCAAACAGAAACATACAATGCAATTAATGCTTTACAGTTATTTGTAAATACTTTTCCTGAAAACAATTTAGTAGATTCTAGTAATGTTTTAATGGATAAATTGAGAGACAAACTAGAAGCAAAATCGTTTTTAAACTCAAAACAATATTATAAAATTTACGATTTTAAAGCAGCTATCATTGCATTAAAAAATACATTAAAAGAGTATCCTGAAACAAAAAATAAAGAAGAAATCTTATATTTGGTGCTTAAATCAAACTTTTTACTAACGGAAAATAGCATTAAATCGAAAAAAATTGAAAGAATACACAATACTATCGAAGCTTATTATACCTTTGTAGATTCTTTTAAAGATAGTAAATACGTAAGAGAAGCAGAACGCATCTTTACGAGAATGGGAAATGAAC
Organism: uncultured Vicingus sp.; assembly: GCA_964625955.1. GTDB lineage: Bacteria > Bacteroidota > Bacteroidia > Flavobacteriales_E > Vicingaceae. The sequence goes on along the minus strand of CAZVEW010000222.1, from coordinate 2,388 downwards.
AAAATAAACTAAAACTAGAAAATTTATAAAACTATGGACTTTAAAAGCACAAATGCAGAATCCTCTACCATTACAAGAAACATGGATGAAATAGAAAATGTAACAGGAAATATTTACGAATCTTGCGTTGTAGTTTCTAAAAGATCTAACCAAATTTCTGTAGATTTAAAGGAAGAATTAACCAATAAATTGAATGAGTTTGCTACAACTACAGATAACCTTGAAGAAATTTTTGAAAATAGAGAACAAATAGAAATTTCTCGTTATTACGAAAGTTTACCTAAAACCAATGCAATTGCTTTAAAAGAGTTTTTAGAGGACAAGATTTACGTTAGAAAACCCTCAACCGAAGCGTAATTTCATCTTTTTAAAAATTAACTTATGTTAAGCGGCAAAAATATTCTTCTTGGTATTACAGGAGGAATAGCTGCTTATAAATCTACAATTTTAATTAGATTACTTGTTAAGCAAGGTGCTAATGTAAAAGTAATTATTACTCCTGCAGCAGAGCAATTTGTTACTAAGTTAACGCTGTCAACACTTTCTAATTATCCTGTATATTCGGCATTTTTTAACAAATTAACAGGAGAGTGGAACAGCCATGTAGCACTTAGCAATTGGGCAGATTTATTTATTATAGCTCCAGTTACTGCCAACACTATTGCAAAAATGGCAAATGGTATTTGTGATAACCTATTGTTAGCTACCTATTTTTCGGCAAAATCTCCAATTTACATTTCGCCAGCAATGGATTTAGAGATGTATTTGCACCCCACGGTAAAAGAAAATTTAAAAAAGCTAAATAAATTCGGAAACTTTATTATTCCTGCAAAAAATGGAGAACTTGCCAGTGGCTTAATAGGTAAGGGAAGAATGGAAGAACCAGAAGAAATTTTATCCATCATTGCAAAACATTTTACTAAAAAATTACCCCTAGCAAAAAAAAAAATACTGATAACAGCAGGACCAACTTATGAGCAAATAGACCCTGTTCGTTTTATAGGCAACAATTCTTCTGGTAAAATGGGAATTGAATTAGCCGAAAAAGCCATTTCGTTAGGAGCAGAGGTTACCTTAATTATTGGACCAACACACCTTCAATGCTCATCAAAAATTAATAGAATTAATGTGGTGTCGACTAAAGAAATGTTTAACCAAACACACAAATATTTTAAAAATTCTGCCATAACCATTATGTCGGCAGCTGTTGCCGATTACACCCCAAGCAAAACAAGTAATACAAAAATTAAAAAGAAAACAGCTTCGCTAACTATCGATTTAAAACCAACAAAAGATATATTAAAATCGTTAGGAAAAATTAAAACAAACAAACAACTATTAATAGGCTTTGCCTTAGAAACAAATAATGAAACGGAAAACGCACTAAAAAAATTAACAACAAAAAACTTAGATTTTATTGTTTTAAATTCTTTACAAAATAAAGGAGCAGGGTTTGGTTTTGATACCAATAAAATTACAATTTTTGATAAAAACAATAATATTACCAATTTTGAGTTAAAATCTAAATCAGAAGTTGCAACCGATATCTTTAATAAAATCTTATCTTTACTTCGTTAGTCAATTTTTATGAAAAACTACTTTATACTTATTTTACTGATAGGTGTTACTTTTACTTCACTAAAAGCACAAGAATTAAACTGTTCGGTGCAAATAAATTCAACTCAGGTACAAGGCTCAGATAAAAGTATTTACGATGTAATGCAAAAAAATATTTATGAGTTTATGAACAACAGGAAATGGACGAATAATATTTTTAAAAATAACGAGAAAATAGAATGTACCATATTAATTAATATTACTGAAAGAGTTTCTACCAATCAATTTAAAGCCACAATTCAAGTCCAATCAAGACGACCAATTTTTAACACCTCTTACAATTCAACCTTATTAAATTATATTGATAAAGAGTTTGATTTTTCGTTTAATGAATTTGATAATCTAGATTATTCAGAAACAACATTCATTTCTAATTTAACCTCTGTTTTAAGTTATTATGCTTATATAATTATAGCCTTAGATTACGATTCTTATTCCTTAATAGGAGGCACTCCATACTTTAAAAAAGCACAAACCATAGTCACTAACGCTCAAACAGCCAACACTAAAGGTTGGAAAGCTTACGAAAACAATACCAATAGGTATTGGTTGGTAGAAAACTTTCTACACCCAAATTATGCTCCACTAAGAGAATGTTATTATAAATACCATCGTTTAGGTTTTGATGTTATGGCAGTTAATATGGCAAAAGGACGAGCAGCTGTTTTTGAAAGCATTAAGAAATTAAGAAAAGTACATATTTCTGTCCCTAATTCTTATATGCTACAAGTATTTTTTAATGCCAAGGCTGATGAATTAATTAATTTATTT
>CAZVEW010000221.1:0-4141 GCA_964625955.1 uncultured Vicingus sp. | reverse complement strand
CTTGTAGTTCGATAAGTGTCGTTTTTGAATCAACCTTTTTCTTTAAGAAGAGGAACAAATTTAAAAATGCCAAGTTCTTCAGTTTTAAATTCTTGAACACTCTTTCTTAGAATTTTTTTCATGATTTGTTTATCGTTATCACCATCACTAACGGGAATAACTAAAGTGCCACCAACTTTAAGCTGATTTAATAAATCTTCTGGCACATAAGGAGCACCAGCGGTAACAATAATTTTATCGAAAGGAGAAAAGGCTGGCAATCCTTTATAGCCGTCACCATAAAAAAGTTTTGCATTGAAATTAAGTTGTGGCAAAAGAGTTTTAGTCCTATTAAAAAGTTTCTTTTGTCGCTCTATAGAAAAAACCTTTGCACCAACACTTAAAAGAACTGCAGTCTGATAACCAGAGCCTGTACCAATTTCCAAAACTTTATCTCTTGACTTTATTGCTAATAATTGTGTTTGAAAAGCTACCGTATAAGGTTGAGATATAGTTTGTCCTGAACCGATAGGAAAAGGTTTATCCTCATATGCATATAGGTGCAAAGCAGTATCTGGGATAAATAAATGACGCGGAATAGTTTCAATTGCTTTTAGAATATTAATATCTGTTATCCCTTTTTTAGCAATTTCTTGTGCCAGTTTTTTTCTCAACCCTTTATGTCTGTAAGTATCTATCATCAACAAATTATAATAACGCAAAATAAGTAAGATTTTACGATTATTCACCTATAAACTTAGTTGTTATTATTAAATATTTGGTGTTGATAAGAAAATAATTCATTTATTATTATACTACTTCATTAATATACTTTTGAGTCTAAAGTACGTTTAATAATGATTAAGATAGGAGTAATAGGGGTTAATCAACTTGGTGAAGCACATATAAAAACACTTCGGAAACTAGAGGGTATTAAATTAATTGGTGTTTTTGATTCTAATCAACCCAAATTAGAGGAAATATCAAAAAAATACAAAATAAAACCTTTTACTGATGTTAATGATTTATTACATTTAGTTGATGCCGTAGATATTGTTAAATCAACGGAACAGCATTTTTGTTACGCATCAAAAGCGATAAAATTATCAAAACATGTATTTATAGAGAAACCTGTAACAAAAACGGTAGAGGAAGCTAAAAAACTGTCCGAATTATCAAAAGAAGCTGGTGTAATTGTACAGGTTGGGCATATAGAGAGGTTCAATCCTGCTTTTAAGTCTGCTCAAGCTTACATTTCAAACCCTATGTTTATAGAAACCCATAGAATGATTGAGTTTAACACCAGTAGGGCAAATATTCCTGTAGTTTTAGATTTAATGAGCCACGATTTAGATATTGTGTTAAGTTTAGTTAACGCTAATATTAAAAGAATTAATGCAACGGGTGTAGAAGTAATTGGATCTAATCCTGACATTGTTAATGCTGTATTAGAATTTGATAATGGTTGTGTAGCAAATTTAACGGCTAGCAGAATATCGCTAAAAAATGAACGAATCACTAAAATTTATCAAAAAGATGCACATATTAAAGTTGATTACTTACGCAAAAAAACTGAGCTATTTGCATTAAAAACAAATGGAGAAAGAAAGATAGGTTCAAAAAAGATAAAAATAATTGAGGAGAAGCCCTTAAAAGAAGAATTTATAGCATTTATAAATTGTATAAACAATAAAACAATGCCTCAAGTTGGTATTCATGATGGTAGTAGAATGTTGGCTGTAGCCTGTCAGATAGCAGAAAAATTAAAAGTTACTGCCTCTTTAATCGAAGATTAATACCTTTGCACACAATATTTGTTTTAAGTTAACGTTAACAATGATATTTAAAATTTTGCACAACGTAAGAATTTATAGTTTATTGTTTCTTTTAGGAATTAGTTTTTTCTCATGTACAAAAAAAAAGCTTGAGGCTACTATTCCTGCTTATATTTCTATTGATAAAATTTCCTTCACAACCGATCCATCAACACAGGGTTCTAATTCTGAGAATATAACTGATGCATGGGTCTATATCAATGATAATTTAGTTGGAGTTTATGAACTTCCTGTAACCTTTCCTGTACTAAAAGAAGGTAACTTTAAGTTAGAAATTTTTGCAGGAATTAAAGATAATGGAATAAGTGCTTCTAGGGTTAGGTATCCTTTTTATAAAGGATATGTTGAGCAAATAAATTTAGTAAAAAACAAAACTATTTACATCCACCCTCAGGTGACTTATTATTCCAACACAAAATTTGCTTGGCTAGAAGATTTTGAAAGTGCTGGCTTATCGTTTACTTACACCAATGGAAGCGACACAGTTGTTAACAAAACAAGCACAAATGTTTTTGAAGGGATAGGCTCAGGAAAAGTTTATTTAACTGATATAATGGATTTCTTTGAAGCCAAATCTCCCTTAATTAGTGGCACTACCCTTAATGGAAATGATGCGTACTTAGAATTAAATTTTAAAACTAACGAACCTTTATTAATTGGTATTTATGCAGACAATGACCAGGTTGGTTTGGTTAATCTAAACACAACAACTATTTGGAAGAAAATATACATTAACTTAACAAATGTCATAAAATCAAAACCAAACACAAATAATTTTCAATTATTTTTTGGTTTAAAAGAAACCTTTACCAATAAATTCTCAGTATCCAACCCTGAATTTTTATTAGATAACATTAAACTCGTCCATTTTTGATGAATAAAAAATTACAAGTACTAAAATATATCTTTTTCGATGTATTGTCTTCATCAATAGTTTGGACTTTATTCTATATTTTTCGAAAAAAATACATCGAATCAATTAAATTTGGATATCCTGTTCCATTAGTATTCGATACTAAGTTTTTTGTTGCATTGTTTATAATATCATCTTATTGGGTACTACTTTATTTTATTATAGGTTCCTATAAAAATATTTATAGAAAATCGCGATTAAAAGAATTTGGACAAACTTTTTTAACAACAATAATTGGCACATTAATTTTGTTTTTCGTACTACTTCTTGATGATGAGATTGCAACTTATAAAGAGTATTACAAATCTTACCTTGTGCTATTCTTTTTGCAATTTACTGTTACAGAATTTTTTAAACTTATATTAACAACTCGCGTAGGAAAAAGAATTAAAGCCCGAGAAATAGGCTTTAACACACTTATCATAGGCTCTAACGAAAAAGCTTTAGAATTATACCAAGAATTAATTGCACAAAAATATTCTACAGGTAATAAATTAATTGGTTTTACTCATGTGGTAAAAAAAAGTAACCATCTTTTAGATAATTACTTGCCTCACTTGGGGAATTGCATTGATTTACGAAAAACCATAGAAAAAAACAACATCGAAGAGGTAATTATCGCAGTTGAATCTTCTGAACATGACAGATTAGGAACTATTATTAATGAGTTAGAGGGCCTATCTGTAATTATAAAAATAATCCCAGATATGTACGATATCTTGTCTGGTTCGGTAAAGATGACTGCTATTTTTGGAACACCTTTAATTATTATTAATAAAGAAATAATGCCCGAATGGCAATATTCTTTAAAAAGAATAATTGATATTTCCGTAGCTATTTTTGTATTAACAGTTTTTTCTCCTCTGTATTTAATTACTGCAATTATTGTAAAAACTACATCAAAAGGCACTGCATTTTTTGCACAAGAACGCATAGGAATTCATGGAAAACCATTTACTATTTACAAATTTCGTTCTATGCGAAACGATGCAGAAAAAGATGGTCCAGCATTATCAAGCAACAAAGATAATAGGACAACCAAGTTTGGTAAATTTATGAGAAAAGTAAGACTAGATGAGATGCCACAGTTTTACAACGTTTTAATTGGAGATATGAGTTTGGTTGGCCCTCGCCCTGAACGCCAATTTTTTATTAATCAAATTATCAAAAAAGCACCTCATTACAATCATTTATTAAAAGTACGACCAGGAATAACTTCCTGGGGGCAAGTAAAATACGGCTATGCAGAAAATGTTGATGAAATGATAGAAAGACTAAAGTTTGATATTATTTACATCGAAAATATGTCGTTAATGGTCGACTTTAAAATATTAATCTACACCATAATGATTGTGTTAAAAGGAAGTGGTAAATAAAAGCAAAAACACATTGAAATTGATAAAAATTACTTTAT
>CAZVEW010000220.1:0-4178 GCA_964625955.1 uncultured Vicingus sp. | reverse complement strand
TAGAAAATCACCAAAAAAAGTATGCATTTGATGCTAACGATACACTTAATATGTATGCGAGGATAACCATTCTTAATTCTATTGTTTCTGTGTCAAGTCCAGCAAGTCCAAAGATGTATATAAAAATAGTAAAATATGATGACCACACTAACGAATCAGAAATTCAAATGGAAATAAAAGAAGTTAGTGTGGAAAGAAGTATATATTATACTGGTATGATTTTCGGTAATCTATATGTATTTACATTTAGAAAAAGTCATACATACATTCAAACATATCATATAGATGATAATAAGACACCTATATTCGATTATTACTTAATTTTCCAACATATATAAATAAAAAAATGGGTAAAATAAAAATTTATGATTTAGAACAATTCGGTAATTATCATGCTGCGTAGAAAAAAAACATGATATGGAATTCCTAAAAAATAATGTTAATACTTTTTATCATACATTAAAAATTAATTTACCCATCATAACAAGATAAAAAACTAAATTGGAAAATTGCTAAGCAAACGAATTGTAATTAGATTTGTAAAAAGATTAACACTTTATGACTAAATCATCTAAATATTTAATAATCAGTTGTCTTTTGGTAATTTTTGGTGATTTTTCCTCTTTAGCTACTTTTGCAATAAACCCAACAAAAGACTATATATTAACACCAGATTCTTTTAATTTATCATTTGAGAAAAAACATTTTATAACAAAAGACAGTGCGAATATTTACGCTTGGATTATTAAACCAACGATACAATCAGAAAGAAATAATAAAGTAATTGTTATTTGTCCGAGTGATGCAGGTAATATGTCTTATTTTTTATATCAAGCTTATGCAATGGTAAATGTAGGATATTATGTTGTTATGTTTGATTACAGAGGTTTTGGAACAAGTAGTGATTTCTCCTATCAAAAAAATAATTTATACCATAATGAAGATATTACAGATGCGTTAACTGTTTTAAGAAAAGTTAAATCAACATTTAAGGAGAAAAAAATTGGTTTAATGGGCTTTTCTATGGGAACAATAATTGCCACTTTTGTATCTCAACAAGAAAAAGTTGATTTTATGATTAATGAAGGACTTGTTTCTAATTTAAATAAATATGTTGAACATTTGTATCAAATTAAACATAAAAAAATATTACTTCCAAGCTCTTCGAAAAAATATAACAATATATTCCTAAATTCTCTTACAAAACTACCTAAATATTTAATTTTTATTGGTAATAATGATAAACATTCTCAATTAAATGAACAACAATTAAAAGATAATAAGGTTGAAATTATTAAGTTCGATGGCGGACATTTGCAAGCATTTACCTCGCTTACCAAAACAAATTATGGTGATGAATATGTGAAAATTATTAGTAAATTTATGGATCATCTTGAAGATGCTAAATAATTGGAAAATACCAATTATATACAAAAAACAGCTTGAATGTATTGAAAAAAAACATGAGTTTTTTTTATTGTACTTCTCTTTATAAAATATCCTTTTCGTTTCTTTAATAATATTCATCACAGCAATTTTTTTTCAACCTGCTTGCAGCATATTGACAAATTATCTTTCTGAAGGAACAATCTTTTATGCGTGTGGTAAAATGCAATAAAGCGATGAAAAATGTTTAACTTTATGAAAAAAAATCGGAAATGAAACTTATTTTAAGTTCTATATTACTAATTAGTAGTTTTAGCTTTTTTGCTCAAAAATATAATACCCAAGAATTTAATAAATTGATTGAAACAGAATCTAAAAGCTTTACAAACAATAGCAAAAGTATAAACGGAGCCATACAAACCAGCAATTATGATTTAAAATATCATCGAATGGTTTTTGAAATAAACCCTGAAATAGATTATATAAAAGGAGCCGTAACTTCTTATTTTAAACCTGTAGTTAGTGGATTTAACCAAATGTATTTCGATTTTTCTAATGTGCTCACTATCGATTCTATTATGTATCATGGCATAACTTTAAGTTACACCCAAGCAGTAGGAAATGTTTTACAAATTACCCTGCCAAACGTTTTACCGCAAAATATATTAGATTCTATAACCGTTTATTACCAAGGCACACCCGTTGCTTCGAGTAATGGCTTTGGCTCTTTTATCCAATCTTCACACAACAACGATTCTATTATTTGGACACTTTCCGAGCCTTATGGAGCATTAGAATGGTGGCCCTGCAAGCAAGATTTAAACGATAAAATAGATTCTATTGATGTTATCGTAACCACGCCTCAAAAATACAGAGTTGCCAGTCAAGGCTTATTGGTTGGAGAAACACAAAGTGGCACTAATAAAATCTACCATTGGAAACACCGTTACCCAATAGCAGCCTATTTAATTTCAGTTGCTATTACCAATTATGCTGTTTACACCAATGTTGCTCCCTTAAGTACTGGAAATTTAAATATTCTTAACTATGTTTTTCCTGAAGATTCTGCAACCGCAGCAGGCTTTACGCCAAGCATCATACCTATCATTCAGCTATACGATTCTCTTTTTGGTGCTTATCCTTTTATGAATGAAAAATATGGTCAGGCTCAATTTGGTTGGGGAGGAGGAATGGAACATCAAACTATGAGTTCGGTAAGTAACTTTAGCTTTAGTTTAATGGCTCACGAATTAGCACATCAATGGTTTGGAGATAAAGTTACCTGTGCAAGTTGGTCAGAGATTTGGCTTAATGAAGGCTTTGCCACCTATTTAACAGGTCTTTCTCATAAATATTTAGCACCAACTTATTGGCAAGTATGGAAAGAACAAGTGCTAAATTCAATAGTATCTTTGCCTAATGGTTCGGTATATAATACAGACACAACAAGTGTTAGCAGAACTTTTAATGGTAGATTAACCTACAATAAAGGTGCTTATTTATTAAGAATGTTAGAATGGAAATTAGGAGAAGTAAATTTTTATCAAGGTTTAAGGAACTATTTAAATGATACAAATTTAGCTTACGGATATGCTAGAACAACTAATTTACAAGCTCATTTAGAAGCGGTTAGCGGTCAGAATTTAATCGAATTTTTTAACGATTGGTATTACGGACAAGGATACCCATCCTATCAAATATCATGGAACCAAATAGGTAATACAGCCACATTTACAGTAAACCAAACACAATCCGACCCATCGGTTATATTTTATGAAATGCCTATTCCTATTTATGTGAAAAATGCTTCAGGACAAGATACTACATTGGTTTTTAATCACACTTATTCAGGGCAGGTTTTTAATGCTACTGTTCCATTTACTATAGATTCTGTATTTTTTGACCCAAATTTGTGGCTTATCTCGGCATCTAATTCTATTGTAGTTGGTGTTAATGAACATGCTGCTTTAAAACAAGCTGTAAAAGTTTATCCTAACCCCGCTAATACAATAATAAACGTATTGTTTACGCAAAAAACCAAGGTAAATAACATTTTAATTTTCGATTTAATCGGCAATAAATTAAAAACCAATTTTATAAGAAAAGATAACCATTTATTACAAATAAATATTGCCGAATTAGCTACTGGCACATATATTTTAGAAATACATTCAAAACTTGGAGTAATAAGAAAAAAAATCAATAAAATTTAAACCTCTTTTTAGTTATATTTGCAGCCTATAAAAAAGTAAAAATGAAAAAAATATTTTCGGCTGTAATAGTTGCTTACTTTATGGTCTCTTGTGGAAACACTAACAATAAAAATGCTATTACTACCAATTTAATTGATAATCCAGCAACAGCTTCTGCTAATAAAGTGGATGAAGATAATTCTCCTTATTTTGAATTTGAAGAAAAAGTTAAAGAATTTGGCAAAATAACACAGGGAGAAAAAGTTACTACTAACTTTAAATTTAGGAACGTTGGAAAAACAAATTTAATTATATCTTCAGCACAAGGAAGTTGTGGTTGTACCGTGCCAGAATGGCCAAAAGAGCCAATAAAACCTGGCGAAAGTGGTGTAATAAAAGTAACTTTTAACTCAGCAGGAAAAAGCGGTATACAAAACAAAACAGTTACTTTAGTAGCAAACACCATTCCTAACACAACGGTAATTGCACTTAAAGGAGAAGTATTAACACCAAAATCAAAATAATTTAAAAATAAACAATGAAACTATTAGGAATTTTATTAGCTGATGCACCAGCAAAAGGTGGAGGAGGCTTACAAAC
>CAZVEW010000219.1:1360-4185 GCA_964625955.1 uncultured Vicingus sp. | reverse complement strand
TAAGGTACTATCTCCTAAACAAATTGTAACAGCAGCCGTTGATGTAATTATTGGATTAACTGTTAAAGTTGTTGTTAACACGCTATCACAACCTGTTGCAGTGGTTAAAGTATCATTATAAACACCTGATGTGGTTTGATAACTTCCTCCTAATAAGGTACTATCTCCTAAACAAATTGTAACAGCGGCTGTTGATGTAATAATTGGATTAACTGTTAAAGTTGTTGTAAGCACACTATCACAACCTAAATAAGAAACTAAAGTGTCTTTATAAGCTCCCGCAACTGTTTGATAACTTCCTCCTAACAATATACTATCTCCTAAGCAAATATTAGCTGCTTGTGTACCTGTTACTGGGGAATTTATAGTAACAGTTGTTGTTGCTTCAAAAATTGGACATGTCATTGTTGATGCTATTGTATAAGTAACAGTATATGTGCCAGGCGTACTGTTGGAAGGAATAATCGCACCTGTTAATGAGTCCAAGCTCAAACCAACAGGGCTAGAGGAAAACAAACCTCCTAAACCTCCCGCAAAAGTAACCGCTTGTGAAGAAGTATCATTACTACAGTAATTACTTGCGTAAGAAATAACAGCCGTTGGACAATTAGGTATAATAGATAATATCCATGGAGAGAAAGTTGTTTGCCCCATAAATGGACCAGCAGTACCAACACCAGTAGTAACACCTAGGTTTCCTGGACCAACCTGAGTATCCCAAGAAGATCCATTCCAATGTTGTGCTTTAACAGTATCTGTTGGATTAGAAGTAGTATTTTCAGTACCTAAATAAGAAAAAGTTAAATCGGCAGTAACTGCCGCAGAGGTTTGAATATCCCAAAACCTATCTAAAGCATACAAAACAGAATCGGCTGTGCCGAACATATTAGTAACAGCACCCACATTTGTTGCTGCTGCATGTGGCATGTTGGTAATATTAGTTGCCCAAGTTGCCATATCAATATTACTAACTCCTGTTGTTGTTTTGTTAAAAGTAAAAGGAATGTAATTAGCTGTATTTCCTCCTACGCCAAAAGGGAAAATATAATTTCCTGTTCCTGCCCCAGAAACCCATTTAACAAAATTGTATTGATTTTCAGAATTAATATGACCTCCTACTCTTTTTATTCCTGTAGTATTAGCTTCATTAACTACTAAATACACAGGGGTTCCTGCGGTACCGCCATTAAGTACAGTAATCCCACCATTTAATACGAGTGTATATTGTGCTTGAGCAAACGAGTAACACGAAACAAGAAGCAGGAGAAGATAAAGCTTGTTCCAATTTTGATGTTTAAATAGTTTCATTTCGTATATTTTAGGTTCAACAAAATAAGTTAGTAATAAATTATTTTAACTGTTTTAGGGTTGGTTGTTGAACAGCATCTTCTAGTTTTTCTTTATTTACTTTTTTAGCGTGTGTCCCTAAATCTTTAGGTCCGTCAGGGAATCTTAAATCTTCATATTTTGAAGCTAATTGACCATTTACATACTCATCTGCTCTATTGCCAATTACATGGTAAGAGAATTTTACATTTGATGTGCCATGACTTAATTCTTTAACTTCAAATCCGTTTTTAGTTTTATTGGTAACAAACACACCATTGCAATCGCCTTCTAATTGAATAAAAACCCTTAATTCATGTTTTGTATTTACTGTAATACTTTTAGCATAAATAGGATCTAAGGTAACTTGAGCGTATCCATTTACCAGTTGAGCAGTACCATAATCTTCATGCAATGCTTCTGGTGATTCTGGGCAAAACATTACTTTATCATTACCTTTTAAATCTTTAACAATGGTAGATACAGTTCCTGTACCAATAATTTTATAACTAGTTCCCGCATTTCGTGCTGCCACTCTAACATCTAAATTAATAGCCGCACTTAAACTATCCCTAAAATAGCCACCTGCAGAGCTTGTCGCTGCACTACCTACAGCAAAGCCATAAACACCATAATCTTTACCTGTAAAAGCACCTCCAGCACCTTGTGTTGGGTAAAACATACTTGCCACATTATTACCTCCAGCAATAACCCCTGTACCGCCTGTAGCACCATTAAAAAATACGCCACCCATAGCAGCATTGGAAGAGCTTGAATAACCGTATACACCATCTCCACCCGCAGTGTTTAAGCTTACACCTACTACTGCTGTTCCTAAACCATTGGTTTGCCCTTTCACAGCAATACCTGTTCCTGTAGTATTATCCGATGAGCCAAAAACACCTCTACTGCCTGCTGCTCCACTAGAATAACCATAAACACCATAACCAGTAGTTGTTCCTATATGTACGCCATATACTCCTTTTCCTGTGCTACTGTTAAGACCTGCCACACCATTTCCTGTGCCTGTTTGTTGTCCATAAACAGCATCACCCGTACCCGCAGCATTTCCATCTACTGCATTGTTATTTAGTGTAGCTTTTGAATAAAACGTAGATGTTGGGAAAGTAGTTGTAGAATTAACAGCAACTTGCCCTGTATTTAAAACTCTCATTCTTTCTATATTAAAAGTTCTGGTAACAAAAGATTGATTATCTATTGTACCTACAAAATTAGTTGTAGGTACGGTTCCTGTATTTCCTGTGGTTAACCAAGCGGCAGTAGCAGAAGTTACAGGGCCACCAGAACCTGCTGTTCCGTTTATTGTAATCGTTCCATTAGCATTATAGGTTGGTGCTGTTAACGTCCAACTTGGCCCCATAGGTCCTTGTGGGCCTGTTGGACCTGTTAACCCAGTAGCTCCTGTTGGTCCTGCTGGCCCCGTTGGGCCTGTTGGACCTGTTAACCCAGTAGCTCCTGTTGGTCCTGCTGGCCCCGTT
>CAZVEW010000219.1:0-1260 GCA_964625955.1 uncultured Vicingus sp. | reverse complement strand
GGTCCTGCTGGTCCTGTTAACCCAGTAGCTCCTGTTGGTCCTGCTGGCCCCGTTGGTCCTGCTGGTCCTGTTAACCCAGTAGCTCCTGTTGGTCCTGCTGGTCCCGCTGGGCCTGCTGGTCCTGTTAACCCGGTAGCTCCTGTTGGTCCTGCTGGCCCTAAAGCTTGTACCCATGCAGTACCGTCCCAATACCAATAACCAAGTGCTCCACCAGTCATGGCAGCATTTGTATTGTATACTAATAAGCTTGTAACTGGTGAAGGAATAGTTACAACATCTGTTGTAGATGTTAATGCAACTCGAGGTATTAAGAGTCCCTTATTGGGATAATCAATATCAAGAGCAGCAGAAGCGTTTGGTAATGCTCCTGTTGTATTTATACCTATATTTTGAGCAGATAATTGCTTATTAGCAAATGTAAATTGCAATATAATTGCTCCGATAATAATAATTGAATTTTTCATACCTATTATAAATGAATTAAAAAATACTAAATATACGACTTGTAAAATGTAAGACGATTTTTTTTTAGAATGGTTGCATAACCATAAAAATATTCTTCTACTAAGTTAAATTTATGAAAAATAATTTATGCTTTTTTATAAATTTCAATTAAGAAAATTTTGAAATTAATTTATTCGTCTCCTCCAAAGTTGAAACTTATATATAATATCTTTTTCATTGATATAGTAAATTTTTTCCATTACATAAACCTTTTTAGGAACTAAAGCGACATCTTTTACTACTGGGGTTTTAGTTCCAAAATATTCTTCACGTTTTCTATAAATATAAACTTCTGATTTATCATAAACCTTAATTTCAGAAGGTTGTCCTTTAGCTGAAATTAACTCAGATTTCGTTTTACCAACAAAAGGGTTGCTAAAGGTTTGTGGTCCTTTTGGTGTGCAAAAGGACAAAATAATTAAAAGTACGAAAGCAAATATTCTTTTCATCCCCACAAAAATAAGGAATAATTAGAAAAATTACTTACAGATTTATAATGAATGGGGTATTAATGATAAATTACCACCCTATTATGCGATTTTTTGTAAGGTTGCAGCCAGCAGCGGTTGAAAATGCTTGTCACCAACAGCGGGAACCCGGCCTCCTGGCAGAAATATGTCAGCCCCATTCTCACTTGCCCGCAATAATGCCTCACTGTTTTTGAAATCTGTATGTACGCGCGAGGATATTGGATAGCCATCACGCGCATAAGCAATGGCCGGGCCCAAAAGTTCACCGAGGGGTTTTTTGCCGTGA
>CAZVEW010000218.1:0-4186 GCA_964625955.1 uncultured Vicingus sp. | reverse complement strand
GCTAAACATTAATGCAAAATTTGCTGAATCAATGGCTACTTTTGGTCGGTTAGGATTAAATAGTTCGGCTGTCGAATCAATTTTTTTAACAAGGGTCGCAATAGCTGTTTTTTCGTTATTAAAACAAGTACATAATTGCTCGATTTGTTGAGGGTTAATGTAAGGCTCATCACCCTGAATATTAATAACAACATCATATATTTCCTCTACCTTTTCAATTACCTCTGCACATCTTTCTGTGCCACTTTGGTGAGCTGTGGAAGTCATAATAACTTTTCCACCAAAAGATTTAATATGCTTAAAAATACGTTCATCATCGGTTGCAACTATTACATCAGCTAAAGAACTCGCTTTTTTTGCTTGTTCGTAAACCCGTTGAATCATAGATTTACCATCAATTTGAATCAATGGTTTTCCCGGAAAACGTGTTGAAGCATATCGGGCAGGAATAATTCCAAGTATTTTCATCTTTAACGGATATTTAGCAACGATAAAAATAACTATTTTTGACAATTATGAGCGATTCTTTACTTTATAATATTGCTATTACTTCTATTCCTAACATTGGTAATGTAACGGCAAAAAAATTAATAGCTTATTGTGGAAGTGCTGAGCAGGTTTTTAAAGGAAAGAAAAGTGTTTTAGAAAAAATTCCGGGAATAGGTTTTGTTAATGCCAAAAAAATTATTCAACATAAAGCAGCCGCTTTGGTAATTGCCGAGCAAGAATTAAAATTTATCGAAAAACATAAAATAACCCCCCTTTTTTATTTAGATAAAGCTTATCCTAAAAGATTAATTCATTGCGAAGATGGACCAATTATTTTGTATGCTAAAGGGAGTGTAAATTTTAACAACCAAAAAGTAATTAGTATTGTTGGCACACGTAAAGCTACAGATTATGGTAAAGATTTTTGTAATCAATTGGTTAAAGATTTAGCCGTTCACAATCCATTAATTATTAGTGGGTTGGCTTATGGTATTGATGTGTGTGCACATAAAGCAGCATTAAAACATAAACTTCAAACGGTAGGTGTTTTAGCTCATGGTTTAGATAGGTTGTATCCTCAGCAACATACAAGTGTAGCTAAACAGATGTTAAATAATGGTGGGTTATTGAGCGATTATAAAAGTGAAACAAATCCTGATAGAGAAAATTTTCCTAAACGAAATAGAATTATTGCCGGGCTTTCTGATTTAACTTTAGTGATAGAATCGAGTAAAAAAGGAGGGTCTTTAATTACTGCCGAGTTAGCCAATGGTTACAACAGAGATGTTTTTGCTTTGCCCGGCAGGTTGTCTGACAGCCAATCGGAAGGTTGTAATTGGTTAATAAAAATTAATAAAGCAGCACTTATTCAATCGGCAAAAGATATTGAGTATATTATGGGTTGGAAAGCTGAAGAAAAGAAAGCACAACATCAAATACCTTTGTTTGTTGAATTATCTGAAAATCAAAAAATTATACAAAAAATATTAGCCCAAAAAGATAAAACTACCATAGACGATATTTCACTACTAGCCAAAATGCCGATGAGCGAAACGGCTGCTTTGTTGTTAGATTTAGAGTTTAATGGCTTGGTAAAATCGCTGCCAGGAAAGATGTATAAATTAATTTAACTGAAACTTTAAATAATGAATACGATTCCCTTTTGCTGTAAAAAGTTTTTCGTAGTACGTTTTTATGTTAAGTATTTCTTGGGTTTTTATATCTAACTCGTTAATTATTTCATTATATAAATCAAAAGTGCTTGTTATTAGTTTAAAATTACATTTCGCAATTTCTCCAAGTGTATAGCTAAAAAAGCCTTCATGATCGGTTTTTAAATGAATAATTCCTTTTGGTTTTAAGAATTTTTTATAACGGTTAATAAACATTGGTGAGGTTAGTCGTTTTCGTTCTAATCGATCTTTTGGTTGAGGGTCAGGAAAAGTTATCCAAATTTCATCTATTTCGTTTTCCTCAAAAAAAGAAGTAATATGATCTATTTGTGTTCTGATAAAATAAACATTGTTCATTTTGTTTTCAAAAGCAGTTTTTGCACCTTTCCAAATACGATTGCCTTTTATATCTACACCAATAAAATTCTTATTCGGAAAATATTCTCCCATACCGACTGTATATTCTCCCTTTCCACAACCTAACTCTAAAACAATAGGATGGTTATTTTTGAAAATATTTTTTCGCCAATTTCCTTTTAATGAATGATTTTTGTTAAGTACTTCGTTTGTTTTAGGCTCTACAACATTATTAAATGTTTTCATTTCTGCCCATTTTTGTAATTTCCCTTTTCCTCCCATTTACGCAGGATTTTCTACCACAAAAAAGTCTTTAAACGTATTTAAATAACGCAAAACATTTAACGAAATAATAGGACAACCATCTAATGATGAACAATCTTTTAATTCGTTGATTTTTTGTTTTAGAGGCATTAAATAAAGATGTAATTGTGCATGAGCATCATTTTTCATAGTGCAATTTTTAATAATTTTGGTAAACTCTATTTCTAATTTTTCTCCATTGCTAACGTAATAAACAATACGTTCTTCATCAAATTCTTTACTTAAAATAGCAATCATATTATTAATTCCTTCAACAGTTGCCGTATTAGCAGCCCATTTTTTACCATTATTTAGGTGGAGTGCTTCTTTTACCTTTTTTTTGTGAGGTTTAATATTTTTTAGCATTGTTTTTAAATAAACAATAAACTGAATTCTTTGGTCTTGGCTCAATTTAGCATCTTTGTGCATCCAAGTATATTCATTTAAAGGCATGCCACTTTCTTCGAGTTCATCAATAGCCTCTTTCAATTTTTTAATTTTTCTTTTTCTTTTATATTTTCCCCAATTCGAAAAGTTTAATTCTTCTCTTCCTTCATTTATATGATGTTTTAACCACCAAGAAACAGGGGCTATATTACTATACCAAGGATATTTTGATTCGTTAGAGTGACAATCGTAACAAGCAGATTTTAAGTTGGTTAATATGTTTTTTGGTGGATGATTAATTTCAATAAAATCATTTTTAATATCAGAATTTGGGTTAGTTTTATTAATTCTAAAAAATTGAATACCAACTATAATCACCACCAAACCATAAAAAATCTTCTTTTTCATTTTTTTCATATTTTAAATTACTGCAAAGCAGCTTAAGAATACCGCAAATTTAGTTATCTTAGCTTAATCAAGTACAAAAAAAATATATTAATTTGTCCGCTCGATTGGGGATTGGGTCATGCAACTCGTTGTATTCCCATTATACAACAGCATGTAGATAGAGGCGATAATGTTATAATTGCTGCCGATAAGCACCCTTTATCACTATTACAGCAAGAATTTCCTAAATTAAAAACCATTTTATTTCGGGGTTACGAAATAAATTATCCGAAAAATAGGCGTATGGCTTTTAAAATGTTATTAGAAAGCCCTAAAATTATTAAACGCATAAAAGAAGAGCATCTTGAGTTGGAAAAGATGATTACCGAACACCAAATTGATTTAGTAATTTCTGACAATCGCTATGGCTTATGGAGTAAAAATATTCCTTGTTTTTTCATTACACATCAAGTTTTTATAAAAGCTCCTTTAGGAGAAAGAATACTAGAGAATATTACAAAAAGATACATAGATAAGTTCACCCAATGTTGGATTCCAGATTATGAGGGCGATAATAATTTATCGGGCGATTTAACACACAAATCGCAGTTAGATAAAAGAAAGTACCATTTTATAGGTCCTTTGAGTAGGTTCTCGTTATTACAAAAAAAACAGAATAAACCAATAAAAGAATACAAATATGATGTGCTTGTTATTATTTCTGGTCCTGAGCCCCAACGAACTATTTTTGAGGAAATGATTATTAAACAGCTTAAAAACACTAAATTGAAAGGGGTTATTGTGAGGGGAGTACCAAATCAAAAATCAAAAATCAAAAATCAGATATTGAAAATATTCAACCATCTACCAACAAAAGAACTTTACCAATACATAACAAAAAGTAGGGTAGTTGTATGTAGGGCTGGCTATTCTAGTATCATGGATTTGGTAGTTTTAAATAAACAAGCCATATTAATTCCAACACCTGGACAAACCGAACAAGAATATTTAGCAAAATATCATTTTAAAAAAGGCAATTTTTATGTGCAAAGTCAAAGAGCGTTTAATCTTAAAAAAGCATTGTTAGCAAT
>CAZVEW010000217.1:0-4193 GCA_964625955.1 uncultured Vicingus sp. | reverse complement strand
GTATCTATTGTGTTGGCTTTTTTATTGGCTTCGGCTTCTACTTTAAGTGCTTTTTTATTAGCTTCTATTTTTAGTTTTTGACCAGCTTTTTCGGCTAATTTTTTCTTTATAAAATTACCACCAGCTTGGTTTAATAAATCTTTAGCTTGTTTATCGGCCTCATCTCTAATTGCTTTTCCACCTTGTTTTCCTGCAGCTCTTACTTTGTCCGATTCTATTTTTGCTCTAGCAATAAGTTTATCGGCTTCTTCTTGTGCTTTTTGTTTGGCATCGTCTTTAACTTCTTCAATTTTCTCTTTTATTTGCTCTTTAACTTCTTCTTTAATTGTGCCAACAGCATCTTTTAAGCTTACTTTTATTTTTGGGTCGTCCACAGTTCCTGTCATTAAAACATCAACGCTTATAAATTCGGTCGATTTTAAAGTCATGCCTAAGCTCGTTGCTTGTTTATTGAGTGTTTTTGATGCTTCACCGTTGCCAATATCTGCACTTGGAATTTTTAAGGTCATTTTATAATCTATGGTTTCATCAAAACCATTAGAGCCAGACATTGTTCCTGTTGCTTTTCCCATTTTTATAGCAAAAGGTTCGAGATAAACTCTACCATCTTTAAATTTATATTTAATTTTTGTGTCATCAATATTCATGGTTTTTAGCTTATCATTTTTAAGCACTTTAGCCAGTTGGTTTAAAGCTTTAAAATCTTCTACTTTAACGCTTTTCGTTTCCATATCTCCGTTGCCTGTTAAGGTATTTAAATCGGGCATCATTTCTTTATCTAACACGCCATTTAATTTTAATGAAGTATTAAATCGTCCTTTTGCATTTTTAGCGTAAGGAGCCATTTTTTCGATGGTATTAAAGGTGCTGACAACGGTTGGAATATCAAAGTTTTTAATATCCATATCATATTCAATACTTGGTTTTTTAGGATTGGTAGTTTCGTAAAAACCGTTCATCACCATGCTGCCTTTTAATAAATTCATGGCAACATTGTTCATACGTACTTTTTGATTTTTAATACTTATTGCTCCTTTTAAGTTATCGATAATTAAATTATCGTACACTACTTTTTTAAGTTTTGAGCTAAGTACGAAATCAATATTTTTTGGAACTTCGATTACCGATAAAGGAGTTTCTGCGGTGGTGTCTGTGCCAGAAGTTGCTGCTGTGGTACTATCTTCAGCCATAAATTCATTTAAATCTAGTAGGTTTGAGGTAAGATTAAATCGTCCTTTTAGGGCTTGGTCGTTAGCAAAAGCGTAAGCAATAAAATTTTCTATTTTTCCGTTGGCATTAATATCAGATTTACCAATTTGAGCTTCAAAGGCTGATAATTCTACATATTGTGGAGAAAAGTTTAAATACATTTGTTTTAATAATACATCGTAAGGTAGGGAATCGCTTTTATAATCCATATCTAAAATAATTACTTGACCTTTGGCGGTAAAATTCTCATATTTTTCTTGTTCAAGGGCAGAAACTTTTCCTTTTAGGGTAACATCGGCAGTAATGTTGCCATTTAGCTCGTCATTTTTGCTGGGCATTACATCTTTAATAGAGGCTAAATTTAGTTTTGCTTTAATGGCTCCATCAATATTTGGGTCAGAAACAGGCGTGGTAACTTTCATTTTCATGTCTATTGGGTTGCCTGCTAATTCCATGTAAAATCTTTTAAGGTTAATAATGGTATTATCATCGCTTCCTCCGGGGTTTTCTACTTGTAAATTAACCTGAATATTGTTGACTGCTTTTGGTAAATCTGGATATTTAAACATGGCATCATTTACTTTTAAATTTAAGCCAAAAGCAGGAAGTGATTTTTCGGTATAAGTTCCTCTAGCATAACCATCTAGCTGTAATTTTCCAGCAGTTTTTACCTTGGCAAAATCAGTCATGTAAACGGCAGGAACAAGCGATAGAATATTTTTAAATTTAGTTTGTTTTGCACCAAATTTCAAGTCCATATCAATATCGTCTTTATTTGCAAACATTGCTAGCCAACCATCTAATGTTAAGGTAAGTTCATTTATTTTAAATTCATTTTTTGTGAGGGTAAATTTCATGTCATCACCTAGCTCGGCTTTTATGGTTGCATTGGCTTCGATATTTGCATTTTTAAAGTAGTTAACAGATGACATTTTTACGTTTAAAGTATCAATTACGGTATGAATTACTAAATCGGTAACTTTATCAGACATATCTCCCGAAAGGGAAAAATTAAACCCCTTAATAGCAGTACTTAAATCCATTGTTTTATCGACATAAGTAATGTTGGCATTTTTTATTTTAAAATCTTTTAAGTTTAATTTAAATGGAGAATTTTTGTCGGTAGTTTCTGCTTGATTGGTGGTATCGTTGCTTGCTTTTGCAATATCCCAGTTAGCGGTAGAATCGGCTAAAACTAAGGCGTTTATTGTCGGACTATCAATAATAAGTGTTCTTATTTTGTAGTTATCGCCTTTAATAACACTCATTAAATCTACTTTAAGTGTTAGGTTTTTGATGTTTGCTAATTGTACATCTTTAAATTGATTAATCCCATCTACTTTTACATCGTTAATAGAAAATTTGAAGTTAGGAAAGGTGCTTATTAATCCTAAATCAAAATTACCAAAATCTACCTTTGCATTTAAGCTGCTATTGGCTTCTTCTTTTACTTTTTCAATAATTTTATCTTTAAAGATAATAGGTAAAAGAATAATTAAGATAATAAAAAATAGCAGTGTGAATCCGAAGTATTTAAGAACTTTTTTAATCATAATAAGTATAGTTTAATCAATTAATGTGCCTAAAAATATAAGTGAATAAAATTAACAAAAAGTTATAAGAAATATTGTGGTGTATTAAGATTTATTCTTTATTAAAATATTAATGCTTTTTGTATAAGTAATTTAGAACCTTAGAAAAAATGAAAATGGATTAAAAAATAGGTTAGTACTTATTTTATCTTATTTTTTAAACCTTTAGGATAAATAATAGTCTTACTTTATAAAAATGGAACATTACTCTGACGATAAACTATTAAGGATGTTTAGAGATGATAATTCTCGCAACTACGCTTATGATTTAATTGTTAGAAAGTACCAAAAACGATTATATTGGCACATTAGAAGAATGGTTATTGTTCATGAGGATGCAGATGATGTGCTGCAAAATACTTTAATCAGAGCATGGAAAGGTTTAAGTAATTTTAAAGAAGAAGCAAAATTATACACTTGGTTATACCGTATTGCAAGCAATGAAGTCATTACATTCCTAAATAAAAAACGAAAACGATTTTTTATTACGATGGTTGATGTTGAACATAAATTATTAGAGGCATTAGAAAGCGATGAATTTTATACAGGTGACGAAATACAGTTAAAGCTGCAAAAAGCAATTCTAACCTTACCCGATAAGCAACGAATTGTTTTTAACATGAAATATAATGATGAGATGAAATATAATGAAATTTCCGAAATTCTAGAAACTTCAGTTGGAGCATTAAAAGCTTCTTATCATCATGCCGTAAAAAAAATAGAAAATTATCTTAGGTCAAATTAAACCTTTTACAAATAGTTAAGTCTTAAATACAGATGAAAAACAGAAACAACATACCTAAAGAACCCTTAAAAAACATCTCTTTTCTCTCAAAAATAGAGCAAAAGAATTATTTCTCTGTTCCTGAAAATTACTTTGAATCTTTACCTGAAGTAATTAATCATAAAAAACTGAATAACAAATATTTGATAATATCATTCAATAAGCTGTTATGGAAAATTTTACTTCCCACCGCCTCATTAATAGTAGTTGTTTTTATTATCTTTAATTTCAATAATAGAAGTACCAAAACAACTTTAACAGACAAACAATTACCCTCATTAACCATTAGTGAAGATTACCTTGAGATTGACGATGATTTGATTTTTGATGATTATGCTAAGATATTAGAAGAACAAAAAGACATTCATCTATCAGAAGATGAGGATTATATTAACTATTTAATAGATAACGATATTGATATCAATTTAATTATAGGAGAACTTTAAGGTTCTATTTATTAATCATATAAAACTATTACCATGAAAAATATAAAAAGAATTGCAGTATTAGGTTTAATTTTTTTATTATCTACCACTGTTTTTGGACAGCCGAAAAAAGGAAATAAACCCAATCAAGAAAAAATAAAAGCTATGAAAATTGGTTTTATT
>CAZVEW010000216.1:0-4304 GCA_964625955.1 uncultured Vicingus sp. | reverse complement strand
TTTTTTTGACTTATTATGGCTAGTAGGTTCATTTATTTACTCCAATAGAGTTTATATATAATATACTCTATTTCAGTATTACTTAAAGTGTTTAAATTGGTTAATTCAGTTCTTAACTCTCTTTCTTCCTGCATATTATTTGCTTTATCTGGAGAATTTACGTAAAGAAGTTCCTTTATTTTTCCATCTTTTATTTTATGAAATCTAATATTATCGAGAAGATGTATTCCTATTAATAAAACTCGTGTTTTACGATTTTGATGCCTTAGAATAGCAAACACTATTAATGTAAGTCCTAAAGGAAATAAAAAAGGTATTATTGTTGAAAATTCCATATTAGTAAGTTTATTTAATTGCTTCTCGAATATTCCTGAAAAAGAAGTTATTATTCCTATTATTACGTTTATCCATGTTTCAGTTTTCCAATTTTTCATAGCCAATTTTTTAGTTTTGGCTAATCTATTACTTTTATTTATATTTACAACCTCACTTCTGTTTTAATCGGGAGAGGTGCGTAAAAAAAAAGAGATATTTGTAAAAATTACGAAAGGAAAATTTAAATGTACAAACAAGAATTTAATAAGCATAAAACAAACCATAATTTTTTATTACAATTAAAATTGAACATTAACAATTCACATCGACCAATCGTTGTTTTTCTTCCTTTGGTAAAGAATTTATATTAATTTCACCATCGCATATAAACTAAATTAACTAATATAAATAAAACCTAAATGAATAGTACTGAAAACATCAAGTTTGACTTTGAGCTGCTTAAAACCTATTTTTTTAAAGGACTAAGGTATTGGTACATTCTTCTTATTAGCTTGATTTTAGGCACTTCTTATGGCTTTTACAAATACAGGTATCTTATTTCCTCTTATGAAATATCGGGAAGAGTTTTAGTGAAAGATGAATGGAAAACTGGTGATGGTGCTGATGATTTTTTACCTGGCATGAAAATAATTAGTGAACGAAACAGGTTGTCTAATGAGATGGGCATTATTAAATCTTATCCCTTAATGTTAAATGCGGTAAAAAATGTACCAGATTTACGTATTAGCTATTATGATATTGGCAATATTAAAAAAACAGAATTGTACAAAACCAATCCATTTTACGTACAAATCGATACCATTACAGATGAAAGTATTTTTTATAAACACTACAACCTAAAAATAATTGATAGTAAATACTTTTTAATTTCAAACGATGACTTTAGCAACGATAAGGGGGAAAAACATTTATTTGGTACTAATTTTAAGCTAAACAACAATAATTGTAAAATTGTGCTTAGCGATTATTATCCTATTTTGATTAACAAAAAGTACGAGTTTTATGTTAATAGGCTAGAATATTTGGCTAAACACTACCTTGATGCTACCAAGTTATCTATTGATGTAGATGAAGCATCTTCTATTATTGTTGTTTCTGTTAATGGTGTAAACCCAAAAAAAGAAATAGATGTTATTAATTCCATTATGCAAAGTTTTATCCAATATGGCCTTGATGATGGAAATAAAATTAGTAGAAATACTTTGGAATTTGTTAATGAACAACTAGAGATTGTACACGATTCTTTAAAATTGGCCGAAAGCAAATTAGAACAATTTAAAGAAAAAATAGGAGAAAAAAGAATTAATATTAAAGGAGAAAATTTTATTAGCAAAATAACTGCGTTAGAAAAAGAAAGAATAGAACTTAAATTCACCCTCTCTTTTTCTGAAAAAACCATCAATTACATAAAAACAAATGATGATGCAAAAGGCATTGTTATTCCTTATTTTATTACTAGAAACAGTGTGCTATATGATTTAATGGTTAACCTAATTGATAAATACAACAAACGAGAAGTGCTTAAGACAAAAGTTTACGCATCTAGTTCTACCATGAGTTTACTTTTAAATGAAATTAATGTATCAAAAAGCATTTTATTAGAAAACTTAAAATCATTACTCGATAAAAGCAAAAATGACCTATCTATTGCTGATGCTCAGTTAAAGAGCTTAGAGAACAAGCTGATGCAAGTACCAAAGTCTGACAGAGAATATACCATCGCCTATAGAAACTACACCATACAAAGTCAACTTTACACTTTATTACTAAATAAAAAAGAAGCTGCTTCTATTGCCACCGCAGCAAGTATTCCTAAAGCTTCCGTATTGGATTATGCTAACATATTTAGGGTAAACGACATTAGTCCTTCTAAATCAAGTATTTACATGAAATCCATTTCTATTTTCTTATTTCTTGCCTTATTTATTGTGCTAATATTAGAATTAATAAACAATAAAGTTATTGATAAATCTGATGTTGAAAACAACAGTACTATCCCTATTTTAGGCTACATAGGTCATAACACTAACGATACTAATTTAGTGTTTTTTGACAACCCAAAATCATTAATATCAGAGGCATTCAGAACTGTTAGAACAAACATCCAATACCTATCTAGAAGCGAAAATTCAAAAATAATTTTACTCACTTCATCCGTTAGTGGAGAAGGAAAAACATTTTGTTCTATGAACATCGCCTCTTCTTTTGCTTTACTTGAAAAGAAAACGTTACTTATTGGTGCTGATTTACGTAAACCTAGAATATACGATGATTTTAAGATTACCAACACCCTTGGCTTAAGCAGTTTCTTGGTAGGGTCATCTTCTTTAGAGGATGTTATTCAAAAAACAGAGAATAATTACTTAGACATTATTACCTCTGGACCAATACCTCCTAACCCATCAGAATTACTCTCATCAAAAGAATTTATGAACTTAATGAGTGAATTAAAGTTAAAATACGATAGAATTATATTAGATACCTCTCCTATAGGATTAGTAACAGATGCCCGACTATTAATAGATAGCAGCGATGTAATTTTGTTAGTTGTGCGGCAAAAACAGACCACCATTCCGAACGTAAGAAAAATTACCAACGATTTATCTCCTTATACCAATAAAACAGGCATTATTATTAACGACATTAAACGAAAAAAAATTGGCAATGGAAAATATGGTTACGGCTATGGTTACGGCTATGGCTATGGCTATGGATACGGATACGGCTATGAAGAAGAGGAAAAAAGAAAGAAGAAGAAAACTGATGCTTAAATAAAATGGATAGCACTAAACATAAGGTGTATGTTACACAGCCTTCTTTACCAGATTTAAATGATTTTACAATACTTTTAAAACAAATTTGGGAAAGTAAGGTTATCACAAATAATGGGCATTTTCATCAAAAATTTGAAAATGCTTTAGCTAAATATTTGGGGGTTAAATATGTTTCTTTATTTAACAATGGCACCATAGGATTATTAACCGCATTGCAGGTGTTAGAAATAAAGGGAGAAGTAATTACCACCCCTTATAGTTTTGTTGCCACCGCCAATGCTTTAATGTGGAATAATTTAACCCCTGTTTTTTGTGATGTTGACCCCATTTATGGAAATCTAGACCCTAAAAAAATAGAAAGTTTAATTACAGAAAAAACAACCGCCATAATGCCTGTGCATGTTTATGGTAACCCCTGTAATGTTAAAGCCATCCAAAAAATAGCTACTACACATCATTTAAAAGTAATTTACGATGCTGCACATGCTTTTGGCGTAGAAATAAAGCAAAATTCAATTTTAAACTACGGAGATTTGTCTGTACTCAGTTTTCATGCTACTAAAACATTTAACACCGTTGAAGGAGGAGCTATTATTAGTCATAATTTAGCTACAAAACAAAAAATAGACCAATTAAAAAACTTTGGCATTACCAGTCAAACAACCGTTGTAGCTCCTGGTATTAATGGAAAAGTAAACGAGCTTATTGCTGCCTACGGCTTATTGCAACTCAACAATATTGATACCGAAATAGAGAAATGTAAAAGCATTGCACATTATTATAAAGCAAAAATAAAAGGAATTGCAGGTGTTCGTTTTTTTAATGACATGGATGACGCAAAACACAACTATTCTTACTTTCCTATATTTATTGATGAAGAAAAATATGGCATAAGTAGAGATGACTTATTTTTTAAACTCCAAAAAAATAATATTTTTGGCAGAAGATATTTTTACCCTTTAATTACTAAGTTTCCCACTTATAGCAGCCTTCCTTCTGCCAATGCTAACTATTTGAAAAATGCTGAAAAAATAGCTAAAGAAGTGATTTGTTTACCCATTTATGCTGAACTATCAACAAAAGAAGTTGACTTTATCTTAACTATTATTAAGCCGTAATTTCTTTGGATAATCTTAAACATAAAAGTGTTAAAGGATTTTTTTGGGATTTAACAGGTAAATTCTCCTTGCAGGG
>CAZVEW010000215.1:0-4321 GCA_964625955.1 uncultured Vicingus sp. | reverse complement strand
GTGGTCTTTTACCCTTCTATCATCTAACACATAACTTCGTATTTGAGCACCCCATTCTATTTTTAGCTTGTTGTCTTCAATTTCTGAACGCGACTCCATTTTTTTCCGCATTTCAATCTCATACAATTGAGATTTTAGTAATTGCATGGCTTTTTCTCTGTTTTTTAGTTGAGAACGGGTTTCAGAATTGGTAATCATAATTCCTGTAGGAAGGTGTCGGAGTATTACTTTTGTTTCTACTTTGTTTACATTTTGTCCGCCAGCACCTCCCGAGCGTGCAAAATCCCAAGTAATATCGGCAGGATTTACATTAATTTCTATGGTGTCATCTGCCAAAGGATAAACATATACCGACACAAAAGAGGTCATTCTTTTGCCTTGTGCATTAAATGGGCTAACCCTTACCAAGCGATGTACACCATTTTCGCCTTTGAGGTAACCAAAAGCAAAATCTCCTTCAATTTCTATGGTAACTGTTTTAATGCCAGCAACATCGCCATCTTGATAATCTAACACTTTAATTTTAAAAGTATTTTTTTCTGCCCACATTTTATACATTCGTAGTAAAATTGAAGCCCAATCGCAACTTTCTGTACCACCTGCACCAGCGGTTATTTGAAGCACTGCATTTAGCGAATCTTCTTCGGCACTTAACATGTTTTTAAATTCTAGTGCTGCTGTTTTTTCTACCGCTAAATTGTATTGTTTTTCTACTTCCTCATCACTAGCTTCGCCTTCTTTGTTAAAATCATAAAGTACTTGAAGGTCGTCTATTAAACTAGCAACATTGTTAAAACTATCCGTCCAAACTTTAATATTTCTTACTATTTTTAGTTGGCGTTCTGCTGCTTTAGGATTATCCCAAAAGTTTGGGTCGTGTGTTTTTTGTTCTTCTTCTTCGAGTTGAATTAGTTTTGCAGGAATGTCAAAGGTACCCCCTTAACGCATCCAGACGTTCAACTAATTTTTTAATTTGTTCTTGAGTTATCATGCCTCAAAAGTAATATTTCATTCTTAATTTTATTCCATGTAGTAAAATAAATTATCATTAATTTTAACCTCAAGAAATTTACCCATGAAAATTTACACAAAAACAGGCGATAAAGGGAAAACTGCTTTATTTGGCGGAAGTAAAGTTTTTAAAAATGATATTAGAATTGAAGCTTACGGAACGGTTGATGAGTTAAATGCTTACATTGGTTTAATTAGAGATTACGATATTGACAAAGAAACGATTTCGGTGCTACTAAAAATTCAAGATAGGTTATTTACTTTAGGAGCAATGTTGGCTACAGCACCCAATAATAATAGGGTTAAAACACCTCAAATTGTGGCTGATGATATTTTATTTTTAGAGCAAGAAATTGATAAAATGGACGAAAAACTACCTGTAATGAAATCTTTTATTTTACCTGGCGGACATACCGTTGTTTCTTTTTGCCATATTGCAAGGTGTGTTTGTCGAAGAGCAGAACGCAGGGTGGTTGAATTAGCCGAAAAAAATGAGGTGAATAATGACATTATTCGCTACTTAAATCGCTTGTCGGATTATTTATTTATGCTAAGCAGAAAGTTTTCGAATGATTTTAATGCCCATGAAATTCCATGGATACCAATAAAATAAGTATATTTAGCTGTTTTGTGATGATAAATTTTATGCTGTATAAAAAATAATTTTTTTTATTGTGAATGCGAACAAAAAAACTATTTTTGCGTAAATCTTAATAAGCCGTTTAAAAAAAAAATTAAAATTTAATAAATTTAGATATGTATTGGACTTTAGAATTAGCATCACATTTAGAAGATGCCCCGTGGCCTGCATCTAAAGATGAATTGATTGATTACGCAATCAGAACAGGAGCCCCTTTGGAGGTTGTAGAAAACTTACAACAGTTAGAACTTGAAGATGAAACTTATGATAACATTGAAGATATATGGCCTGATTATCCTACAAAGGAAGATTTTTTCTTTAACGAAGATGAGTATTAAAAAATGATTGATTTAATAACTAAAGAATAATTTAAAGTCATTTTGTTAAGAATGACTTTTTTTTATTTTTATAAAAAGGAAACAATTTGACTAATAATACCAAGTAAAAACCCTAAATAGATTTGAGAAGGGGTATGTGATTTTAATATAAGCCGAGAACTACCCACTAATCCCGTTACAACGAGTATTGCAATAATATATAGCGTAACATTTGTAGTTAAAATAGCGGAAACACAAAATAAAGCTCCAAATAAGCCACCCAAGCCAATCATGTGGGCACTTATTTTCCATTTTATATTAATAAGCGTGGCTACAATTACTGAAATTGTAGTGCCAATCATAAATTTGAATATTATTGGCGGAACGGGAACTTTTGTAAGCATATAAAGAGAAAAAATGTAAAATAAGATTGTAAATATGTAAGGTAACAGCCTCTCTTTTCGGTTCTTAATCAGTATACTACTTATGTATTTTTTACTGTATAATAGCAAAATGATGAGTAGAGGCATAATTAAGGTGCTCATTATAATAAGCAATAAGATGAATTGTTTTAACTCTTTAGGTATTGCATAATTAATATAAGTTTGGGTGTTAAAAAGTATTAACAATCCGATAGTAGGCATAATAATCGGGTGAAAAACAAGGGATATAATTTTTGCGGTTAATTTCATAATTAAAAAACCCTAATTAAAGTTCTTTTCTTAAACGAGCAACAGGGATGTTTAATTGTTCTCGGTATTTCGCCACTGTTCTTCTTGCGATATTGTATCCTTTATTATTTAAAAGGTGTGATAATTTTTCATCGGTTAATGGTTTTTCTTTACTTTCTTCTTCAATAGCATCTTGTAATATTTTTTTAACTTCTCTGGTAGAAACTTCCTCACCACTATCTGTGCTTAATGATTCGGAAAAAAATGTTTTAAGCAAAAAAGTACCATAAGGAGTTTGTACGTATTTGCTATTTACTACCCTAGAAATGGTAGAAATATCTAAATCTACTTCTTCGGCAATATCTTTTAAAATCATTGGTTTTAGCAGTGTTTCATCTCCTTCTAAAAAGTATTCTTTTTGATGATTTACTATGGCATTAATGGTGGTTATTAAGGTGTGTTGTCGTTGTTTTATGGCATCAATAAACCATTTTGCGGCATCTAATTTTTGTTTAACAAACATTAAAGCATCTTTTTGAGATTTTGAGGGTTTTTCTTTTTGTGCTTTATACCCTTTCATCATTTCTGTGTATGTTCTATTTACCTTTAAATCTGGGGCATTTCTACTGTTTAAGAATATTTCTATTTCGCCATCAACAATATTTAAAGTAAAATCTGGAACAATGTGTTGCACAACTTTAGCTGAATCGTCTAAAGAGTTGCCTGGTTTGGGGTTTAATTTTAATATTTCATTAATTACACTTCTTAAATCTTTGTTAGAAATATTTAGTTTATCAATAATTTTATTGTAATGTTTTTTTGTGAATTCTTCAAAATAATTTGCTAGTATTTCTTCGGCATTTTTATAAACTAACGAATGGTTATTTTTCTTTTTTATTTGTAATAACAAACATTCTTGCAAGTTTCTTGCACCTACCCCATGAGGTTCTAAGTGTTGAATTATTATTAATATTTTTTCAACATGCTCTTCTGTGGTAATTATATTTTGGGTAAACGCTAAATCGTCAACAATTGAGGATAAATCTCTTCTTAAATAACCTGATTCGTCTAAACTTCCTATAATGTGTAAGGCTATTAAGTGGTCTTCATCATCTAAATCAAACAAAGTAAGTTGTGCCTCTAACAATTCTTGAAATGTAGCACCACCACTTAATGGAACTTGTTTTTCTTCGTCATCTTTACTGGTGTTATTAATATTTAATTTGTACGAAGGAGTTTCATCTTGAATGTAATCATCAAAATTAAATTCTTTTTCGGCTTCGGTAATTTCTTCTCTGCCAAAATCATCTTCTTGCTCTTTATCTAACTCATCATCTTCTTCTTTACCTTCATCTAAAGCTGGATTGCTTTCCATTTCCTCTTTAATTCTTTGCTCTAAAGATAAAGTAGGGAGTTGCAACAATTTCATTAATTGAATTTGTTGTGGAGATAATTTTTGTTGTAGTTTAAAGCTAAGCGATTGTTTTAATGCCATAATTTTATTATAAAAGAGTAAACAAAGGTAAGCATATAAACGCTATTTGCAATAAAGGAAATGGCTTAACCAAACATGTTAAACTGGTATTAATTTTGATGATGGCAAAAGAAGAAAAGCTAAATAGCAGATAGTAATACCAATTTAATTTCCAATTCGCCTATATATTTTGTATATTTGCCTATGG
>CAZVEW010000214.1:0-4357 GCA_964625955.1 uncultured Vicingus sp. | reverse complement strand
TTTTGTATCCCGAAGCGAGTTCGGGACAAAACTTTGTTCTGAATGACAAAAAATGTTGTTATAAATAGAACTTAGCCTTTATGATCTGCATCCGTTTTTTAAATGAGCTACAAAAAAAAATTGTACATTAGCTATTTTGATAAACAAAGCCACAAAAAGTAATTCAAATTGCTATTGTTCTAAAGCAAAATCAATGTAGGTGTACAAATCGGCAGGGTGGTGATTGGGCAAGTTTTTACCTCTTTTATGCCCTAAACGCACAATAACAAGGTTTTTTTGTGGAATTACAATAATAAATTGACCTTGAATACCTCTGGCATAATAAATATTTAAGTTTTTGTAGTAAGTAATCCACATTTGGTAGCCATAAAAATCTACTGGTTTATTATTTTTATCTTTTAAATAATAGGCAGGAGTAATTGTTGCGTCAATGTATTTTTTAGTAATTATTTGCTGATTATTCCATACCCCATTATTTAAATACAGTTGACCAATTCGGGCAAAATCTCTTGCATTAGCATAAAAACAACAATAGGCTTTTTCTGAGCCATCTTTATGGTCTAAAGTCCATAAAGCTGCATTTTTAGCACCAATAGGTTGCCAAACTTTTTTACTCATGTATTCGGAAACACTCATGTTGGTTACTTTGTCTAAAATAAAGGAAAGAATAATGGTGTTGCCACCTAAATATCGCCAAGTTTTTCCCGGTGTTTCGGTAACGGTATATTTGTCGGTTAATTTTTTTAGGTCTGTGCCGTAGTAAGCTTTCGCCATGTATCCAAAAGGACTTTTATAACTTTCGTCAAAATTAATGCCCGAACTCATGGTAAGTAAGTCTTTAATAGTGAGTTCTGGGTGGTTTTTGTATTGAGGTAAATACTTGGCAACAGGGTCGTTAACACTATTAATTTTACCCTCGTCAAGTGCAATACCAATTAATAAACCAATAAAAGTTTTGGCAACAGAGAAAGAATTGGTTAAAGAATTTGCGTTATAATTATCCCAATATTTTTCATAAATAATTTTATCATCTTTAACAACTAAATAAGCTGCTGGGTCGAATTTCTCCATTTTTTTCAGGAGTTTTTCGTCAGATTTTTTGTTGTAATTTTTTGAAATTTTCCATGGTTGATATTTGCCTGTTGGTATTTTTCTGTTGTTAAAAATGGTGTAATCATCTATGGTAGGTCCAATATGACCTCTTAAATAGGTTGATGCAACTGCCTTAAATAAATGAGCATTTTCTGTTAAAACAGCTAAAATTGAAGCAGTAACTAATACAATTATTATTGTTAATAGTATTTTTTTTAGTGTTTTCATTTTAACTTATTATATTGGATTTAAATAGTTTAGCAAAGTGTTTTTTTAATTTTTCTTTTACCTCGTTTACGTCAATTTCTTTATTAAGTTCCTTTTGTAAAGAAGTAACTTGTTTATCGCTAATTCCACAAGGAATAATGTTGTTAAAATAATTTAAATTAGTGTTGATGTTAAAAGCAAATCCGTGCATGGTTACCCATCTGCTGCAGCGTACGCCCATGGCACAAATTTTACGTGCTTTATGTGGAATATCAGCATCTAACCAAACACCAGTATAACCTTTGTATCTGCCAGCTTTTACACCGTATTCGGCTAAAGTTAAGATAATTATTTCTTCTAAAAAACGAAGGTATTTATGAATATCGGTAAAAAAATTATCTAAATCTAAAATGGGATAACCCACTATTTGCCCCGGTCCGTGGTAGGTAATGTCGCCACCTCTGTTTATTTTATAGTAAGTTGCTCCTTTTTGTTGAAGTAATTTTTCTGATAATAATAAATGACTTTCATCACCGCTTTTGCCAAGGGTGTAAACGTGAGGGTGTTCGCAAAATAGCAAATAATTTGTTGTGGGTTGTACTATTTTATCTGCTCTGCGGTTTACAATTTTTGCATCCACATTTTCTTTAAAGAGTTTTTCCTGAAAATCCCAAGCTTTTTTATAATCAATTAAGCCTAAATCTTTAAAATGTACTAATTGCATTTTTAAATATTTGCTAATTGGTTTTTAAGATAGGTAATTACATTTACTTCAGTTACATCAATGCCTTTTTTTTCTGCTAACAGAAAGGATACCCAATCACCCAAATGAATGAGGTACAATGTTTTTTCGAGCTGTGTGTTTCCTTTTGAGAAAACCTCAATTATTGTTGAGGTATATTTTTTAAAAACGGTTTTATTAATCTCTATTCTTTTTTTAATCCTGTAATAATCATCATCGTTTCTAAAGATAATTACTGCCAAATTGTTGTCTTTTTTTGTCCAGCCAACTAACTCGTTATGGTTCATTTCTGGGATAACATTATGCCAGCACAACATTTTAGCATTTTCGTTAATTTGCTGACGAAAACGTACAGCAACACCTTCGTAATTAGCTGCCGTATAAATTACAGGTATTTTATCGAGTAGTTTTGCTGTAATCATTTTAGCTTCGGTTACCATGTTGTTTTCTTCCGCATTAATTGTGGTAATGGCATTATTAAATTGGTCGGTATAGTCTTTTGTGGTGATGTGGTAATGTTTTAATAAAGAAAAAAGTGCAGGAAAAGCTAAGCCAAAAGCTGCTCTCGGAGGAAATTTTCCAGGAATAATGATGCAGTTATAATGTTTTTCTTGAGCAATTTTTGCTAATGTTCCGCCAGATGTTACACAAGATATAATGGCTTTTTTTGCTTCGGCTTGGGTAAGCATTTCCAAACTTTCTTCGGTATTTCCAGAGTAAGAGCAGATAATAACCAAGGTATTTTCATTAACAAAAGCAGGTATTTTATAATCTTTGTTAACAATAATAGGGTAATTGCTTTCGTTTGCTACAATTTGGGAAATAATAGTTCCGCCAATTCCAGAGCCTCCCAACCCACAAACTAATACATTGCTTATTTTCTCATTAAATGGAGATAAAATGTTTGATTCACAAATGTTTACAGCTTGTGAAATGTGTTTTGTAAAATCTTCAATTAATTGTTTCAT
This sequence comes from uncultured Vicingus sp., assembly GCA_964625955.1. Lineage (GTDB taxonomy): Bacteria > Bacteroidota > Bacteroidia > Flavobacteriales_E > Vicingaceae. Next base: position 1,348 of record CAZVEW010000214.1, on the reverse strand, counting down.
ATAAAAAATAGATTAAAAAGTAAAAGTAATAAATTCTACTGTTCTACGATGCTAGTTGGTTTAGTTATATTTGCAATATTAATGAAGCCTAAAGTAAAAATATTAGTTATTCGTTTTAGTTCTATTGGCGATATTGTGCTTACAACCCCCGTGTTGAGGTGTTTAAAAAACCAATTAGACGGAGAAGTGGAGCTATATTATTTAACTAAAAATCAATACAAAAATATTTTAGAAAATAATCCCAACCTCACTAAAATTTACACTATTGAAAAAAGTACTAATGAAATAATTAATCAGCTAAAACAAGAGCAATTCGATTACATTATTGATTTACATAAAAATTTACGTTCAAAAAGAATTATTAAACAGCTAAAATGTTTATCGTTTACTTTTGATAAATTAAACTATCAAAAATGGCTGCTCACTACTTTTAAAATTAATAACCTACCAAAAATTCATATTGTTGATAGGTATTTGGCTACCCTCAAATCTTTTGGTATAGTAAACGATAACAAAGGTTTAGATTATTTTATTGCTGAAAAAGATAAGGTAAATTTATTGAATTTTCCCAAGCAATTTCAAGGTGGCTACATTGCTTTTGCTATTGGAGCACAACATGCTACCAAACGATTGCCAGTCCATAAAATTATTGCCATCTGTAAAAAAATAAACCAGCCTATTATTTTATTAGGAGGTAATGATGATGAGAAAATTGCTCAAAAAATTCAAAAAAATGTTGGAGAAAATATTTTTAATGCTTGTGGAAAATACAACATTAACCAATCGGCATCTTTGGTAAAGCAAAGCAAGGTTTTAATAACGCACGACACTGGATTAATGCACATTGGAGCAGCCTTAGGGGTAAAAATTATTTCGGTTTGGGGAAACACTGTCCCTGCTTTTGGCATGTATCCTTATTATCCTAAAAATTGCGAAAAGTATGTAATTGTAGAAAATAATAATTTAAAATGCCGACCTTGTTCTAAATTGGGTTATAATAAGTGCCCTAAAAAACATTTTAAATGTATGGAGGATATTGACGAAGCGTTGATAGTGGAAAGATTGTCAAGTTAGCAAGTTAAAAGTTAGAGGGCTTTGCATGGCAAGGATTAATTTAATAATTTGATTGTTAGGTAATTGCAATTATTTTTTATACATTTATACTATGCAAAAAAGTTACATTTCCCGTTATTGTATCTAGCTCATACAAAGCAGGCTCTCCTCCTGAATCATTATGAGTAATAAGTTTACCATTCAAATAAATTAAACCAGAAGTTTCTCTAACATTGTAACTTAAGGGGAGTTCTAATAATTCATTCGCATCAAAATTTTCATCATTTTTTATAGA
>CAZVEW010000213.1:0-4388 GCA_964625955.1 uncultured Vicingus sp. | reverse complement strand
GGTGAATTTCACGGAACAGTTGACGAAGACATAGAAAACAAAGCCCTAATTATTAACGGACAAATTGTTTACATGATTGATGCCGCTAACCCAGAAGATATCGATTACACAAAATATGGCATTAACGATGCTTTAATTATTGATAACACAGGTGCTTTTAGAGATAAATCAGCTTTATCAAGACATTTAAAAGCAAAAGGTGCTAGTAAAGTTTTACTTACCGCCCCCGGAAAAGAAGTACCTAACATTGTATATGGCATTAATGAAGGAGATTTAGATATTGAAAATGACAATATTTTCTCCGCAGCATCTTGCACAACCAACGCAATATCACCTATTTTATACACCATAGAAAATGAATTAGGAATTGTTAAAGGGCACTTAGAAACAGTACATGCCTACACCAACGACCAAAATTTACTAGATAATATGCACAAAAAAGTCCGTAGAGGTCGTTCTGCTGCAATAAACATGGTAATAACCTCTACTGGTGCTGGTAATGCAGTTACAAAAGTTATCCCAACTTTAAAAGATAAATTAACCGCCAATGCCGTAAGAGTTCCTACACCTAACGGTTCTTTAGCAATTCTTAACCTAAACATAAATAAAGAAACTTCGGTAGAAGATGTAAACGAAATAATAAGAAAAGCAGCCTTAGAAGGTCAACTCGTAAATCAAATTAAATATGAACTTGACCCAGAACTAGTTTCTAACGATATTATTGGTAACACTTGCTGTGCGGTATTTGATAGCACTGCTACTATTGTATCTAAAGACAAAAAAAATATTGTTATTTATGTTTGGTACGATAATGAATTTGGCTACACAAAACAAGTAATACGATTAGCTAAACACATTGCAAAAGTTAGAAGATTAATTTATTATTAATAAACCAACAAACACCATGAAAAGCTCGCTAAATGTGGGCTTTTCTTATAAAATCTAATGAATACAAAAAAAGATACTAGATTTAACAATATTATTAATGATTTAAAATCAGATAATAATAAAAAAGTAACAACTGCCATTAAACAATTAAGAAAACATGGTAAAAAAGAAGCCATTTATCCTTTAATAGAAAAATTATGTGCTACAAATAATGATGAAATTAAGCACGAAATCACCAATTTATTGTTCGATTTGAAAGACCAGAATGTTGTTGAAACCATTATTACCACAATTAAAGATGAAAAATTTGCTACCGAAAAAGCTACCTTAATTTCCATATTTTGGCAATCTTCTTTAGACGGTAGTGAACACATCTCCACCTTTGTTAATGAAGCAATTAAAGGAGATTATTTGACTGGAATTGAAGTGCTTAGTGTTATCGATAATTTTGATGCTACATTTCAAGAAACAGAAATTGAAGACCTTAAATATGGTTTAGAAGAAGCTATTGAAAAAGAAACAAGCGAAAAATCTAACCTATTAAACTCAATAAAATCAGCCATAGAATCTCTTAATTTAGAGTTTTAAAGATCGTGCTAATAATTCATTCGCATTAACATTTATTATGAAAAGAAACCATTAGCGTTTTAACATTAAAATATTTTTTAGCTACATTTGGTCGCTTAAAACTTATAAAAAATAACATGAAATATTTAAATGCACTACTGTTAACCGTTCTTTTTTTCTTTTCACAATTTTGCTTTTCACAATACGCCCCTAGTGCTGGAAGCAGAAAATTTGATATTTTACTTCAATATATCAACTATGCTTATGTTGATTCTACCGATGAAAACCAATTGGTAGAAAAAGCTATAGTAGCTGTTTTAAAAAGTTTAGACCCACATTCGGTTTACATTCCTCAAAAAGAATTAAAGAAAATGAATGAACCTTTAGTCGGTAATTTCGAAGGAGTTGGTATTCAATTTAATATATTACACGATACTTTAACCGTTGTTTCCCCCATTTCTGGAGGTCCTTCAGAAAAAGTAGGAATCTTACCAGGCGATAAAATAGTAAAAATAGATACGGAAAATGTTGCTGGCATTGGCTTACAAAATAGTGATGTTCAAAAAAAGTTGAGAGGTAAAAAAGGAACAAAAGTAAATGTTGGTATTAAAAGAAGATTTGTTCCTGAAATCTTAGATTTTACAATAACAAGAGATAAAATACCTATTTATAGCATTGATGCAGCCTATATGGCAACAAAAGATATTGGATATATAAAAGTGAATCGTTTTGCAAGCAATACAGACGAAGAATTTGAAGAAGGTTTGAAAAAACTCAAAGCAAAAAACATTAAAGATTTAATTTTAGACTTGAGAGGAAATGGCGGTGGATACCTGAGAACCGCCATTAAATTAGCCAACGAATTTTTAGATGGGAAAAAGCTAATTGTTTACACACAAGGAAGCAAATCTCCAAAACAAGAATATTATACAACCGATAGAGGAGGTTTTGAAAAAGGAAAATTAGTCGTGCTAATTGATGAAGGATCAGCTTCTGCCTCAGAAATTGTAACTGGCGCATTACAAGATTACGACAGAGCTTTAGTAATTGGTAGGCGATCTTTCGGTAAAGGATTAGTACAAAAACCATTTTCCTTACCCGATGGTTCTGCGATTAGACTAACCGTTGCACGATATTACACCCCTTCTGGTAGGTGCATCCAAAAATCATATAAAAATGGCAAAGAAGAATATTATAAAGACATTGCCAACAGATATAAACATGGAGAATTAATGAATAAAGATAGTATTAGTTTACCTGATTCATTAAAATATGAAACTTTAAACAGCCACCGAACTGTGTATGGCGGAGGAGGTATAATGCCAGACATCTTTGTTCCTATTGATACATCTATGGGGTCTGATTATTTTGGAAAAGTTAATAGAAAAGGACTTTTAAATGAATTTTCGTTAACCTATTTAGATAGACATAGAAAAGAATTGAAAGAAAAATATCCAACATTACAAACTTTTAAAGCATCATTTAATGCTGAAAAAGAAGTTCTTACAGATTTTATTGCTTACGCAGAAAAAAACAAGGTAGAAAGAAATGAGGAACAAATTAATAAATCTAAACAACTAATTTTGATTAGAATAAAAGCCACAATTGCACGAAGTTTGTGGGATACTTCTGCTTATTTCGAAATAATTAGTAAAATTGACAATACATTACAAGAAGCTATAAAGCAAATAAATAGCGACATATTTAAAAAACAAAAATTACTTTATAAATAATCTCTCTCTAAAACCCTATATCATGGAAATAAAAGAAAACATTAAAATTGGCCTTTTAGCCATAATCGCATTCGTTTTAATTGTAAATACTTTTTTTAATGAGAAAACTCCTGTTCGTTATGCCGAACCAGAAAATATTGTTAAAAGTAATATTGCAGCCAAACCTTTAAATACTTTCTCCAATATTAGTAACCCTAATCAAGTTTTGCCATCACAACAAATAAAACAAAACCCTCCTACACAACTTTCTCAGTCAAGAAGTAAAACCGCTGTTAATTTTCCTGAAATGAATTACAATTTTGGGAAAATTAAGCAAGACACAAAAAACACAAAGATTTTTAAATTTACCAACGTAGGTTCAGAACCCTTAATTATCGAAAATGCTGTTGGTAGTTGTGGATGTACAGTCCCAACCTGGCCTAAAAAACCTATAGCACCAGGCGAAACAGGCGAAATTGAAGTTACATACAGTCCTGGAAAACAACAAGGAGTTCAAAATAAAACAGTTACCATCACTGCAAACACAAACCCTATCACTACAGTGTTAAATATTACTGCTAATGTTGAAGTGACCCCCTAACTTTTAGATTTTGTAACTAAAAACTCACTCGAACTCATTTTTTTTAAGGTGATTTCACACATTCAGGAGAAACTCTCTTTAAGATGGTTTCACCAAAGGACTCCTATTGTTAGGAATAATTAGTAGCGGAATTTGAAGATGTTGCAATAAATTATCTTCAACACTAGGTAGTAAAATCTTATCTAAAAAACTATGGGTATGATGTCCAATAACAAATAAATCGGCATCCCAACTTTGAATAATTTTATTAATTTCTTCTGTAGGAATACCTATGGTCTCAAATTCCTGTATTTTAATTTCAGGATGAATAGTTTTTATTTTATTAATCAACTTAATTGCATTTTCTTTTTCGTGTTCTTCTGCATCTATTGGTAAAATTCCTGTATCAATATTGCCGATAGCATATTTAATAATGTAGGCTATTTCTAATTTTGCATGCACTTCTTTTGCAAGTTGAATGGCATAATTTGCTGCGTGCAATGCTGATTTACTGCCATCTATTGCTACTAATATTTTTTGTATCATTTTATTTATTTAAAAACTATTTTCTTTTTTATTTGATTTGGAACGGTGTTGGTTAAAAAGGTTACCACACATTCCCTATCCATTTTTTTTGTTCC
>CAZVEW010000212.1:0-4394 GCA_964625955.1 uncultured Vicingus sp. | reverse complement strand
AAACGTTACAAACTTTTAACTTTACAAACGTTACAAACTTTTAACTTTCCAAACGTTACAAACTTTTAACTTTCCAAACGTTACAAACTTTTTAACTTTCCAAACGTTACAATCGTTACAAACATTTATAACTTTACAAACTTTTAACTAAAAAAATGGAACAACTCACACAAAATTTAAAAGACGGCTATATGCAATTGTTAGCAGTGCCGTTTCCTGCTTTAGGAAAAGGACAAATAATGGTGAGGAATCATTATTCGGTAATTAGTGCAGGTACAGAAGGAAAAACGGTTAAAGATGCCCGTTTAAGTTATATCGGTAAAGCAAAATCTCGCCAAGAAGAAGTAAAAAAAGTAATTACTGCCGCCAAAACACATGGCGTAATGAAAACTTATAAAATGGTGATGAATAAGTTAGCATCTCCTAATCCGTTGGGATACAGTTGTGCTGGAGAAATAATTGAGGTGGCAGATGACATTAAACACCTTAAAGTAGGAGATTTTGTGGCTTGTGGTGGCATGACTGCTAACCATGCAGAAATAGTGGTTGTACCTAAAAATTTATGTGTAAAAATAAATGATGTGGCAAACATTAAAAGTGCTGCTTTTACTACCATTGGTGCTATTGCCATGCAAGGAGTACGTCAAGCAGCAATAAACTTAGGCGAAAGTTGTGTAGTTATTGGTTTGGGTTTAGTTGGGCAACTAACTGTTCAGCTATTAAATGCGGCAGGTGTAAAAGTTATTGGATTAGATATAGCTGAAAATCAGGTAGAATTAGCTCGTAAAAATGGATTGAAATATGCTTATAATTCATCTGCAGAAGGTGTAGAAAATGTAATTGAACAAATTACTAATGGTTATGGGGCTGATGCTGTGATAATTACGGCAGGAACTTCTTCGTTAGCACCTGTTAATTTTGCAGGAGCAATTGCTCGTAAAAAGGCAAAAGTGGTAGTTGTAGGAGCTGTACCAACAGGTTTTGATAGGAAAAATTTTTACATTAAAGAGTTAGATTTAAGAATGTCATCTTCTTATGGACCTGGTCGTTACGATAATGACTATGAGCAAAAAGGACATGATTACCCGATAGCTTATGTTCGTTGGACGGAAAACAGAAATATGCAAGCTTTTATTGACCTAATAGCCACAAAAAAAATAAATGTTGAAGGTCTAATTACGCATCAATTTAAATTTGAAAATGCCAAAAATGCTTACCAATTAATTGTAGATAGAAATGAACATTTGTGCGGAATTGTGCTGGAATATGATACTTCAAAAACACTAAAACAGCATATTCAAATCAATGCTAAACAATACAATGCTAGCGATGTAAATATTGGTTTTATTGGAGCAGGTTCGTTTGCACAGAACTTTTTGTTGCCCAATTTAACAGCAGAAAATTTAGTAAATGTTGCCACAGCAAGAGCAACAACAGCGAGGAATGTAGCAGATAAATTTGGCTTTGATAATTGTACAGGTAATGCTGATGAAATTATTAAAAATAAGCAAATAAATACAATTTTTATTGCTACACCTCATAACTTACACGCTAGTGATGTGATAAAAGCACTGCAAACCAATAAAAATGTTTTTGTAGAAAAACCATTATGTTTAACAAAAGAGGAATTAGCAAAAATTAAGGAAGCAGAAAGTAAAAGTACAGCCCAATTGATGGTTGGGTTTAACAGGAGATTTGCACCTCAAATTATTGCCTTAAAAGAACAGCTAAATAACGATTTACCTAAAGCAATTAATTATAGAATTAATGCAGGTAAATTACCACGTAACCATTGGACTCAAGACCCAAAAGTGGGTGGCGGACGAATTATTGGAGAAGCTTGTCATTTTATTGATTTATGTACTTTTATAGCCGATGCTCCAATAACAAAAGTAACAGCCAACGCACTAAAAGATGCTAATAATTTGTTAGATACAGTAAGTATTAGTTTGGCTTTTAAAAATGGAAGTATTGCCAGTATTTCTTATTTTTCTAACGGAAGTAAAAAATTAAGCAAAGAATATTTAGAAGTTTTTTGTGGCGAACAAACCATTGTAATTGACGATTTTAAAACCATGGATATTTTAGGAACAAGCAAGAAAACAACTAAAAATACTTCGCAAAATAAAGGACATACAAAAGAAGTTGAACTATTTTTGCACGCCATAAAAAATGGAAAACCTTTACCCATTTCTTTTGAGGATTGTTATAATGCTACCAAAGCAACTTTTGAAGTGTTGGAAAAAATTAAGCATTTAAATTAATGAAATAATTTGACGATTCATCAATAATAAACGTAACTGCATAAACTAACTTTAAAACTTTTGACTTTACAACTTTCAACTAAACAACTCCAAACCTACATCGAATCCGAAAAATTTAAAGGATACGACCCTTACGATACTCTAAATTCTCCTATTCCTTTTAATTGGTTAGGAAAATGGGGACCTGTTTTGGCAATACAATTCCAAAAGCGTAATCCGTTTAATATTAGAAAGTTATTAGGCATTAAAAAAGAGTATAATCCCAAAGCAATGGGCTTGTTTTTGCATACTTACTCATTAATATATCAACAAAACAAAGAAGATAAAACCTTACAGAAAATGGACTTTTTCTTTAATTGGTTGTTGGAAAACAGAACCAAAGCTTATAAAGAATATTGTTGGGGATATAATTTTGATTGGGCTAGTCCTGTAAAGTTTTTAGAAAAATATTCGCCAACAATTGTGGTGAGTGGCTTTATTGCCAAAGGAATTTTTGCGTATTATCAAGCTACTCAAAATCCAAAAGCATTAGCAGTTTTAAAAAGTATAGCAAATTTTACCGAAAATCAGTTGGCTTGGACAAAAACTGAAAAAGGAACTTGTGTAAGTTATAGCACAAAAACAGTAGATTGCTGCTACAATGCCAATATGTTAGGTGCTGAGTTGTTTGCCCGTTTGTTTTATCTTACGAAAGAAGAAAAATACAAAAAATTGGCTTGTAAAATGACAAATTTTACCCTTGCCTATCAACAAAAAGATGGACATTGGAATTATAGCATTGATTTAAAAACAGGTAAAGAACGCACGCAAATTGATTTTCATCAAGGCTATGTGTTGGATAGTATTCATTACGTAATTAAATATTGTGGAGAAAATAAGGTTTATCAAAATGCCTTAAAAAAAGGTGCTGAATATTACTTTAACAATCAATTTAAACCCAACGGACAAGCTATTTTTAGAGTTCCAAAACAATACCCTGTCGAAATTCATAACCAAGCACAAGGAATAATTACCTTTACCCGTTTATCGTATTTAAATAATGAATATGCTAATTTTACCAAAACCATTGCAAAATGGACAATTGAAAATATGCAACATAAAAAGGGGTATTTTTATTACAAAAAATATCCATTTTATACCATTAAAACACCCTTTATGCGTTGGAGTGAAGCATGGATGTTGTTGGCATTAACGGAGTTAAATTTTAGCTAGGTTTGTAAAAAGAAAATACCATCCTGAATAAAGGTTTATTTACGCTTTAGCGAGATAACTTTTTACATAGTGAATATTTCTTTCTTTTAAGTAGTTTAAAATGTAATTAAAACAGTTTTCGTATTTACCAACTAATTCTGGCGGAAAAACACCTTTTTCTTTAAACAAACCTGCTAAAAACATATTGGCAGCAGCAGTTGCAGTGTAACCAGTGGTTCTTGCCATTGATGATGTTTTTGTTTTGGCACAATACTCATTATGTAAATTGTAAACGATTTCTTCGGTTACTCCTTTATCGTTTTTACCTTTAACAGTTACACGCATAATTGTTATTTCTTCTTCATTTTCACCTAATTTCCATTCATTAAAAAGAATTTTACTTGTAAATGCTAGAGGAGAAATTTCTTTTCCGTTAATGTTTATTTTTTTAGAGCTAAAAAATCCACTTTCTTTTAAAACCTTTACATATTCTACATGACCAGGATAACGTAAAGTCTTTTCTTTCATGTTTTTAATGTGAGGCATGGTGTAAATTATTGAGCGTAAACCATCAGAATTAAAAGATTCTAAAGTCCCTACGCCATCAAATTCTACAAATTCACAATCTGTAAGAGGCTCTCTAACAACTAATTCACCATGCTCAACATACCTTGCAGGTCGGGTATATTCTTCAATTACATCAATTGGAGAAAAAGGAGCTTTGTATGCAAAAGGCCATTTTTTTACTTTAGGTAAACCGCCAACCAAACATTCAAAATCTGTAAGTTTTAATTTTTCATTATAATAACCCAAAATAATATTGTCCATACCAGGAGCAACACCACAATCTACAATAGCAGTTACTCCGTTTTCTTTTGCTAATTTATTTAAGTCTAAAGAATTTTCTGGAAAAAATGAAATATCAATTACATTCCTTTT
>CAZVEW010000211.1:0-4455 GCA_964625955.1 uncultured Vicingus sp. | reverse complement strand
TCCAATTAGCTAATTATCCCTCCATTATCTATTACTTTTTCTGGCGAAACAAAAGCCAAATCGCCTTCGTTGTTTTCTGCCATTAAAATCATTCCTTTAGATTCAATTCCCCTAATTTTTCGTGGAGCTAAATTAATTAAAACGCTTACTTGCTTTCCAATAATATCTTCGGGTTTATAATGTTTTGCAATGCCAGAAACAATGGTTCTTTCGTCAATTCCTGTGTCAACAGTCATTTTTAATAATTTATCTGCATCGGGGTGCTTTTCGGCAGTTAAAATAGTGCCTATTCTAATGTCCATTTTTGTAAATTCATCAAAAGTAATTTCATCTTTCATTAGTTTCGCTTTTGGGTTTGATTTTTTGATTTTTGTGGCTGCTAATTTTTTTATTTGAGTTTCAATAGCTTCATCTTCAATTTTTTGATAGAGTAATTCTGGTTTATTTATTTGGTGATTAGCCAAAATTTCGGGAGCATTGTTGTTTAAAATATGCTTCAATTTATCACAAGTTCTAGGTAAAAATGGTTCAAAAATAATACTTAACGTATTACAAATTTGTAAAGCAATATTCATGATGGTTTTAACTCGTTCTTCATCAGTTTTAATCAATTTCCAAGGTTCTAAATCAGCCAAGTATTTATTACCTAAACGGGCTAAAGTCATGGCTTCTGTTTGGGCTTCTCTAAATTTAAAATTACTAAGTAACTCATTAACTTTTACTTGCGTTGATATAATTTTTGCGAGTACTTCATTATCATAATCAGTTAAATTGCCAAGTTGAGGAACAATGCCATTATAATATTTATGTGTTAAAACTACAGCACGATTAACAAAGTTTCCTAAAATGGCAACCAATTCATTATTAACCCTTGCTTGGTAGTCTTTCCAAGTAAATTCGCTGTCTTTGGTTTCTGGTGCAATGGAGGTTAAAACGTAACGCAACTCATCTTGTTTGTTAGGAAAATCTATTAAATATTCGTGCAACCAAACTGCCCAATTGCGTGAAGTAGAAATTTTATCACCTTCTAAATTTAAAAATTCGTTGGCAGGAACATTGGTTGGTAAAATATAATCTCCATGTGTTTTTAAGATGATAGGAAAAATTATGGCATGAAAAACAATGTTGTCTTTTCCAATAAAATGAATCAATTCGGCATTGTCATTTTTCCAATAATCTTCCCAATTTTTGTTGTTGTCTTTTGCCCATTGTTTGCTTGCCGAAATGTAGCCAATAGGAGCATCAAACCAAACATATAATACTTTTCCTTCGCCACCTTTAACAGGAACTTTTACGCCCCAATTTAAATCTCTAGTAATGGAGCGAGCTTGTAAACCATTGTCTATCCAGCTTTTACATTGTCCAATAACTTGTTTACGCCATTTTGTGGCATCGTGTTGTTGCACGCCATTTAATTTACCTGTTTCTATCCATTCTTTTAACCATTTTTCGTGGTCGTTCATGGGTAAAAACCAGTGGGTGGTTTCTTTTAAAATAGGGGTATTTCCACTTATCGTAGATGTTGGATTAATTAATTCGTTGGGGCTTAAAGTTGAGCCACATTTTTCGCACTGGTCACCATAAGCACTCTCAAAACCACACTTTGGGCAAGTACCAACAATATACCTATCGGCTAAAAACTGTTTATTTTCCTCATCATAAAATTGTTTGGTAGTTTGTTGAATAAATGCTCCTTTATCGTACAAATCTTTAAAAATTTGGGAAGCGGTTGCTTTATGTAAATCTGAAGAAGTTCTGTGATAAATGCTAAAATCAATACCAAAATCTTTAAAAGCTTTTTTTATGATGGCGTGGTTTTTATCTACAATTGCTTGAGGTGTAGTGTTTTCTTTTTTAGCTCTAAGTGTAATGGCAGCACCATGTTCGTCAGATCCACATACAAACAAAACATCTTCTCCTTGTGCTTTTAAATAACGCACATAAATATCGGCAGGCAAATAACAACCTGCAATATGTCCCAAATGTAAAGGTCCGTTGGCATAAGGAAGTGCTGCCGTAATGGTATGTTTTTTATTGTTCAATGTTATTTTTTTGAGGTTTGATGTTTATTTTTGGCAAAAATACGTTTTTGATAACGTAAAAAAGAAAGTTGTTTATGGAAAAACCACCTTATTTAAAAAAAGGAGATAAAGTTGTTATTATTTCTACCGCACGAAAAATTGCTATGAGCGAAATTGAGATGGCTTTAGCTATTTTTAAAAATTGGGGGTTAACAGTAATTTTTGGAGCTAATTTGTTTCAAACAGACAATCAGTTTGCTGGAACAATTAAAGAGCGATTGAGTGATTTGCAAATGGCTTTAGATGATAAAACTATTAAAGCAATATTTTGTGCAAGAGGTGGTTACGGAACGGTTCAGTTAATTGATGGACTAGATTTTTCTGAATTTATAAAACACCCAAAGTGGGTAATCGGTTATAGTGATGTTACTGTTTTGCATAATCACATCAATCAAAATTACAATATTGCAACTTTACACGCTACAATGCCTATCAGCTTTGCTAATAATACTAAAGAGAGCATTTTATCTTTAAAGAATGCTTTGTTTGGAGCAAATTTATCTTATCAGTTTCCTGCTCATCTGCTCAATAAAATAGGAGAGGGGAAGGGTATTTTGGTAGGAGGAAATTTGTCTATTATTTATAGTTTAACAGGTACAAAATCTCAATTAAATACCAATAATAAAATTCTTTTTATTGAAGATTTAGATGAATATTTATATCATATCGACAGAATGATGCAGAATTTAAAACGAGCAGGAATGTTACAGAATTTGGCTGGTTTATTGGTTGGAGGAATGACAGATATGCACGATAATACTATCCCTTACGGAAAAAATGCAGAAGAAATAATTTTGGATAATGTAAAAGAATATGATTATCCTGTGTGTTTTAATTTTTTTGCAGGACATGGAAAAGATAACCGTGCATTAATAATGGGAGTAGTAACAAAGTTATCGCTAAAAGCAGGTAAGTGTAGTTTGGTATTTTAAAATTTATCGTTAAAGCTATGATTTAGTTTTCTAAGATAATCCTCTTGCAACCATTTTAGGTAGTTGTCGGTACTTTTGCAAATACAATAAGAAAATAGGCGAATTCGATATTCAATATCATCTGTAAGTAAATCGGCTAATTCTCTGGCATCCATAATGTCTTCGCTATTTTCAACACACATTTTTGAATGTTGCTCAATCGACCTATCCAAAACAGTTTTAGGTCTTAAACCTGCTTTTATAGCACAATTATATTCTTCATTCACATCAAAATCAATATTTTTAGATTTTGAGAATCTTGCCCGAACTTCATCTGTCATTTTATATTTAAATTTCTTTTCTATTTCGGCATCTGCGACAACATTTTGTAAAAAGAAATCTGGAGAGCGAAATATTTCGTACCAATCAATTTTTGAATCCCAAGGACCGAAACGAGCCACATTATTTCCTAAATCTATAATGGTAAATTCATTTTTATTTGGCAATACCCTAGAGCCTCTACCAATCATCTGAAAATATAAGGTTAAAGATTTTGTTGCCCTATTTAAAATGATAGCATCTACAGTTGGTTCGTCAAAGCCAGTGGTTAAAATACTTACTGATGTTAAAATAGCATTTGGTTCTTTTTTAAACCATGCTAAAATTTCTTTTCTTTCGGCTACTGTGTTTGTATTGTCGAGGTGTTTAATTTTATGTCCTGCCTTTGTAAAAGTATCTAAAACATTAAGAGAGGTGTTAATTCCGTTGTTGAAAATAAGTGTTTTTTTACCTAAAGAATTTTCTTCGTAAGCATAAAGTAGTTTTTGTAACATCGGATAATCTCCATACAATAAATCGGACGAACGGACAGTATAATCTCCATTTGCACCAATTTTAAGAGAACTTAAACCAACATCGTAACAGTAGGTTGTTGGTTTTGCTAAGTAGCCATAACTAATTAAATCGGCAATAGAATCGCCAACAATTAATTCGTTGTAATTTTGGTACATTGGTAATTTTATGTTAGAGCTTAAAGGGGTTGCTGTAACACCTAGCATAATGCAATTATCAAAATAATGAAATAATTTTCTAAACGAGTTGTAATGTGCTTCATCAATAATTACTAAGCCAATGTGTTGCAGGTCTATTTTTTCGTCTTTTAAACGATTATTTAGTGTCTCTACCATTGCCACAAAACACATAAAATCGTTTTGGTCGGGCAACTCTTTAACTTCGCTGTTAATTATTTTATTGGTAACTTCAAATTCTTTTAACATGGTTGAAGTTTGGGCACAAAGTTCTATTCTATGGGTAAGTATCAGTACTTTTCTTTTTGTTTTTTCGATGTATCTTCTTGCTATTTCAGAAAAAATAACAGTTTTTCCTCCACCAGTTGGTAATTGAAATAGTAAATTATAATTATCGGGGGCTCCCTCTAAAGCATCAAAAATGGCATCCATGCC
>CAZVEW010000210.1:0-4496 GCA_964625955.1 uncultured Vicingus sp. | reverse complement strand
AGAAAAGTTAATTTTAAAGTTTTCAATTTTTTTGGGATAAATATCTATTATTTCTGAAGAAACTTCTGCTTCAGCTACTTCTTTTATTAAGTTAGCTGCTCTTTTTAGTGCAAAAATAGTGATGTTGGGGTCTGCTCCTCGCTCAAAACGAAAAGAGGCATCTGTATTTAGTCCATGTCGTTTTGCCGATTTACGTATTGCAACAGGGTTAAAATAGGCACTTTCTAAAAATATACTAGTTGTTTTATTGCTAACGCCCGAATCTTTTCCGCCAAAAACACCCGCAATGCACATGGGTTCTTTTTTGTTGCATATCATTAAATCGTTAGCCGATAATTCTCTTTCTACATCATCTAAAGTTGTAAATTTTGTTTTGTCGGCTACTGTTTTAACAATTACAGTATTTCCTGCAATTTTAGCGGCATCAAAAGCATGAAGTGGTTGACCAGTTTCGTGTAAAACAAAATTTGTTACATCAACAATGTTATTAATGGGGGTTAATCCAATACTTTTTAATCGGTTTTTAAGCCATTTTGGCGATTCTTTTACTTGAATATTGTTTAATGTTACAGCTGTATATCTTGGGCATAAATCGTTATCAATAACTTCAACATTAATCTTTAAATTGGTATTATCAATTTTAAAATTAGCAACATTTGGTTTTATAAGTTTTGCTTTGCCATTTAAATTTAAGGCTGTAACTAAATCTCTGGCTACGCCATAATGCCCCATAGCATCAGAACGATTAGGGGTTAGTCCAATTTCGTAAATAAAATCGGTTTCAATTTTAAAAAAATCTTTTGCCAATGTGCCAATTTCCACGTTTTCATCTAAAACCATAATTCCGTTATGATTACTGCCTAAACCAATTTCATCTTCGGCACAAATCATTCCTTCGGATAATTCGCCTCTAATTTTAGATTTCTTTATTTTAAATTGTTCATTACCATCGTAAAGTGTTGTGCCAATTGGTGCAACTACAACTTTCTGACCTTTAGCTACATTTGGTGCTCCACAAACAATATTTAAAGGTTTTTCTTGTCCAATATTTACAGTTGTTAAATTTAATCTAACGGCATTTGGGTGTTGATTTTTAGATAGTACTTCTCCTATTACTAAACCTTCTAAACCACCTTTTATGCTTTCTACTTGCTCAAAATCTTCTATTTCTAATCCAGTATCGGTTAATATTGCTGAAATATCGTTTGGATTAATGTCTGCCTCGAAATAATTTTTGAGCCAATTGTAAGAAATTTTCATGAGCTAGTTTTTTTGAAAAGCAAAGGTAATTATTTTTCTACCTAAATGTAGTTTGATGATTATTTTAGTTTTGGTTTGTTTGGAGGTCGAGGCTGCCTAAAATCTTTTTTAACTTCTTTTTTTGTTTTCTTTTTCTTTTTTACTTTATCTTCATGAAAAAAGTAGCGAAAATCTATGGTTAAATAATTGCCTGATAAATCGAAAGTAGCTTGTTCGCTTTTGTTAAATCCTCGGTAATGAATGTATTCTCGCATTATTTTAGAAAATGGGCGATGAAAAGAAGCTCCTAAGTAGAAATAACCACTTTTTTTTGTGCGAAATTCCCATCCTACGTTAGCTATTAAACTTGTTCTAATCCAACCAAATCTATTTACAGCATTCTCGAAATAATCATCATAAGTAAATAAATCGGAGGGGTAGATATCTAAAGAAAAACCTCCTGAAACATTCATAAATAAGTTGTCTGCTAAGCGAACGTAAACTAAGGCAGCGACTGGAATTTCGTAATTTATTATACGAAAATTAGATGTTCCTAAAAAAGAAGAATCGAGGTCGTTAATGCTAAGGTCATAATTTCTTCTTAAAATATTTATGCCTGTTTCGAGCGAAATATTTTTTGTAAATCCTTTTCTAATTACCATGCCAAAGTTTAGTCCTGGTTGTGGTTTTAATTGGTAAAGAATATTGTTTTTTTCAAGTGATTGATTGCCGCTATTTATAAAATCTATAGGAATGATTGGTTTAAATTGAACTCCAAAAGTGGTAATTCTTTCTTGAGCGGAAGTAATTAATGAGCTACAACTCAAAAATAAAATTGGTATTAATTTTATGCTTTTCATTACTAAAAGTAGTTACGCAAAACTAAACTTTTGAATTAAATATTGAAAAAGAGATTAAGGAACGGTTTTTTACCACTTTTTATAAATTCCGATGCTAACTGTTGCTACATGAGCAACATAATTACCACTTAAAGCACCAAAAGTGGCTAGCGTAAAACCAATTTTATTTTTTAATTCGTAGGCAGTTTTAAAACCGTAAGCAATGTATTCTTGATTATTGGTGTAAAATCCTGTTTGTTGAAGTTGCTTGTTTTCATAAATTCCATTGTTAAAAGATTGGCGAACATCAATGGTTAAAACAGTCCACCATGCTTTTTTAGGTTGGTATCCTAACTCATAATGAATTTCGTAAAAATTGCTAAAATTATTAGCTACCATATTTACGCCTCCTTCTAAAAATGAATAAAATTTAGCTGAAAAACTTCTGCCTACATGCAAGTATAAGCCAATAGCATTTGCATCAAAACCAGTAATTAAACCTTTTTCAAAGTTTTTATTTACCGTATTTAAGGTGGTTTGAACCGAGATGGCAGTATTAATTTTTTTTGCTGATAAAAGATATTTAAGTGCCAATTTTAAATTACTAAATCCAATTAAATTTCCGTTAGGTAAAAGTTGTGTGTTACTTAAACTATTGGTCGCTTTGCCTGTCGAAATATATTTATAAGGTAAAGAAGATATTAAGTTTAATTTGTTGGTAATGCCATATTCTAAGTAAGCCTGAAAATTATAATCGAGCACACTTCTATTTAAATTTACATCTTTATTGTTTTTTAAAAATAAACGATTGTAACTTCCAATAGGAAAAGTACTTTGAAGTTGTAAAAACCCAGATTTTTTAGGTACTAACCATGGTCCACCAGCAAAAAAAGGTATAGAAAAAAGGAGCAACATTATTACAAATAAATACTTCATCAAAGCAAATATACCAAGATATTAACGATAAAAATTCTAATTAATAACCGTTTGTAAAATTGCTGACAGCTTGTTAATGAAAATAATTATCTTTACAGAGGTGTTAAAGTTTTGTAAAATAATATTAGGCATAGTGCTTTTTTCAATTTTTTTCTCTTGTCAGAAAAATTTTGAACGACCAAATTGGGATGTAAATTTGTTAGCTCCTTTGGTAAAATCTACTTTAAGTTTAAATAATTTATTGCCAGATTCAGTTATTCAAACCAATGCCGATACTTCTTTAAAATTAGTTTATCAAACCAATATTTTTGATATAAATATGGATTCTATTTTTAAAATTCCTGATACAACTATTGCCAACATCTTTTCAGTACCACTCTCCTCTATTGCTAGTCCAGGAAATTCATTTTATAGCCAAAACGAAGAAACAAAACTAAATATTAGTAATGGTGTGGAACTAAACAATGCTTTGATAGAATCTGGCTATATAGAGATAGAAGTGTTTAGTGAAATAAAAGAAAAAATTATCGTGGAATATACCATGCCAAGTGCCACAAAAAATGGAGATACCTTAGTTTTAAGAGAATTAATACCCGCAGCCACAAATACCCAAGATGGTTATTTCTCAAAAACAATAGACATTAGTGGTTACAAATTAGATTTAACGGGTACATCTAAAACAAAGGTAAATACTTTTGTAACAAGAGTTGTTGGCACTATTGATAGTAATGCTATAGGTTCTGTTTTAATTATGGCAGGGACTAAAATTACCATCAATAGCAAATTAAAAAGCGTTGTTCCTTCTTATGTGAGGGGTTATTTTGGTAGTCAACAAATTCATTTTGGGCCAGATACCACTAATTTTAATGTTTTTGGTAAAATCACTGCTGGAACTTTAGATTTAAATCAAGTTAATGTTAACTTGGTGCTTGAAAATGGCATAGGCGTTGATGCCCAACTTACCATGAATCAATTTGCCACAATAAATACCAATAACAATACCAATGCTAATTTAAACGGTTCAATAATTGGTGCAGTTAATAACATTAATAGGGCTCAAGAAACGTTTTCAACACCAGCGGTAACTTATAGCAATTATACCACATCTATCAATACCTCAAACAGTAATATTGACCAATTAATAGAAATTTTTCCTAACAAATTAATCTACGATGTTAATTTAAACATTAATCCTTACGGAAATTTATCGGGAAGCCACGATTTTGTTTTTAGAAAATATCCTTTAAAAACATATTTAAATGTTGAAATGCCTTTATCTTTAATTGCCAATAATTTAACTTTAGTAGATACGACCGACATTAACATAAACAACAATACAAATAATGGCGAAATTATTGATGGCGATTTAATTTTATTGGCAGATAATAGCTATCCTTTTGATGCAACAATTAATTTGGTTCTTCTTGATGGAAATAATAACTATTTAAGCACAATATCATCTTTAAATAAAATTGAAGCAGC
>CAZVEW010000209.1:0-4497 GCA_964625955.1 uncultured Vicingus sp. | reverse complement strand
TTTACTTTAAGATTTTAAATAAATCCATGAGTTCTTCTTTTTTTTCGATGTAGCCTAAATTATCATAAGTATAAATAAGGTGCTGTATAATTCGTTTTATAATGGCTAAGTTATTACAAGGAATGTAATATTCTTCTTTTTTTTCTTGTTTAAGCTGTTCTAAAAATTTATCAATATCGTTTTTACTAAAAACAGTCCCTTTATTAAAAATATTAATATAAAATAAAACATCTTTAATGTTTTCAGCATAAGCTAAAATAAAGTGAGCAGGAATATTAACGCCATAAACAGGAATTGATAATCTTTGGCAAATAGCAATATAAATAATGCCTAAAGTTATTGGATTTCCTTTTTTCGATTCAATAACATTGTTGATGTATGAATTTTTTGGAGAGTTAATGTTTTTTTTATTGCCATGGAAGCCATGTATTTCAAACATTATTTTATTAAGTACGTTAACCTGTTCTAAGGCTGTTAAGTTATCGTTTAACTCTAGCCAAGTATCTTGAACAATTTCATTAAAGTAGCTAATTATTTTTTCTTCATCTAAATCCGGATATTGATATTTAGCAATAATTAAAGCACCATCTATCAGGTTCAATTCACTGGTTTTCTTCCAATTAGCTAACTCCCTCTTAATAGTGTCAAATTGTAATTGATGAATAATTTCTTCAATTCTTTCTTGCAGTAAAAGGTCAAAAGAGGTTTCCCAAGCATTTTCTAAGAAAGGGATAACACTATTACCAAACGAAATAAGTTGAAGTTTTATTTCGCCATAAATATTCTCATCAGGGTCGTCTAAAAGACTTATTAATGCTTGTAATTTAGCGTCAGACATACACCAAATATACGTTAGAAAATACTTTTAGGTTATGTTAAACTAACGACTTATTAACGCTATTGTGTTAATCTCGTTAAAGTAAGTTCTATTAATTTTTTAACAGCTAATTTATAGTTCTCACTAAAATCACCTGAAAATCGGTTGGCAATTATCGCACAAATTGTACAAGCATTATGCCCCAACGAACGAGATAAGCCATACAAGGCGGAAGTTTCCATTTCAAAATTGCTAATGCGAAAATCTTTGTATTTAAAATCTCTTAACTTCTCATTTATTAAAGGTTCTTTTAAAGGAATTCTTAAAACTCTACCTTGAGGACCATAAAAACCACAAGCTGTTGCGGTAATACCTTCAATACAATCTTTTTTTAATTTATTAAATAAAACGGAAGAAGATTTAACAAAATAAGGTTGTGCAAAAGATTTATTGTAGCTTGTTTGCTGATAAAATTCTTTAAGAAGTGTTAATTCTTCATCAGTTTGTTCAAATTGATAATAATTCATCAAGCCATCTAATCCCAAACCGTATTCTGAAATAACAAAAGAATTTACAGGTATGTCTTTTTGTAAAGCACCAGAAGTTCCTAACCTTATAATGTTTAGCGATTTTTTTTCTTCTTTTATGGTTCTATTTTCTAAATCGATATTAACCAAAGCATCTAATTCGTTAATTACAATGTCTAAGTTATCGGTTCCCATGCCTGTTGACATTACCGTAATTGATTTGCCATTTAATTTCCCTGTATGTGTAAAAATTTCGCGATTGGCTACTTTGTGTTCAATCGTGTCAAAATAATTAGAAATAGTTTCAACCCTGCTTGGATCTCCAACAACAATAATATCTTTAGCAATTTGGTGGGGGTGTAATTTTAAATGATAAATGCTATTGTCAGAATTTAAAACAAGTTCTGCTGCTGCTATTTTTTTCATGGTCTATTTCTTTTATTTACTTTTGCGTTCTTAATATGTCATCAAAAATAAATAAAATATTAGTTCCAATTGATTTTTCAGAGCAATCATTAATAGCTCTTTCTCAATCTTATAATTTAGCGGCAAAAATTAAAGCAGAAATTATACTATTGTATGTAATTGAAGAATTAGCACCCGCTGTAAAAATGTTTTATGCAGGCTTAGATGAAATTGCTGAGGCTGTTGAAAATAATTTAAAACATTTAGCCGAAGATAAGGAAAAATTAACAGGGTTAAAGTTTAGTACTATTGTTGCTAGAGGAAAGGTTTATAATAAAATTGTAAAAATTGCTTCTTCAAAAAATGTTAGCCTTATTATAATGGGGGCTAAAGGAGTTGTTAAATCTAAATTTGTTGGTTCTAACTCTTTACGTGTCGTAAAAACAGCCCCATGCCCTGTGATTACAGTAAAAGGAAAGGCACATAAAAAAGGCTGTGATAGAATTTTATTACCTTTAGATTTAACAAAAGAAACATCAGATAAGGTTACAGAGGCAATTCAGATGGCAAAAATATTTAACTCAGAGATTTATATTTTATCGGTATTATTAGTAGATAAAAATGAAGTGAAATCTCGCATAGAGAAACAGTTAAATAATGTAAAAAATAAGATTGAAAAAGAAAAAGTTAAATGTGTACCTAAGATTATTAATATCAAAAAAGGGGAAGAATCATTAGTCGGAGCAGTTTTAAGATATGCTCAAAAAAATGAGATTGATTTAATTATGATAATGACCCAGCAAGAAAGTAATTTTAAAGAACTATTTATTGGTTCTAGGGCTAGAGCAATTATTAATTTATCTAATACGCCAGTATTAAGTATAATACCTAATTAAAACAATTAAAAAATAGTTTTTGTTGGAAAAAAAGCAGATTCTTTAAATTGCTATTAAGGGTGGGGGATAAAATTTAACTCGTTATCAACTAGTTACTTATAGCTTACTGAGAAAGCAGATTTTCAAAAGGATATAAAATCTATAATTCTTGAGGTAATAGGTGAATATTCGAACTAATTCGGGTTAAACTAGCATAAAGTACCAATACAACCAAAATCGGACTGAGGTTAGTAATACTTAATTTTACTACTTTTGAATAAATTAGTTTTATCAGCAATGAGTTCAAAAATCGACAACAATAATCAAAAAAAACTAAATACCATTAAACAAGAAGATATAGATAAATGTATTACTGTATTAGAAACATTGATAACTGATACCAATCAGGTATTTGATTTGCCCGAAGCAAAACGCATTGCCTTAATGAAGGCAGCAGGAAAACTCTCTCGCCCTAACCGAGAAGAGTTTGAAAAACGTAAAAAAGATGCCCAAAAAGCTGCCAAACGCAAGCAAATAGAAAGAGATAAACATGCTAGAAAATCAACAGGAATAAGAAGTGCAAGAGAAGCTGTTGTATTTAAAGCCCCAAAATTAATTCAGCTACCAAAAGGAGAAAATAATACGCCAAAAGAGTTAGCATCTCCAAGAAATTGTTATGTATGCAAAAAAGTTTACACCAAACTGCATCATTTTTACGATACCATGTGTACCGAATGTGGCGATTTGAATTATGCGAAAAGATTTCAAACTGCCGACTTAAGTAACCAAGTAGCCGTGGTTACAGGATCTCGATTAAAAATTGGTTACCACATTACGCTAATACTTTTACGAGCAGGAGCTACTGTTGTTGCTACAACACGTTTTCCTGTAGATTCTGCCTTACGATATGCCAAAGAAAAAGATTACCCTAAATGGAAAAATCAATTAAAAATTCATGGTTTAGATTTAAGGCATATTCCTAGTGTAGAAATTTTTTGTAATTACATTGAGCAGCATTACAACAGATTAGATATTTTAATTAATAATGCAGCACAAACCGTTAGGCGACCAGCTGGTTTTTACCAACATTTAATGGATAAAGAAGAAATGTTGTTTACTGCGTTGCCCGAAACGGCAAAAGACTTATTATTAGACCACCAAGCCTGTGTGAAAGAAATTAAAAAATTAACCCAAAACAATAACAACTTGCCTGTAACTTGGCAAAGTCCAGAAACAGGAATAGGTTTAAGTGCCTCAGCAAAGCTTTCTCAAATTCCTTATAGCTTTGATAATGCTTTACAAAGCAAAGAAGTTTTTCCTAAAGGGAAATTAGATGCTGATTTACAACAAGTTGATTTAAGAAAAACCAACAGTTGGCGTTTAAAATTAGGCGAAATTGAAACACCAGAAATGCTTGAAGTTCAGTTGGTAAATGCCGTAGCTCCTTTTGTACTTTGCAATCGATTATCTAATTTAATGAAAAAAGAAAATACTGGTATAAAGCACATTATTAATGTTTCTGCCATGGAAGGAAAATTTCATCGCTTTAAAAAAATTGACAGGCACCCTCATACCAATATGGCAAAAGCTGCTTTAAATATGATGACACATACTTCGGCATCGAGTTTAGCCGAGTTTGGCATTTATATGAATGCCGTAGATACTGGTTGGGTAACAGATGAAGACCCCGCAGCATTATCAGAAAAGAAACAAGAAATACACGATTTTCAACCACCATTAGATATTGTTGATGGTGCAGCTCGGGTTTTAGACCCTTTAATTGATGGCATTAATACAGGCAAACATTGGTGTGGAAAATTTTTAAAAGACTATTTCCCTATTGATTGGTAACAACTTGGTATATTGTATATTA
>CAZVEW010000208.1:0-4539 GCA_964625955.1 uncultured Vicingus sp. | reverse complement strand
TCTTTTACAGCGACATCTAAAACCCTTAAAAATTTAGTTTTATTGGTAATGTTAGCTAAATGTGTATTTAAGGTTTTATAAACACCTTTAATATCGTTTGTTGCTAGCTTACTATTTACAGGTATGTTAAAAATTAGGGTGTCTAAGATAAAATCATCAAATTTCCCTTGTGGTTTATCGTAGGTATAATTAACAAGGGCTTCTAAATCCCAAACGGCATCATCAACTGTCATTTCTTCCGAACTTAATGTTTTATCTTCCATTAGCTTCTTAAAATTTAGTATCCTGTTCATTACTTGTTTTTGTTCTAAATTAGTGTTTGTAGTAGCTACTTCACTTTGTTTTTGAACTTGTTCTTTTTTACAACTGTACAATAACGCTAAAGTTATTACACTTAGTATAATTTTTTTCATAATTTAAAAAGTTTATAATTATTCTACTCTTAATTGTTATCTTTACAAAAGTATTGAGTAGCCTACTAAGGTAAAGATGCGTAAGTAATTAGACCAGCAAATCGGACTTTTTACGACTTTAATGGAGGGAAGTGTTGCCGCACTTCTCTCTTTTTTATAAAAACAAGACAATTGTACAATTTATTAGCTCAAAATTTCTTAACAGCTTATCTTGAATTTGTACATTTGCTGTAGAATGTATCAAAACAAACTAAATATAAAAGCTTGGGCTGAAGAAGATAGACCTCGCGAAAAATTAGCATTAAAAGGAAAGAATGCCCTTTCTGATGCCGAATTAATTGCTATTTTAATTGGTTCTGGCAACAGAGAAGAATCGGCCGTTGAGCTTGCTAAAAGAATCTTACAAAGCACAAATAACAATTTAAATAAGTTAGGAAAATTAACGATTAATGATTTAACCAAATTTAAAGGAATTGGAGATGCCAAAGCAATAAGCATAATGGCTGCAATAGAATTAGGCAGAAGACGAAAAGAAAGTATTTCAGATAAAAAATCGCTTATACAATCGAGCAAAAATGCTTTTAACGCAATAAAAGATGTATTATTAGATTTACCGCACGAAGAGTTTTGGGTAATTTATTTAAATAGAAAAAACGAAATTATTAAAAAACAAAATATTAGTAAAGGAGGAGTTACAGGAACAATTGCCGATGCTAAAATTATTTTTAAACAAGCCATAGAAGAGCTAGCATTAGGAATTATACTTTGCCACAATCACCCTTCTGGCAACATTAAACCAAGTGATGCAGATATTAAATTAACTAAAAAATTAGTGGCCATTGGTCAACTTACTGATGTGAATGTTTTAGACCATTTAATTATTGGTGAGCAAAATTATTTTAGCTTTGCAGATGAAGGACTTTTGTAATTAAGCATGGAAAAATTTAGCCTACTCAACTTTTAACTTTATGAACTTTCTAACTTTATGAACTTTCTAACTTTATGAACTTTCTAACTTTATAAACTTTTAACTAAAAATGCTACTCATCTATTCACATAAACTCACCAATAGGTTAAAATACATTTTTAAAACCATATTTACCGATGTATTACAAATGGAGGTTAGTTTTACTGATATCACGCAAGATTTTGAAGATTACGAGGGAATAAAAATTAATTACACCAACAAAAAGCTTAACACTGGATTATTTTTTCAAAGTTCAACACTGTTATTCGAAAATGGAATAAAAGAGCAAGACATTGCTATTTTTGAATGGGAAAATATCAAATGCTTTTTTTCGGTTGGAAAAGAATCTGCCCTACCTTTTGATGTTTTTGCAGCAAGTTTTTATTTAATAACACGTTACGAAGAATATTTACCACACATTAGAGATACACACGATAGATTTATTGCTACAGAAAGTTTAGCTTTTCAGCACAATTTTTTAAATATTCCGTTAGTAAATCATTGGATTAATAAAATTGAAAATAGCTTACAACATCAATATCCTACCTTAAAAATTCCTATAAAAAAGTTTAACTATCAAGCTACCATAGATATTGATAGTGCTTTTGCCTACAAACACAAAGGTTTGCTAAGGGTAATGGGTGGTTTAATAAAATCACTTTTATCGCCACCCGAATTAAAAAATAGAATACAGGTTTTGTTAAATAAACAAACCGATCCATTCGACACTTTTGAGTATCAATTTAAAATTCATAAAAAATACAATATAAAACCCATTTACTTTTTCCTTTTGGGCGATTATGCTTTAAACGATAAAAATATAGCTGCAAAAAATCAAACATTTCAATCGCTTATCAAATCAATTGCCGATTATTACCCAATAGGAATACACCCTTCGTACCATTCTAACAAAGATGTAAGTATTTTAAAAACAGAAATTAAACGTCTTAAAACAATTACCCATAAAGACATTATTAAAAGCCGACAGCATTTTTTAAAATTAAATTTACCCGATACTTATCGTAATTTAATTGCCAACGATATTGAAGAAGATTACACCATGGGATATGCCGAACAAGTTGGATTTAGAGCAAGTATTTGCAATCCTTATTATTTTTATGATATAGATACAGAGGCGGCAACAAGACTTAAAATAATTCCTTTTGCAATGATGGAAGCCACTTTTCAGTATTACATAAAAACTGATGTTGACGAAACCTCAAAAATAATTACCAATTTAATAAATGAAGTAAAAAAAGTTAACGGAACTTTTGTTAGTGTTTGGCACAACGAATCGCTATCTGACAAAGGAATTTGGCAAAATTGGCAAAAAATTTACGAAAGTATGTTAAGCGGAATAATAAATTAATAAATTCAGTATTTTTACAAAAATAATTTATTCATGGAAGTCATTAATTTAGGAGCTAAAAATTCAATTTTTAATCAATTTATTGCCGAAATTAGAGACGCTTCAATTCAGAAAGATAGAATGCGTTTTAGAAGAAATTGTGAGCGTATGGGCGAAATTTTCGCTTATGAAATTAGCAAAACTTTTAATTATTCGGCAAAAGAAATTATTACTCCTTTAGGTACAGCTAACCTAAATTTAATTAATGAACAGCCTGTTTTATCTACCATTTTAAGGGCAGGACTTCCGCTACATCAAGGCTTATTAAATTATTTCGATAATGCTGATAATGCCTTAGTTTCGGCTTACCGAAAACACGATAAAGATGGTTCTTTTATCATAGAAGCAGCGTATTTGGCAAGTCCAAGTTTAACGGATAGAACCATTATTTTATCCGACCCAATGTTGGCATCAGGTGCTTCTATGGTGGTAATTTACAAATCGTTACTTCAAAAAGGAATACCTAAAAAAATTCATATTGTTGCCTTAATTGCAAGTGTTGAAGGCTTGGCGTATGTAAAAAGAAATTTACCAGAAAATACTACTATTTGGGTTGGAGCAATTGATGATGAATTAACCGCTCAATCATATATTGTTCCTGGCTTGGGTGATGCTGGTGATTTGGCTTTTGGATCTAAAGAATAAATCTAGTGAACGCCTATTTAATTGTATTTTTTACTGCTGCTACAAAATTTTTATTTGCTCCATTTGTTGGTGTAAATGGATTTGGCTTAGGCGTTTTCGAAACTTTTATAGCCATGTCGTGTGGTGGTATGTTTAGTGCCATTGTTTTTTACTTGTTAGGCAAAACACTTATTAAATACACCCAAAGAAAAAAAATAGAAAAATTTGCTGCACTAAAATTAGCAGGAAAAACACTTCCAAGAAAAATGACAAAAACCAATAAAATGGTTATAAGAACTAAACATTTATTTGGTATTTGGGGTTTAGCATTTTTAACAGCAACTTTCCTTTCTATTCCTTTAGGAACTATTATTTGCGTAAAGTTTTATAAACATAAAAAATCAACAATTTTTATCATTTTTTTATTTATAATTATCAACTCGTTGGTATTAAGCTTAATAGCTGGTTTATTTCCTGCAATAGGAAGCTAACAGCTTATTCTAAACTCTTTTTATTGAAGATAATATAACCAAAATGAAATAGAAAACTCCAATGATTATCGGTTTTATCATAATAATTTAAGTTTATAGCTATTGGTCCGATGGGTGTATGATAAACTGCTGAAGTTGATAAAATATATTCTCTTGTTGCCCATGTTTTACCGTAAGTTGCTTTGTTTTCGGTAGTTTTTAATATTTGTTTATGAGGTTGAAAAATATAGCCTTCAAAACGTAACTGAAAATTGCTAAATAAATTGTAAATATTTTTTATTCCTCCTGCTAAATAAACATGAGCCCTGAAATTTTCTTGAAATAATGTTTTACTTTCTGTTAAAGGCTCAAAAGCTGGAGCTAATAAAATTGTGGCGGAATAGTTGTCAAAAAAGGGCTGATTGGAATAGACGCCTTCACCATAAATACCAAATTTAACTTTCCCTTTTTTATTAAAATATTTATCAAATTTTAGTTTAAGTTGCACCCATTTCATCGAAGCTTCAAATTTATCTTTATTAATTGATGTGGAACCTGGCGTAGTTTGTTCTTTTCCATTAATGTATCTCACACCAAAAGATAAAAAACTACCTTTTGAGGCATACTGTTTTCTATCTAAAGAATTTCTTTCAAACT
>CAZVEW010000207.1:0-4619 GCA_964625955.1 uncultured Vicingus sp. | reverse complement strand
CTCTAATTATAAGCGGGACACGTATGTGGTTTAATGCCATTTCCTTCACCGACACCACCACCACCGCACTGACTAAATCCAAACATAATTTCGTGCCCATAGTTTCCGTATATTTTGTTTAATGGAAAATCGAAAGCATAAGCAACGGTAAGCACGTCAAATAATTTAAATCTTATTTGTGCTACTATTGCTTCTCCAACCCTATAGCCTATACCAAAAGTGAAGTTTTGTTGGTAAATCCACGACAAGTTTAAATCAATGGCAGGCGGTCCCATAATATTTTGTTTAATTAAAAGAGATTTAAAGAGTGTCCAATTTCCGTAGGCAGATTTATGTCCTAAACCTATATAATATTGATTAACTTGCTTTTCTTTGTCTCCTAATTTTATTTTTTTAAAATAAAGTTGATTGATAGAAAAACTAAAATAGAATTTATTATTATAAAGTAATAAACCGGGCATAATATCTGGATATCTTAGTTTTGATCCTCCTGCAGCATTGAGAACTGGGTCTGGGTTGTTGTTAAAAAGAACAGTTGTTGAATACTGTTGAATACCAGCAAAGACTCCCAACCCCATGGTTAAATGACTAAATAATCTTTTATGATACGCATAAGCACCTCTAACATAAGTTCTGCTTGTTAAGTTTACCCTATCTTGCTCAATATACAAACCAACCGCATGTTTTCCTTTGTTTGTGTAATGTTTACGACCGAGGGTCATTTGAGCACTGGCAAAACTTGTTCGAGGAGCACCATCAAAACCTACCCATTGTAAACGAGATCCAGCCTTAAAATCGAAACATTTAGTTGTGCCTGCAAAGGCAGGATTATATCCAAAATTATTAAACGAATATAACGAATACTGTGGAGATTGTTGTGCAAATAAGCTCACACTACAAAAGAGTATTAATATTATCGTAATTTTTTTCATTTATCTAAACACAGAAATTGCTCCTTTGTAAACTTTATCTTTGCTTTGCTTTAGCATAACTTTTAAAACATAGTAATAGGTAGATACTGGCATATCTACCCCTAAATATTTTGCATCCCAACCATCTATATTGTCATAATTTTTTTTATGATAGACTCTTTGTCCCCACCTATCAAAAATATACACTTCATTATCTGGATATAAATTAATATAAGCTATAACCCACGTGTCATTATAACCATCGCCATTAGGAGTTATTGCTGCAATAGGAATTGGGTCGGGACATTGAAAAGGCACAATTGAAACAACATTCGTATCAACACAACCTTGGCTATCGGTAGTTATTAAGGTGTAATCTCCAGCAGGTACTTGTGGAAAAAATCCATCTGTATTTTGACTAATAGTTTGTAAATCGTAAGCATACGGAGCTGTTCCTCCTGTTGTTGTAATCTCAACATCGGCTGTTGTTTGGTTACATTCTGTAACTATTGGATTAATGTTTGGTTGCAACTTGTTTGGTATTGGGGTTATTGTTACTTGGCTAGTATCATTACACCCTTGGTTATCAGTAAGCATTAGTGTATAAGTTCCTGGTACAATAGCGTTATATATTCCATCAGTGCTGGTACCAACACCAACTAAATTATAATTGTAAGGAGCAGCACCTCCTGTAGATGTTATTTCTATATCGGCACTACTTAAATCACATTTCGAATTGACGATATTTACTGTTGGTTGAATAATAACCGTATTAACTATTATTGCAGCATAAGCAGAGTCTGAAGTACAGCCATTTGAGGTTAACATTACCAATTGCACGGTTTGGTTATTTGCAAATACAGAAATTGATGTACTTGAACCAGTAATTGTATCGGAACCAACCACCCAAAGGTATTGTGGGGTTAACGCTCCTACCGAAGGATTGGCTGTTAACTGAACTACAGTGCTTTTGCAAACAGCAGTTGTCGAAACATCTGGCACAGTGGTAATTCCTACGCTAATCGGACATTGAGCTTTTAACATTAAACTTGTTGAGCAATAAGCCAGTATAAAAAGAAAAACTATTTTTTTTAGCATTTCGCAAAGTTACTATTTATTTTGAAGTGATAAATTATAAATTTTAGTGGCAACAAAATTGGTATTACACGTCAGTTATCATTGCTGATATTTTTGATTGTGCTAAGTTGGTTAATTCTGCAACTTGATTTTTAGCGTACAAAGATGTATCGATGGGCTTACCTATATTAATGCTTACTTTTCCGGGAGTAATTTTTGTGGAGTCAGTTTTCCAAATTTTATAAGTGCCATTAATAGCAACAGGAACAATTCTTACACCTGCTTCTATTGCTAAATGAAATGCTCCTTTTTTAAATACCCCTAATTTGCCTGTTTTACTTCTTGTTCCTTCAGGATAAATAGCGACAGATTTACCTGCCTTTATTTTTTGTGCTGCTTTTTTTATACTCTGAATAGATTTTATTCGATTACCTCTATCAACAAGAATGTGACCTGCAATATATAAGTACCAGCCAATAATAGGTACTCTTACCAATTCTTTTTTAGCAATAAAATGTAAGTTAACAGGTATGGCACCACATAAACATCCAATATCTAAAAAAGAACAATGGTTAGCTATATATATTGCGGGTTCGTTTTTTGGTACATTTTCTCTGCCTGTTACTTCCCATTTAACACCTGCTATCCATAACATTACAGGGGCAAAAACTGTTCGTGCGACCATTAATGGAAATTGTCGGTTAAAAACGAAAGGAATAAACAACGGGGCAAATAACATCAACATTAACGTCCATGTTACAATTAAAACTAATCGAATAATAGAAACCATTGAATAAATAATTTTTTACAAAGGTAATAACTCAATGCTAAAAACGGCTTAAGTTTAATTATTTTATTTAGAAGCTATTGGTCGGTTTAAAATAGTTACGATATATTTTGCAAGAAACTTATACCCTACGTTCAAACTTTTTAAATCGAGTAATTTTTTATTTACACTTTCGTTAGATGGAGCATTACAAACAATTTTAAATTCTCCTTTACCAAAAAGTTTTTGTTTAAATAAATTATAAATATCAAAATCAAATAAATGAATAGAAAAAGGGCTTCTTTTTTTGTTGCTGTTTAACGAAATATAAACCGATTTTTTAATGCTGTACCAATTTATAAAAACAACAAAATCTGTGTGTTGATTTGTCATAAATTTATTAAAAATACTATCTGGAACAACTTTAATGTTTGAGGCATAATATTTTTTGCCTTTAAACTTTCCCATTCTTCTTTTTAAATATTTTTTAATAATATTGTAGGTTTCGTTGGTAATTAGTTCAAATTCAAAATTCTCATCTTTATAATTTTTAAAAGCATTCATTACTGCTATTTGATATTGATTAAAAACTTCGGTAGCAGGTATGTTATTTTTATTGGCTATTTCTTCTAAAGTATAGTCCGAAACAAAATCAAATCTTCCGTAAGGAACAATTAACACCTTTTTTTTATTTGATGTTTGGCTAAATCCAACAATAAAAACCAAGCTAAGTAATATTAAAAAAAGATATTTCACTACACCACTTTTATTAAAAAATAATTCTTTTTTCCTCGTTGTAACAAGATGTGTTTGTTGTTGATTAAATCATTGTTACTTAGTATTTTATCTTCATTAACTTTGGTTTTATTTATACTAATTGAGTTTTCTTTTAAGGCTCTTCGAGCTTCTCCGTTAGATTTTAAGAAGTTGGTTTTTGTTAAAATTTCAACAATATTAATCCCTTTTGCTATTGCTTGTTTTGCTATTTCTGCTTGCGGAACACCTTCAAAAACATCATTAAAAATTTGTTCCGACATACTTTTTAATCCTTTTACAGCTTCTTCGCCCTTTTTAAATAAAATTTCTGAAGCATTAACTGCGGCTTCATAATCTTCTTGCGAATGCACCCGAATGGTAATATCTTTTGCCAAAGCTTTTTGTAAAAGTCTTAAATGAGGGGCTTCGGTATGCTCTTTTGTTAATACCTCAATTTCTTTTTTGGTTTTTAAAGTAAATATTTTGATGTAATTTTCAGCATCTTCATCGGAAACATTAATCCAATATTGGTAAAATTTGTAAGGTGATGTTTTTGTTTTGTCTAACCACACATTTCCGCCTTCCGATTTCCCAAATTTAGTACCATCGGCTTTTTTAATTAAAGGTGTTGTTACGGCAAAAGCTTCTGTACCAGCTTTTCTTCTAATTAATTCGGTGCCTGTTACAATGTTTCCCCATTGGTCGGAACCGCCCAATTGAACTTTACAATTTTTATACTGGTTTAACCAGTAAAAATCATATCCTTGAATTAATTGGTAGCTAAATTCGGTAAACGACATGCCTGTTGCTAACCTAGATTTTACAGAGTCTTTTGCCATCATGTAATTTACGGTAATGTGTTTACCAATATCACGAATAAAATCTAAAAAATTAAAATCTTTAAACCAATCGTAATTATTTACCATTTCTGCAGCGTTTTCGCCACAATTAAAATCTAAAAATTTTGCTAATTGTTTTTGAATACATGCTAAATTATGGTTTAAGGTATTGGTGTCTAGCAAATTACGTTCGACCGATTTCCCTGAAGGGTCTCCCACCATACCTGTTGCACCGCCAACCAAGGCAAAAGGTTTATGACCTGCTCTTTG
>CAZVEW010000206.1:0-4633 GCA_964625955.1 uncultured Vicingus sp. | reverse complement strand
ACTTCAAATCATGGCAAAAACCATCAAAAAAGCACAAAAAACGACAGAATTTAACGGCATAACCGCTCCATTACCTACAAAACATGATAAAATAGGTACAGGATTTGAATATGGTATCGACGTAAGAAACATGGAACATCTAAAATACGCCACTGAATACTTAAATTTTGAACTTTTGGGAGGTGTCAATGTTCGGCAGTTGGATAGATTACGAGTTACCTTAAAAATTAGTAGAACCCCTCTTTTAACTCCTTTACACGCCTTTCGAAATACCGTAGATTTGTATAATGACAACCAAGTAGAACGTTATATCCGTCAAGCTGCCGAAAAGTTGGAACTCGGTACAAGCGAAATTAAACTACCGCTTTATACACTTATCGAAAACATTGAACGCTATCGTATTGATAAAAGAAGTAGCCAACTATTGCCCCAACAAGCTCCTAAAGTAGTGATTTCTCCCAAAGCAAAATCAGTAGCAAAAGAACTTCTAAGAAGTGAGTATTTACTCCCTAAAATTGGTTTGATATTGGAAAAAATGGGATTAGTGGGAGAACAAAACAACGGTTTGTTGCTGTACTTAATCTTTCTTACCCGAAACTTTGATTACCCCTTACATGCTATTGTACACGGAAGTTCGGGAAGTGGAAAAACCAACTTGCTAAAAACAGTCATTGCAACAGTTCCAGACGAAAGCAAGCATTTAACAACCGCTCTTACTGAAAACGTGCTTTTTTATCCGCCTTTTAAGAACTTTTGGAAACGTAAAATACTGATGCTTGAAGATTTAGACGGAAGCCTAAAAGCATTACTCCCTCTCAGGGAATTTATGTCCAATCAAAGTATTGTAAAATTTATTACTGAAATGGATGTACAAAGTGGAGAACATCGCCAAAAGAAACTGGAAGCCAAAGGGCCGATTTGCATTGTTGGAGCTACCACCAAAGAAAAGATTTATGAGGACAATAGCAACCGTAGTTTTTTGATTTATGTGGACGAAAGTAAAGCCCAACAACGCGCCGTGATGAACTACCAAAACCAATTAGCGGCAGGGATAATAGACCTGAAAGAAGTCAAAAACATTACCCGATTTATGCAAAATATGCAACGTCTATTGCTGCCTATAAAAATAGTCAACCCTTTTCAGCCGGAACTAGAGCTTCCCGATAGTGTGTTTAAACCGCTTCGTACCAATCAACATTATATACAACTGATAAAAGCCGTTACATTCCTTTACCAAGAACAGCGTAAGGTAGATAAAGACGAAAATGGAATACCGTACATAACGACAACTTTAAAAGACATTGAATGGGCAAATAAACTGTGTAAAGAATCTTTCCTTCGTAAAAGTGACGAGCTGAACGGTACCCAACGAAACTTTTTTGAAATCTTAAAAAACTACTTGAAAAAGCAAGGAATTACAGAGCAATCCAACAAGAGTTTTTATGCAAAAGACTTTAGAAAAGTGTTTAAATCACATCCCGAACAACTTAAAAGAAACTTAGTAACACTCGAAAAAAGAGGTTATTTAGAGCAAGTAAGTTACGGCAAAAAACAGGGTTATGAATACCAAATTGTGCTTTGGGATGATTATCAAAAACTCAAACAAGGCATTGATATTTTGGATGAAAAACTCAATGAATTACGCGAAAAGTACCCCGATAGCTAAAGGGGTAATAAAAAAACTTCACCCACTTTCACACCAAGTTCACGCAAGTTCACATTTTTGCAAAACAAGCCCTAAAGTCAATAATAACAAGTAAAACAAGCTTCAAGTTCACAACATTCACACGTTCACACAAAGGGACTATCCGAGCGCCTTTTTTTTTGAACGGTTTAACTTTTCTAAAATCATAAAACAATGAAAAATTTAGATCTCACAAACCCCACGTACCAACAACATCTCAAAACCTTTAAAAACTGGT
The DNA here is from genome assembly GCA_964625955.1 of uncultured Vicingus sp. Classification (GTDB taxonomy): domain Bacteria; phylum Bacteroidota; class Bacteroidia; order Flavobacteriales_E; family Vicingaceae. The sequence goes on along the minus strand of CAZVEW010000206.1, from coordinate 2,711 downwards.
TACAAACCTTAGGCTACAGCAAAGGAACAGTTTACACAGCTCCATTTTCTGTAAAAGAGTTTTTACATTTTATAGAAGGGCAAGGGGCAGTAAAGACTAATTATGCTATCAATACAGAAATAATAAATAGGTACTTTGATTATCTTTCTACGCGAAAGAACCAACGTACTAGTGGCGCTTTGAGTTATTCTTATTTAGAAAAGAACCGTTCTTCTATCAAGTTGTTTTTTGAGTTTTTAAGACAAAATCATCAAATTTCTATCGTTGCCACCTTTCCTTACATTGAAAAACAGCGAAAAACACCACAAATACTTACTGCAAAAGAAATAGAACTGCTTTTTAAGACTTGTGCAGACGATATGCTTGGTAAACGAGACAAAGCAATGCTAACACTTTATTATGGCTGTGGACTTCGTAAAATAGAAGCTCTCCGCTTGGATGTAGAAGATATTGATTTAAACAAAAGGTTATTGTTTATTCAAAAGACCAAAACCCACCGCCAGCGATACGTCCCCATCAGCAAAAGGGGAGTCAAAATCATGGAGGATTATTTATATGCTGCAAGAGAGTTTTTACTACCCCTAAACAGTAATGAACCTGCTTTTTTGGTTAGTTCTAGGGGAAATAGAATGTCGGAAGAACTTCCTGTTTATGCTTTGAGACAACTCATTGAAAAAACAGAGAATCAAGCCATAAAACAAAAGCAAATTAGTTTACACATACTTCGCCATAGCATCGCTACGCATCTTTTACAAAAGGGAATGTCTTTAGAAAATATTGCTTTGTTTTTAGGACATAGAAGTCTGGACAGTACACAAATATATACGCATTTAGCCACAACAATTACCTTATGAAAAATGATTTTTACACCTATTTATTGAACAATAGAAAAGCTTTACACACAGCAACAACTTACCACAACCAGGCACTTGCTTTTGAAGCATGGGCAGAATCCGAAGACATTAAAAAGCCTCAAAGAGCAACTTATACGGAGTTATTAGCTTATATTGACTATTGCAGAAGCCTTGGAAACGCACAGCACACTATTACACAGAAAAACATTATATTAAAACATTACTTTACTTTTTGCAAGCATCCTAAAAACCCGGCTATTGAAATAAACCTAAAAGGCGTAACAAAAAAACTTCCAAAGGCTGCCTTAACAACAAAAGAGTTAACGCACATTTACAACAGTTACAATCCGCCAAATATTACAGGACAGCGCAATAAAATAATCATTGGTATTGTCATTTATCAAGGAGTTGGCTCCAAAGAGCTTGAAAACATCGAAACAACGGATATAAACCTAAAAAAAGGAACTATTTATATCCCTGGCGCTCTTAAAACCAATAGCAGAACACTTGAATTAAAAGCTTTTCAGTTGTTAGATATGCAAAATTATCTGTTAAAAATACGTCCCGAACTCATGCAACAAAAAGGGTTAAGCGATGATGAAACAAGCCAAAACACACAGCTTTTTGTAACAACAGGACACAGTAAAAAGTTAGGCAATGCCATTAGTATTGTATTAAAACACTTGCGAAAAACAGAGCCTAAATTGAAAGATTTTCAGCATATAAGAACCAGTGTAATTACGCATTGGGTAAAGCAACACGGACTAAGAAAAGCACAATACATGGCGGGGCATCGGTACGTTAGCAGTACAGAACGCTACCAAACCGATTATTTAGAAGATTTAAAGAACCAATTGGACATTTATCATCCGTTTTAACAAAAAACCGTATCTTTATGGAGTAAAACCGAGCAAAATAAGGTCAACTATAACAAATAGCATAAATTTTGACATGTACCCCTATAATACAGGAAGTACAAATTTTGCGTGTCCAGAGAGTTTTTCAAAGCCTAAAAATCGACTATATTATTACCCGTTCGGTATGCTAATGCCTGGGAGGCATGCGTCAAGCGGAGACTATAGGTATGGGTACAATGGTATGGAGAAGGATAATGAGGTTAAGGGGGGCGGAAACTCTTATGATTTTGGAGCAAGGATGTTGGATGCGAGGTTAGGACGTTGGTTGAGTATGGATGCAATGGAAAAAGACTTTCCAAGTACAAGTACTTATTCTTTTGTAATGAACACTCCAATTCGAGCTATAGACAAAGGCGGAAAGTATACTATTTTTGTGGGAGGGGCTGCATTCGATCCAGAAAATGAGAATCTTAATAAGAAAAGGTTTGCTGGATATTTAATTTATAGATTCAAAAAATTATTAGGAAACAAGTTCGATGTTGCTAAAAACAGTACATTGAGACCTGATGGACCAGGATTAGGTGCAGGACAAGCAGTTTGGTCTGTCTTAAACGCTTCTACTGTTTTAAAACCAAGTGAGCATTCCAATATTCAGGGATTAATGAACAACATCGTTGATGGTTATACAAAATCAGGTGGAAAACTGGATGGATCCACTGGAGAACCTCTAAATATTATTGGAGTAAGTTACGGTACTGTTGTGGCGGCAAATGCAACTGTGAATTTACTACGAGAAAACCCTGGATTGAGTGTTAAAACATTAACTCTTTCAGCTTCAATGATAGATAAAGGTTCTGAATTAGGAATTGAATTACTTAAAATGGAAAAAGATGGAAGGATAGGGTATATTTTCTGGCAACCAAATGAAGGTGATAATGTTACCGCTGCAGGAGGGAAAAGTAAAAAAGAAGGAAGAAAGAATTTCGTTTTAAATATATTT
>CAZVEW010000205.1:0-4677 GCA_964625955.1 uncultured Vicingus sp. | reverse complement strand
ATCTCAATTACACCGTTCTCCAGGTGTGTTTTTTGGACAAAGTCGACACGCAAATGGCACCAAATTATACTCCGCAAGAGTTATCCCTTTTAAAGGATCTTGGATTGAATTTGCAACAGACATTAACAATGTAATGTTTGCTTATATTGATAGAAAAAAGAAGTTGCCAGTTACCACCCTATTTAGAGCTATTGGTTACGAAACAGATAAAGAAATATTAGAATTATTTGATTTAGCTGACGAAGTAAAAGTTAGTAAATCAGGACTTAAAAAAGTATTAGGCAGAAAATTAGCCGCAAGAGTTTTAAAAACTTGGGTAGAAGATTTTGTTGATGAAGATACAGGAGAAGTTGTTTCTATTGAAAGAAATGAAGTGATTATCGACCGTGAAACCATTATCGAAAAAGAACACATAGAACAAATAATTGAATCTGGCACAAAAGCAATCATCTTACACAAAGAAGATGTAAATTCTGCAGATTATGCAATTATCTATAATACATTACAAAAAGACCCTTCTAACTCAGAAAAAGAAGCCGTTGAACATATTTATCGTCAACTTAGAAATGCCGAACCGCCAGATGTAGAAACTGCAAGAGGAGTAATCGATAAATTATTTTTCTCAGAAACAAGATATAATTTAGGCGAAGTTGGTCGATTTAGAATTAACAAAAAATTAGGTTTAGATATCTCTGATGATGTTAGAACCTTATCAAGAGAAGACATTATTTCTATCATTAAATATTTAATAGAGCTAATTAACTCTAAAACAATAGTTGATGATATTGACCACCTTAGTAACAGAAGAGTTAGAACTGTAGGCGAGCAACTACACAACCAATTTGGTGTTGGTCTTTCAAGAATGGCACGAACCATTCGTGAAAGAATGAATGTTAGAGACAATGAGGTATTTACTCCTTCCGATTTAATTAATGCCAAAACATTATCCTCAGTAATTAACTCATTCTTTGGTACCAACCAATTATCTCAATTTATGGATCAAACCAATCCATTATCAGAAATAACCCATAAAAGAAGATTATCCGCTTTAGGACCTGGAGGTTTATCAAGAGAAAGAGCAGGATTCGAAGTAAGAGATGTTCACTATACCCATTACGGAAGGCTTTGCCCAATTGAAACCCCTGAAGGGCCAAATATTGGGTTAATCTCCTCTTTATGTGTATTTGCTAAAATAAATAAACTAGGATTTATCGAAACTCCTTACCGTTTTGTTGATGATGGAAAAGTAAATTTCAATAAAGATGTAATTTATTTAAGTGCAGAAGAAGAAGATGGTAAAATTATAGCTCAAGCAAATGCTAAAATAGATGAAAAAGGCAACTTCTTAACAGAAAGAATTAAATCAAGATTAGAAGGCGAATTTCCTGTAGCAGCACCAAAAGAATTAGCTTTAATGGATGTTGCCCCCAACCAAATTGCCTCTATCGCAGCATCATTAATTCCATTTTTAGAAAATGATGATGCTAACCGTGCGTTGATGGGTTCAAATATGATGCGTCAAGCAGTTCCTTTATTAAGAGCAGAAGCTCCAATAGTTGGAACAGGTTTGGAAGCAAGAGTTGCACAAGACTCTAGAGCTTTAATAAATGCTGAACTCGATGGCGTAGTTGAATATGTTGATGCTAAAACAATTACCATTAAATACAACAGAAGCGAAAATGATAAATTAGTTAGCTTTAATGGAGATGCTGTATCGTACAAACTATCAAAATTTAAAAAAACAAATCAAAATACCTGCGTAAACCTTAATTCAATAGTAGTTAAAGGACAAAAAGTAAAAAAAGGTGAAGTTTTATGCGAAGGTTACGCCACAGAAAATGGCGAACTAGCACTAGGAAGAAACCTAAAAGTTGCATTTATGCCTTGGAAAGGATATAACTTTGAAGATGCAATCGTTATTTCCGAAAAAGTAGTTAAAGATGATATTTTTACTTCCGTTCATATTGAAGAATTCTCTTTAGAAGTTAGAGATACTAAAAGAGGAATGGAAGAATTAACTGCCGATATTCCAAATGTTAGTGAAGAAGCAACTAAAGATTTAGATGAAAATGGTTTAATAAGAATAGGTGCAGAAGTACAAGAAGGCGATATCCTGATAGGAAAAATTACGCCAAAAGGAGAAACAGACCCAACACCAGAAGAAAAATTGTTACGTGCAATTTTTGGAGATAAAGCTGGTGATGTAAAAGATGCTTCTCTAAAAATTAGACCTTCCGTAAAAGGAGTTGTGATAAATAAGAAACTATTTGCAAGAGCCATTAAAGACAGAAAAACAAGAGCAGAAGAGAAAATAATGATTACTCAATTAGATGCTGAATATGACCAAGAAATAGCAGCATTAAAAAAAGTACTTATTGATAAACTTTATGCTGTTGTAAACGGAAAAACATGTCAGGGAGTTGTAAATTATTATCACGAAGAAATAATTCCTAAAGGAACTAAGTTTTCTATAAAAATCCTTGAAAAAGTAAAAGATTATATCTTTATTGATTCAAAAAATTGGACTACAAGTGATGAGTTAAATGATTTAGTAAAACAAATACTTAATAACTATAATATTAAAGTAAACGAAATACTAGGTCAATTTAAAAGAAAAAAATATGCCATCTCTGTAGGCGATGAACTTCCAACAGGTATAGTTAAATTAGCTAAAGTTTATTTGGCTAAAAAAAGAAAACTTAAAGTTGGTGATAAAATGGCTGGACGACATGGAAACAAAGGAATTGTTGCCAATATTGTTAGAGAAGAAGATATGCCGTTCTTAGAAGATGGAACACCTGTAGATATTGTTCTTAACCCATTAGGTGTACCTTCTAGGATGAACCTTGGACAAGTATATGAAACTGTTTTAGGTTGGGCTGGACAAAAATTAGGAAAAAAATTCGCAACACCAATTTTTGATGGTGCTTCGGTTGATGAAATCAATGAATATTGTATTCAAGCTGGTGTACCTCAATATGGAAAAGCTTATTTGTATGACGGTGGAACAGGAGAAAAATTTGATCAACCAGCAACCGTTGGTGTAATTTATATGCTAAAGTTAGGTCACTTAATTGACGATAAAATGCATGCTCGTTCTATCGGACCATACTCGTTAATTACACAACAACCATTGGGCGGTAAGGCACAATTTGGTGGACAACGATTTGGAGAAATGGAAGTTTGGGCATTAGAAGCATTCGGTGCAGCAAACATCTTACAAGAAATCTTAACCATTAAATCTGACGATGTTAAAGGAAGAGCCAAAGCTTACGAAGCAATTGTTAAAGGAGACCCTATGCCAACGCCAGGAATTCCAGAATCTTTTAACGTTTTATTGCACGAGCTAAGAGGCTTAGCACTTAACATTACAATGGATTAACCAATATTAATTTTTGAACCTTCAAATAAACAAAAAATATGGCTTTTAGACGCGATAATAATACCAACAGTAATTTCTCAAAAATTACAATTAGCTTATCATCTCCAGAAATGATTTTAGAAAAATCTAGCGGAGAAGTATTAAAACCTGAGACCATTAACTACAGAACATATAAACCAGAAAGAGATGGTTTATTTTGCGAACGTATTTTTGGTCCAGTAAAAGATTGGGAATGCCACTGTGGAAAATACAAAAGAATAAGATATAAAGGAATTATTTGTGATAGATGTGGTGTTGAAGTTACTGAAAAAAAAGTAAGAAGAGAAAGAACAGGACACATTACATTAGTAGTTCCCGTAGCACATATTTGGTATTTTAAATCTTTACCAAATAAAATTGGCTACCTTTTAGGATTGCCTACAAAAAAATTAGATACCATTATCTATTACGAAAGGTATGCCGTAATAAATGCTGCTGGTGCAACTAATGCAGAAGGCGAGCCTATTCAATACTTAGATTTTTTAACGGAAGAAGAATATTTAGATGTATTGGATTCTCTACCAAAAGAAAATCAATACTTAGATGATTCAGACCCTAATAAATTTATTGCAAAAATGGGTGCCGAAGCATTATTCGACTTACTAAGAAGATTAGATTTAGATGCTTTATCTTTCGATTTAAGACACAAAGCAAACAATGAAACATCTCAACAACGAAAAAATGAAGCCTTAAAAAGATTGCAAGTTGTTGAATCTTTCAGATCTGCTAATACAAGAATAGAAAACAGACCAGAATGGATGATTATTAAAGTGGTACCCGTTATACCACCAGAACTTCGCCCATTAGTACCACTTGATGGTGGAAGATTTGCTACTTCAGATTTAAACGATTTATACAGAAGAGTAATTATTAGAAACAACCGATTAAAAAGATTAATCGAAATTAAAGCTCCTGACGTAATTTTACGTAATGAAAAACGTATGTTACAAGAATCCGTTGATGCCTTATTTGATAACTCTAGAAAATCTAGTGCCGTTAAAACAGATGCCAACAGAGCTTTAAAATCTTTATCAGACAGTTTAAAAGGTAAATCAGGTCGTTTTCGTCAAAATTTATTAGGAAAAAGGGTAGATTATTCAGCTCGTTCTGTAATTGTTGTTGGTCCTTTTCTAAAACTACACGAATGTGGAATTCCAAAAGGAATGGCAGCCGAATTATACAAACCTTTTATTATTAGAAAATTAATTGAAAGAGGTATTGTTAAAACAGTTAAATCTGCAAAAAAAATTGTAGAT
>CAZVEW010000204.1:0-4730 GCA_964625955.1 uncultured Vicingus sp. | reverse complement strand
AGTTAATTGCTATTCACAAAGTAACAACAAATTTCATGAAGAAACAACATTGTCTAAATGGGAAATTATTAATCAAACTTATCCATCTATAAAATTTAATAGCAAATTATCAACAATTTCCAAAACAACTACTAAACCAACAATTACAACAAAAAAGTTGTTTAATATTAACGCTAATCCTCAAGAATTTATTGTAGCAAATAAGGTAAATTATAAAATTGATGGTACAACTTACCTAAATTGTAAGGTTTATGAATATAAAACTAAAAAAATAATCAATGAATTTACTAAAGAAATTTATCATGAATTAGGTATTTTAAAAGAAGGTAAAGTTTTAGTTAAGTACCAAACTAAAGACTTATATAGTGGGGGTGCTTATTATAGGAAAATAGCAGAAATAGAAGAAATGCCTAATCTTGATTTGAGTGAACAAATTACTACTTATCCTAATCCTTTTGATGATAAAATTATTTTAAGAAGTAAAGATAAAATCCTAATACAGAATATTACCATCATAAATATTGAAGGACAAGATGTTACTAATAATTTTCAATGGTTAGTAATATCAGACAACAGCATAAAAATTACACCAAAAAAGGATTTAAACAAAGGTATTTATTTTATATCCATTACAAGCAATAATTACGTGCTTTCTAAAAAAATAATCAAGTCTTAATTATTACTTTACAAAAGCCCTGTTTTTAATTACTTCATAACCAAAAAAGCCTGTTGCTAAGGTTATTTTAAAATAACCTTGGGTATGGATATTGTATTTATCATCATCTTTTAATTCTACAATTTTTGGTTCGTGGCTAAAAATGTTGTTTTCTAAAATAACGCCAATACCATTAACATTCTCAACACCATTTAAATATATCTTCTCAATTTTGTATTTATGGGTGTATTGAGAGCTAGTAAACAAGAGATTTATTAACAAAAATAAACCCGTTAATATTGGTCCCATACCAATAACATTAAATAAAACTATTTCATATTTTATAAACTGAAACCATTTTGCGTATAATTTTAACGGAATTAAAAAACCAACAACAGTAAAACCAATAAAGAGTTTTGAGAAACTATAAATGTTAATTAATGTTTTAGCGTATAAAGTAACGCACAAACCCATGCCCACAAAAAAGCACATTACCGTTACAATTGTAAAAGTATAACTTTTATCGTTTTTAGGGTGATAGCTAGCTTTATTTTGAAGTATATTCATTAGTAATTTAACTAATTTATAAACGGATTGTTGTCTTTTTCAAATCCAATAGTAGTTTTTTCTCCATGCCCACAATAAACTGTATAGTCGTCAGTTAGCGAAAACAATTCTTCTTTTATGTTGTTAATCAGTGTGTTGTAATCTCCTCCAGGTAAATCTGTTCTGCCAATACTTCCTCTAAATAACACATCGCCATTAATTACAAATTTATTTTTATGATTTATTAAAACGATATGACCAGCACAATGTCCGGGCACAAAACGGACTTCAAGTGCTGAATTGCCAAAATTTATAATTTCTTTATCTTTAAGAAAATGAGAGGGTTGTATTGGTTGTTCGATATTAAAACCATAAAGATGCCCATATTCTGGCGTTGCATTTAAGGTGGGTAAATCTTTTTCATGAATTTCTAAGCCAATATTATAAGTTGCAGCCACAAAATTATTGCCCAAAACATGGTCGATATGGCAATGGGTATTTAATAATTTTACAGGATGTAAATCTTCTTCTTTGATAAAATTGGTTAAAGTTTTTTGTTCTTCAACATTGTAACAGCCAGGGTCTATAATAACACATTCCTTAGTTTCATCACTTAAAATATAAGTGTGTTCTTGAAAAGCGTTAAATGTAAAGCATTGTATATTAATCATAATTTATAATTGTTTATTAAAAATGTAAAAATATCACAATCGTCATAAAATGGTTAATTTTACGACTAACATTTTTTAACTTTTATAATATTAACACTTTTTTTAGACATACTATATTTTTGTTTTTCGGTGTTTTTTGTTTGCTTGCTAGTAACAATACCAAAGCTCAATTTTATGACGGAACTCATGTTGGTTTCGGTAAAAACAGAATTCAGTACGATAATTTTGAATGGAAATTTTATAGATTTACGCAATACGAAACTTATTTTTATACGGGAGGACAAGAATTAGCAAGTTATGTTGCAAAAGTTGCTAGTAAATACATTGCCGATGAAGAAGCATTTTTTGATTATGAATTAAAAGATAAAATTCAGTTCATCATCTACAACAAGCAATCTCATTTTAAACAAAGTAATGTCGGATTAAGTTTAGAGAATGGTGATATGGGAGGAATAACCAATATTATGGGTTCTAAGGTTTTTTTGTATTTCGATGGCAATCATTACAATTTAGATAAACAGATTAAAGAAGGAATTGCCCAAGTATTAATTAACCAACAAGTTTATGGTTTAAATTGGCGACAAGTTTTAAAGAATTCGAGTTTACTCACCTTACCCAATTGGTATAAAAAAGGCTTAACCTCTTACTTGTCAGAAAACTGGAGCCCTGAACTTGAGAATGCGGTTAAGGATGGAATTACATCTGGAAAATATAAAAAATTTAATCATTTATCAGATAAAGAGGCTATAATTGCAGGGCATTCACTTTGGGCATATATTGTTGAAACTTATGGAGAATCGGTTGTGCCTAATATTCTTTATATGTCGAGAGTAACCCAAAGTATAGAAAAAGGATTTTTGTATGTGCTTGGCGTTTCCATGAAAAGCCTTACCAAAGAGTGGTTAACTTATTACCAAAACGAATACATTCATTTAAAAGTTAATGATAAAAATAGCTATAAACAATTTGAGCACGTAAAAGTTAGGCGACATAGAACATACGCCCAATTTAAAATGAGCAATGATGGGAATAATTTTGCCTATGTAACTCACCAAATGGGACAGTATAAAATTTATATTTATTATAAAGATGCCGATAAAAGCTATAAGATTTTTAAAAAAGAATTTAAATTAGATAGGATAAACGATTTATCTTATCCTGTTTTAGCATGGCACCCTTCAGGCGAAATTTTGGCTTTCGTTACCGAAGAAAAAGGCGTATTATTAATGCACTATTTCGATATAAAAACAGGCGGAATCCAAGTAAAAGCAATTTTTAATCTAGAAAAAATAACAGCGATGGATTACTCCAATGCAGGAAAAGAAATGGTTTTTTCTGGTTTATACAAGGGACAGACCGATTTATACCTCTATTATATAGGCGCTAATGTTCAAAAAAAAATAACCAACGACATCTTTGATGATTTAGACCCTCAATTTATTGAAAATGACAAAAGGATAGTTTTTCTATCTAACAGAACTTCAGATTCCTTAGGCTATCAACCAACTAACAAAGAATTGTTTTACAATAACAAAGATATTTGGACCATTGATTATCTATCGGAAAATAAAAAATTAACAAGAGTTACTGAAACACCAAAAATATCAGAAAGACAACCATTTGGAGTAGATTCTTCCATCTTTTATTTAAAAGAAGATAATAATTTATTGGTAAGGCAGCAGGCTGTTAGAGATAGTTTTATTACTCAAATTGACACGGCAATTCATTATTACCATTTTTACGATTCAAAACCATTAAAGCAAAATTATAATAGAAGCAACTTAGAACAAAATATTAATGAAAATGGTGATTACACTGAAATATTAGTAGATAATTATAAATTTCATTTGTTAACGAATAGCTTAACCAATAAAAAAGAATCACTTAACTCTTCTACTATGTCCAACTTAAATGATACCTTGCGAAAGGGAAAAGAATTGACACAAGAAGATGTTACTGAAAAACCAATTCTGTTTAAAGCGATACCATTGGTAATAGATACCTCCTCAACTCAAATTGATATTAACCATTATACATTCGAAAAAGAGCAAAAAATTCAGAAAAACACTATTGTTATAGGTAATGATATAAAAAATGCCAATAACGACTCATTGTTAGAGAATTTTAAATTGCCAAATCAACGAAATTATAATCTCTCTTTTTTTAATGATAATTCGGCACTGAAACTCAGTAACTCTTTTGTTAACAAAGAATACCAAGCATTTACAGGCGGCCCTTACATTTCTCCGGGAATTGGTGTTTTTATGAAATTAGGTGCAATTGATTTATTTGAAGATTATAAAATCTTTGGAGGCGTAAGACTGTCAACATCAACAGGAACAAAAGAGTATTTTTTAACCTATCAAAACTTTATAAATAGAACCGATAAAGAATACACAATTTCTCGAACAACCTCTAATGCAGCTGATTTGTATAATGTTTATGGCTTATCAACCAATACATTTAATTATTCCATAAAATATCCTTTTACTGAAGTAACAAGTATTAGAGCAACTTTGAGTGGAAGAAATGACAATGTTGTTACAAAATCAACAGACATACAAGCATTAAACAGACCAAATTTTAATGAATATCGGGCTGTAGGTAAAATAGCTTTTGTATTTGATGATACACGAAACAAAATGACTAATATTTATTATGGCACAAAGTTTAAGATATTTGCTGAATATTATCAAGAACTAGGAGATGGGTCATTTTTTTCTACACAAACCTCAACCAATAAACAGGGCGAAATAAAAGCCAGAGAAGAAGCTATTAATGTAAATATGGTCGTGGTTGTTTTAGATTTACGTCATTCGCAAAAAATAGGCCGAGAATTAATTTGGGTTACTGTGTGT
>CAZVEW010000203.1:0-4793 GCA_964625955.1 uncultured Vicingus sp. | reverse complement strand
TTAGCATTTCTGTGAGATTCATCACATTGTTTTGTATCCCGAAGCGAGTTCGGGACAAAACTTTGTTCTGAATGACAAAAAAATGCTGTTATAACTAGAACTTAGCTACACAAACTTGTTATCTTTACAAAATGGAACAACAAACAGACATAAAAATAGGTATTGGTTTAGGCAATATTAAATTTGGTATTACCAGAGAAGATTTATTGAAAATTGCAGGAGAACCTTCTGAAACTGAGCAGTTTTCTGATGAAAATTATATTACTGAAACTTGGCATTATGATGAAGATGAGTTTTCGGTGGCTTTTGATGAAGAGGATAATTGGCGATTAACAACCATTGCGGTAAGTTCAGCTAAATACACCCTATCGGGCAATAAACTTATTGCTCTTTCTTTTAGTAATGTACTTGGGCTTATAAAAGATGAAAATTTAGGCGATAACGAATTAGAAGACATTGGCGAAAATCAACAAATTTTGAGTTTTGTTGATAAAAGCATTAACTTTTGGTTCGAAAACAAAGTGCTTAGCGAAATTCAATGGGGGCTTCTTTGGGAAGATGAAGATACACCAATTTGGCCTAAGTAGGCAACTTTTTTTAGAACTTCCCTTAATTATCTTTTCCTATTAAATCATGTTCTATGGCGTAACGGACTAGTTCTGCTGTATTTCTCACATCTAATTTATGTAAAATATTTCTTCGGTGGGTTTCTACCGTTCTGTTGCTTATGTTTAATTCCGTTGCTATTTCTACATTAGTTAAACCATCAACAATTAGTTTTAAAACCTCTTCTTCTCGTTTAGAAATTTCTATTTTTTTAGGTTTATCTTCTTTCATTAAACTATTTATCATGGTAACAGATACTTCGTTACTGTAATATTTATTACCCAAAGCAATGGTTTTAATTGCCACAACTAAATCTTCTTTGCTCGACTCTTTTAAAATATAACCTAAAGAGCCAGCTTTTAACATACTTATAATATATGATTCTTCGGCATGCATGGTTAAAGCTAAAATTTTAATATTTTTAAATCGCTTTGTAATTATTTCGGCAGCATCTATGCCATTAAGCTCGGGCATATTTATATCTAGAAGCACTACATCTACATTGTTGGTATTGTTTTCCAAATAATCTATGGCTTCTACTCCGTTATTTGCTTCTGCAACAACACTAATATCAGGTTCTTTTCTTAACATAAATCTTATACCATCTCTGATTATTATATGGTCATCTACGAGCAATACTTTTATCTTTTCCATAATTTTTAGTTTTTAGTTCTTTTTTGAAATATAAAATTTAAAGGTAAATACATCTCTATTTTTGAGCCTCTTTTTACTTTATCCTGTATCTTTATTGTTCCTCCCAAATAACTTATTCTGGTTTTTATATTTGATAAACCTATGCCTTCTTTGTATTTGTTTAATTTATCAGGAGAAAATCCTATGCCATTATCAATTACTATAATTTTTAGGTGTTCGTTTTCTTTTAAAATTTTAATTATTCCTTTTGTTGCTTTAGCATGTTTTAAAATATTATTAACTAATTCTTGTATTATCCTATAAATAGCCATCTCTAGCTTTATATTATATCTTACATTACCGATGTTTTCTGTAAAAGAAAAATTAATACTTTTAGTTTGATTTAAGGAGTAAAGCATATTTTCTATCGATTTGGTTAAGCCAAACTGCTTTAATGTTCGAGACATTAAGCCATGAGAAATACTTCTTGTTTCTTTAATGCCTTCGTTAAGTAAGTTTAACGAGTTATGGTAAATTATAGTTGTTTCTTTATCTAATGAATTAATGTTTTCTGAGATAGCATCTAAATTCATTTTCGATGCCAATAATATTTGCCCCAATCCATCGTGCATTTCTTGGGCAAATCGTTCTCGTTCTTGCTCTTGGGTATCTATTACTGTACTTATTAAATCGGCTTCTATTTCTTTTTTAGAGGTAATATCATAGCGTACGCTTAAAAAATAATCTATTTTTTGTTTATTGTTTAGTATTGGTGTAATAATGGTGTATAGCCAATATAAAGAGCCATCTTTTCGTTTATTACAAATTTCTCCTTTCCAAACTTTACCTGCTAAAACAGTTTGCCATAAAGTAGTAAAAAAAGATTTAGGGTGTATGCCTGAGTTTAAAATTCTAATATGTTTACCTATTATTTCTTTTCTTGTATAACCAGCTTCTTTACAAGCTTCCTTATTAACATCAGTAATAAAGCCATCAATACTTACTTTTGTAATATTGGCAGCATCGTTTAAAGCAAATTTTAGGTCATTTAAGTCCTTTTGGGTATGGTGATTTTTTGTAATATCATTTATAAAGCCAATTAAGTATTTAAATTTATCGTTTTTGTCAAATATTGCTTTTATAAAAGTTCTACAATAAATAATACTGCCATTTTTATGAATAAATCGCTTAAACAATTCGTTAGATTTTTTCTTTCTAGACATCACATCTGCTACGGCTAACTCACAAGTTGCTATGTCATCTTTATGGGTAAAATCTCTAAAATCTTTGTTTAAGAGTTCTTTTTCTTCATAACCTAAAATTTGACAAAATCTATTATTTATGGCTAAGAACCTTGCTTTTTCATCAATTCTAGCTATTCCATCGTTGGCATTATTGTAAATAATGGACAAGTCTTCGGTTTTAATTTTTAAAGTTCTTTTTAAATTTTGTTCTTTGGTTACATCTTCAGCATTAATTAATAAGCCGTTAATTGATTTATTGTTTAGTTGATTGCTAATGGTAACATTTAAAATGATAGTATTGCCATTTTTATGGTAAATTGGAATTAAGTAAGATTGTTTGTAGTTTTCATCGTTAATAGCTCGTGAAAATATATCGTTAGCGGTTTTATGGTATTTAGCTTTAATAAAATCATTGGCTTCTTTTCCTAAAAATTCATGTGATTCTATTCCTAAAATATTTTTAACGTTTCCACTAAAATAAGTAAAGGTTTTGTTTTTATCGATAATAGCGATAATACCTACTGAGTTTTCAATTAAATCTTTAAAATATTTTTCGTTAGCAATAATTTCTGCGAGGTATTGTTCTCTATCGAAAACATAAGAAATTTGGGTAGCAATAAATTCTATTAACTCAATATCTTGCGGGTAGTATTTTCTGTTTTTATTGTAGGTTTGGATAACCAAAACGCCAATGCTTCTTCCTTCGCATTTTAGAGGTATTGCAATAAAGTATTCTGATATTTTACCTCTTATGGTAATGTTATTTGTTTTAGCAAAAGCTATTAAATCGGCTTTATTAACAGTAAGTCTTTTATTGTTAGCAATTAAATATTCTGTTAAGCCATTTTTTCGTTTATTTATGGTAGCCTTTGCTTTAATGCTGTTATCACTGCCGTCAATAAAAAAAGGAAAATATAATTCGTTGGTAATAGGTTTTTGTATGGCAATAAAAAAGTTATCAATAGCTAGTTCATTTTTTAATAAGCGATAAATGTATTCTGATAATAGGTTAACATCGGTTAGCCTTCTTTTGCTTTTTTTTGCAATTAGGTAAGCAATATTTCTTCTTTTTTCTTCAAAGATTTCTTTTGTGCTGTCTTTTATAATTCCTCTAATAGAAAAAGCACTTCCTTTTATTAAATTATTGGTTAACAATTCGCACGAAATTTTGGCATAAATTATTTTACCATCTTTCCGTATTAATTTTATTTGATAATCTTTTAAACCTTTTTTTTCTTTAAGTAAGTTAAAAAATAATTTCCCTTCTTTTTGATTAAAATATAATTTATCAAAACCAATGGTTTCTATTTCAATAGGTGTATATCCTAATATCTTTTTTATTGATGGTGAAAGAATGGCATTTATAATTTCATCTTTACTGTTATAATAGTTCCAAAAAAATATATTTTGGAAATGTTCAAATACATCGTTGTATTGTAAAATGGAAAGGTGTAGTTTCTTTTTTAATTCAATATGTTCTAAAACTAATTCTGTTTTACTTTGTATTAATGTTAGTAGGTTAATTAATTTTTTATCGTCTTTAATGGGTTTTTTGCCCATTAATACAATTAAGCCAATAATTTGTTCTGCAGCATCATATAAAGGTGTGCCTATGTAACTTTCTACACCAAATTTCTTTAAATCTTCATCTTTAGGAAATAGTTCTTGAACATTTTTATTGTAAACACATAATTTTCTGTTAATTACGTTGTTGCAAGGTGTGTTTTTAATGTTGTAGATAAAATTATCTGATAATTTATTGCTGGCACAAAAAGCTTTGGTTGTTATGTTATTGGTTGGTGCATTGAATAAGCCAACAAAAGCAAACTCCATTCCTGAAATTTCGGCAAGAAAACAAACTAATTTGTTTAAATAATCTTGGTTTTTATTACGGAATAAAAGGCTTAATTTTTCAACAAATTTTGGAGAAGTAAAATCTAATGTAATACTTGTTTTTGTTGTTTTATTTTGATTTTTTTTATTCACTGAACGAGGTGTTTTTAAGATAGTCTAAATTTAGACAAGAAAATACTTAAAGAAATACCTTTAAATACTTAAATTCCACATTCTACTTCTACGTATAAATACGTAGAAAAGTTATAAAAAATCAATAAAAAAAGCCTATCTTTTTGATAGGCTTTTCTGTTTAGAAAATAAGTTAAGTATATTTTATACTACTTTTACGTTTACCGCGTTTAGTCCTTTTTTTCCTTCTTGTAAATCAAATTCAACTTCGTCACCTTCGTTAATTTCATCCGAGTGGATATTTCCGAAACACGCGACGAATATACCATTGTAGCGGAAATTCCC